>JAUSAU010000068.1 GCA_030652345.1 Coriobacteriia bacterium
CCGAAGGCGTTCGTGAGGAAGACCTCGTCGGCGCTTTCGAGCATCGCTTCGGTGATCGGCTCCACGCGCGCGGGCGCGCCCGCGCGGGCGAGCGCGTTGAGCAGGAACGCGCGGGCGACTCCCGCGACCGCAGGCGGCGCCGGAGGCGTGAGCAGCTCGCCGTCGACCGCGATCCAGATCGTCGACGTGCCTCCGTCGAGCACGAAGCCTTCTTCGTCCACGAGCACGGCGATGTCGCCGCCGAGCGCTCGCGCCTCGCGCTGGGCGTCGTCCCAGTAGGTGCGGTCCGCGGGCTTCGCGGCACCGGCGGGCAGGTGCGGCGGCGCGCCCACGCGGACGACCGCGATGCGCGGCCCCCCGGGGACGTCGAGCGACGAGAGGCGGCGGTCGACACGGGCGCTGACGCCGCCCTCCGGCGTCACCTCGACGGTGAGGCGCAGGCGGCTCGACTCCGGGCCGTCCCACGACCCGGCAGCCTCCGCGACCTCGCGATCAGCAACGGCCAGCACCGCCTCCCCGCACCCGCCGCTCTCGAGCCGCGCGCGGTGGTACGACCACAGCGGGACGATGCCGCGCACGAGTCGGCACGTCTCCCGGAGCGCGATGGCAGGCACCCCGCCCACCAGCGGCCGCGTCTTGAGCACCGTCTCGGCCCACTCCTCGCCCGGGTCGGACTCGACCGTGATGCCTCCGCCTGTGCCGTACGTGACGCGGTCGCCGTCCACCTCGAGCGTCCGGATGAGCACGGACGAATCGAGCGCGCCCGGGAGCGCCACCACGAGTGCGCCGGTGTACGCCCCCCGGGGCGAACGTTCGAGCTCCCCCGCGATGCGCATCGCGGCGATCTTGGGCGCGCCGGTCACCGATCCGCACGGGAAGGTCGCGCGCAGGATCTCACCGACGCCGACGCCCGGGCGCAGGCACCCCGACACGACGCTGACGAGCTGATGGCAGTACGGCTGGGTGTCGAGTTCGACGAGCGGGTCAGCGACGATCGAGCCGGGCTCGCACACGCGTCCGAGATCGTTGCGCTCCAGGTCGACGATCATGACGTGCTCGGCGCGTTCCTTCGCGCTGGCCACGAGTTCCGCCGCCAGCGCCGCGTCCTGCTCGGGCGAGGCGCCGCGCGGCCGCGTGCCCTTCACCGGCATGATCTCCGCGCGGCCGTCCGCGACCCGCAGGAAGCGCTCCGGGGAGGCCGAGAGCACCGCACGGTCCTCGTCGAGCACCCACGCCGCTGCCATCGACGCGTCGGCGGCACCCGCGAGCGTCGCGAACGCGCTGCCCGGGCTCGCGTTCAGCGTCCCGGTGAGGCGCCGCGTGAGGTTGAGAACGTAGACGTCGCCGGCCAGGATCCGCTCGCGCACCTCGTCGACCGCGCCCGTGAACGCCGCGCGTTCCATATCGGTGACGAGGTCGCGGGCGATCGACTCAGCAGGCGCCACTGCGTCGGGCGGCGCGGGCACCTCGGCACCCGCCCAGTCGCCCCACATCCGCCAGCCGTCGGGAGCGCGCACGAGTCCGCGACGGTAGGTCGCCCAACGCGCCTCGCCGTCGTACGGGAGCAGCGCGGCGCACAGTACCGGTTCCGCAGTCGAGCGCATGGCGGCGTCCAGGGCGTCGTCCGCGCTGCCCGTGCCGCACTCCCCCGGGTCCATAGCCACGAGCGTCGTTCCACCGAACCACCCGCGCTCCCCGGAGGGCGCCAGAACGAGCGGATGGCGCGCAGTGAGCGACTCGAGCCACGCGGCCGGCGCGATGTCCGCCGGCGCCACGACCGCCCCGAGCGGGCCGAGCGGCCCGAAGGCCGCGCTACTCGGGAAGGACACGGACCTTCCGGCCCTCGATGACGACGCGCCCCTGCGCGACGAGCTGCAGCGCGGCCGGGTAGAGGCGGTGCTCCACCGCGTGGATGCGCTCCTCGAGCGACTCGATCGTGTCGTCCTCGGCGATGGCCACGGCCTCCTGGGCGACGATCGGTCCTTCGTCGAACACCTCGTTCGCGAAGTGGACCGTCACGCCGGTGACCTTGACGCCGGAGGCGAACGCGTCGGCGATGCCGTGCGCGCCGGCGAAGGACGGCAGGAGCGCCGGGTGGATGTTGAGCACGCGCATCGGGTAGGCGTCGAGCACCTCGGTGCCGAGCAGGCGCATGTAGCCCGCCATCACGACGTAGTCGACCGCGTGCTCGTCAAGCGCCGCGCGCAGGGCGTGGTTGTAGGCGTCACGGTCCGCGTACGCCGCGGGGTCCACGTGCACGGCGGCCACGCCGGCCGTGCGAGCGCGCTCGAGCCCGAACGCATCGCCCTTGTTCGAGATGACCACGGCGACGTCGGCGTCGAGCCGGCCCGCGGCGGAGGCGTCGAGGATCGACTGCAGGTTTGTGCCGGATCCCGAGATCAGCACGCCGAGCCGGATGCGTCCCATCGCGCGCCCGCCCTACGCGTAGCGGACGACGCCGGTGCCGGGCACGATCTCGCCGATCTCGAAGACCGTCTCGCCCGCCTCGCGCAGCGTCACGGCGATGGCCGCCGCCTCGCGCGCGGGCACGACGAGCGCCATGCCGATGCCCATGTTGAACGTGCGCAGCAGCTCGTCGTCGTCCAGACGCGTCGCGTCGCGCAGGAGGCCGAAGATCTTCGGCTCCTTCCACGAACCGCGGGTGACGAGCGCGTCGACCGTGGGCGGCAGGCAGCGGTTGAGGTTCTCGGAGATGCCACCGCCGGTGATGTGCGCCATGCCCTTCACGCTCGCACCGGAGCGCAGGAGCGCCAGCAGCGACTCCACGTAGATGCGCGTCGGCTCGAGCAGCGCGGCGCCGAGTGTGGCGCCGCCGAGGTCCACGCGCGGGAGGTCGAGTTCGTCCTCGTGGCCATCCACGAGCGCGCGGCGGATGAGCGAGAAACCGTTGGAGTGCGCGCCGCTCGAGCCAAGGCCGAGGATCGTGTCGCCCGGCTCGATCGTGGTGATGTCGATCATCTTCGGACGGTCCACCACGCCGACGCAGAAGCCGGAGAGGTCGTAGTCGTCATCGTCCATGACGCCGGGATGCTCGGCCATCTCGCCGCCGACGAGCGCACAGCCGGCCTGGCGGCAGCCTTCGGCGATGCCCTCGACGATGGCGGCGACCTTGGCGGACTCCACCTTGCCGATCGCGACGTAGTCGAGGAAGAAGAGCGGCTCGGCGCCTGTCACGAGGATGTCGTTGACGCACATCGCGACCAGGTCGATGCCGACGGTGTCGTGCTTCCCGAGCAGCTGCGCGAGCTTGAGCTTCGTGCCCACGCCGTCGGTGCCCGAGACCATCACCGGGTCGGCCATGTCCTTGAACGCGGAGGCGGAGAACAGGCCGCCGAAGCCGCCGATATCGCCGATGACCTCGGGGCGGTAGGTGGAGCGCACGGAGGTGCGGATCGCCTCGACGGCGCGCGCGCCCTCGTCGATGTCGACACCGGTGTCGCGGTACGAGATCGGGCGCTCGTCGTCGCGGTCGGGCATGTGCGGGGCTCCTCGGGTCGCGCGGCGGAGGTCTTCTCGTGGACATTGTCGCATAGCGCAGGTGCCCGGGCAGGCGGAAGGCCCCGCCGGCGTGTCTGCCGCGGAGCCTTCCGTCCACTCGATCCAAGGAAGCCTGGGAGTGGCCTCCTCTTGGGGTCTTTATACTCCTTTAGGTTGCGTTAATCCACCTCAGGCCCGGGAGTCTACCGCCACCGCAGCAGCAGCTGGTTCGAGGATGCGCCCGCGTAGCCCATGTACGAACCCACGATGACGCGGAACCGCTTGGTGCCCGGTATCGAGCTGTAGACCCAGAAGCCGATCGTGCCTCGGGAGTTCAGTCCGACATAACGGAACGCCACCCAGCGGCGCCCGTTCCAACGCTGGACCGTCGCCCTGCGGTTGGCGGCTGCCGCGCCCGGCTGGACGGCTATGGTGACCCAGACCGCATGGCGGCGCCTCACGGAACTGCCGCGAGGTGCGGTCAGCTTCACCGAGAAGGCCATCGTGTAGTTCTCGATGTTGGACTCGGAGCTCCAGCCGTTGACGTCTTGCAGACGGACCGCCTTGAACGCGCCCGGCTGCCTCGCACCGACGCGGCCGCGAAGATAGCCGTAGCGGTCGGTCGTCCCGACCGTATAGGTGATCCACTCGCTCGACCCCACCGGCTGGAACATGATCGCGACACGGGCGCCGCCATCCGGCAGTGTCGGCAGGAAGAACTGCGGCATCACGGTCGGCTGGAGATACGGCGAGAGGACCGACTTGGCCGTGAAGGGGACGGACCCGCCGTACGGGATCGTCGTCCCGGCCACGTCGAGTGTGATCGCCGTCCGGCCGCGCTCCTTGACCGCCTTGGTGTGGAACGACCACGTCGCGCCTTCGAACGGCGTACCGTCGGCGGCCAGGATGTCCGGGGTCAGGTTGACCGTGTAGGTCGTGTCGGCAGTCAGCGTCACGGTGATCTCGGCCGTGGCGTGCGCTGCGTCGTAGGTGATCGGAGCGGTCACCGTCGTGGTATCCGACACGAGGTAGAAGCTCTGCCCGCTCAGTGTGGTCGGGTCGAGCAGCTTCGAGAACGTCGCGGAGACGACCGTCGATGTCGGGACGCGCACCGCGCCGTCCGCCGGGGAGAAGCTCTCGAGGTAGAACGGGTAGCGCAGGGTGATCGGGATCTGCAGCGCGCTGCCGGCTCCCGCGGGGCCGCAGGCCAGGATGCCCTGCCATTCGCCGTCGCGGTCGGCGAGCGCCGTGCGGTCCTTGCTAAACTGCGCGTTGAGCGTGAACGTCTCGTTGGCGGCGACGGCGCCGGCCGGGACACCCGACAGGGTGATGTCGTTGCCCTGCGGCACGGCGACGCGGGCCATGAACGTGTCGGTGCCACCTGTGACGCTGTAACCGTAGACGCGGATGCGGTAGTCGCCGTCAGAGGGCAGGGTCACCTTGATGTACTCGTTGCCACTGCCGCTCTCCGACCCCGCAAGGGTGACCCACCGCGAGCCGTTCCAGCGCTCCAGGTACAGGTCGATGTCGGAGCTCTCGTTCGCCGTCGAAGCCTCGATGTAGCTCGCGTGGCTCACGGTGAACTCGTGCGTCCAGTTCGCGTCCTGATCGACGCTGCCGGCGGCCTCGTAGATACGGGACATGCCGAACGCCTCCGCCTCGAAGCCCTCGAGCGGGATCGAGGAACTCAACCCGAAGTCGACGGACTGGTCGGTCAGCGTGTTCTCCAAGTGGGCCGCGACGGGATCGACGTTCAGAACGCCGGTCTCGCCGTAGAAGGGCAGGCCGACTCCCGCGCCTTCATAGACCACGTTGTGGAGCATGATCTCGTTGAGCCCGTTGGTGAGCGACCCGGTGACCCAGTCCTCGGAGCGGCCGGTGGCCGTGTTGAACGACCAGAAACCGCCGCCGTACATCGTCGAGTAGTTCGTGTTGGGCGATCCGCCCTTGAAGCCCAGGTCGTACGGACCGAAGAAGCCCGGCTCGTCGAACGCCGCCTCCACCGGCCCGTAGAGCAGGGTATCGATGTCGCTGGTCCGGCCCTTCCAGACCGTGTGGGTCAGCCAGGTGGCGCCGGCGCCGAGCGACTGGGAATCGGGGACGTCAGTGGCGAAGAAGCGCCAGTCGCCGGCCTCCGGACGCCATGCCATATCCGTGTAGCCGAAGACGCGTCCGTTATCCATGAGCTGCTCGTACTGCTGCGGGCCACCGAAGGTCAGGTCCGTGCCCGTGCCCGCGACGGTCGTGATGACCGGGACCACGGTCGAGGTGCCGTCGGCGGTGACGAGGAACTGGCCCTCGTAGACACCGAGGTCGGCGTCTGACGGGACCGACGCGTAGACCGGCACGTCACGCGACGCGCCTGCGGCGAGACGGAAGTGGTTGGCGGGCGTGGCGAGTAGCGGCATGTCGCCGCGACTCCAGAACGACAGCTCGATCGTCACGTCGACGGCCGAGTCGCGCATCTGCTGCGCCAGACCGAGGAAGATGCCGTCGTGGCTGCGCTCGAGCGGCTTCTGCACGCGGTTCTCGAGCGAGGTGCCGATCGCGTTCGCGTACGTGAAACGCATGTACTCGTTCGCGTCGATCTCGCCGGTGTTCACGAAGCCGTTGCCGTTGGTGTCCGTCCAGAGCGTCCCGTTCTCGTTGCGATCGGTCCAGTCGTACGTGATCATGCGGACCCGGTTCTCCGGGATGCTGTCGAAGTCGGGGTCGAGCTGGGCCATCGGGAAGACCGCGCGCGCCACGACCAGGTCGGTTCCGGCGGGGATCATGTCGGTGATCTCGATGATGTAGTCCGGACGGGCCGCGTCGTACGGGCTCATCGCTGTCGTGGTGAGGTGCGCAGAGAACGTCTCGGTGCCCTTGCGCTGCAGCCAGCTGTCCGTGATCGTGACCTCCACTGAGCCGGAGCCCGGGTTCTGGACCGTCAGGACCGCCGAGTCGCTCTCGCCGGGGTGCATGATCTGCGCGAACGCGGGAGCCTTGTCGCCGCGGAAGGCGCCCGGATACCATGACTCGGGCGTGACCTTGATGCCGCCGTCGGACATACCGGCGGCCAGACGCGTCGAACGGTCAGCGTTGACCGATCCGGAGCCCTGGACGAGCGTGTCGTAGTTGAGGTCCGTTGCGCCGTTGGCCATCAGGGCGCGCGCCTCGGTGTACGTCGGCCAGCGGCCGTTCGCACCCTTGAACGCCTGGTAGATGAGCGTCATGTTGCCGGCCGCGACCGGGCAGCTGCGGCTCGTGCCGCCCCAGATCTCCCACGCGGTCCAGCCGTCACCGTTGGCGAGTGAGAGGACCTTGGCGCCGGACGCGTACGCACCGTCGGCGACGATCGTCGGACCGCTGTGGCCCATCGCGGATGGACCGCGGTTGGAGAACGGGATGACGTCGCCGTACGTGACCTGCGCGAGTGTGTCGATCGAGTCCCAACCGCCTCCGGAACCGAACTGCGTCGAGGCGCCGACACCGATGCCGGTCGATGGGCTCGGTGGGGCGTTGGTCCCGTAGCCCGGACCGCCGTTGCCGGTCGAGAAGAGGAACGACGTGTTCGGTGCGTAGAACTCGTTGAGCAATGCCACGTAGCGCGACGGGAAGTCCCACTCGTCATTGTCGGTCGAGGACTCGCCGTACGAGTTCGACATGACCTGGATCTCGTCGCCGCTGTCAGCCACGCCGTCGAGCCCGAAGGAGACGAAGTCGTAGGCCATGAGCGTCGACATACTGTAGTTCATATAGACGTCAGAGATCGCCACGAGCTCTGCGTCTTTGCCGGCTCCTTGGACCATGCCGCCGGTCGTCCACGTGTTGTCGCCCTTGTAGGCGGGGTACTCGCCGAAGATCGAGGGACCGTCGATCTTGCCCTGGGCTGCGACGTTGGAGCCGCAGAGGGTGCCGTGGTCGGAGTCCAGGTCGTAAGCGCCCATCATGCACACCATGTCACCGTTGGCCGGTGCGGGCTTCGAGGCGAGACTCGAGAACTCCTCGACCGCGAACGGCGGATGGTTCGCGCCGTCGGAGATCCAGTACAGCATGCCACCGGAGAGGTCGGCGTAGCCGTCCGTGCCGTAGGAGTCGGTGGACGCATCCCAGAAGTCCAGTGTGGAGACCGGATCGGACTTCGTCAGCTTCTTGTCATCGGTGAAGTCGAGGCTGAAGTCGAGGTCGACATAGACCGTGTCGTAGACGCCGGCGACGTTCTCGTCGACCGCGATGAGCGCGGGATAGCTGCCGTGGTAGTAGTAGGTCGCGAGATTCTCATCCCACAGGCGGCCGATGTGGTAGACACCCGACTTCGAGGTGGCGGGCAGGGTGTAGGTGGAGCCCTGCCACGTCGACGCGTCGACGGTGATCGTGTCCGCTGTCGACGTGAACCAGCTGTCGCCGTCCTTGACCATCGTCGTGTCGTAGGTCGCGTCCAGCGCGTACAGGTACGTGGAGAACGGGTCGAACGCGAGCGGCCAGCCGTCGTACGGCGACCCTGCGTCGTCGGTGTACGCCTGCGTACCTTCGAGATCCGGGTGACCGAAGTCCAGCCCGTCGTCAGCGACGGCGACCTTGACGCCGGAACCCGTGAAGCCGTTTGCCCACGCGGCGGCCGAATCATGACCCGGTCCGACGTCGTACCAGGCGTTGGGCTGGCCGGAGCCCTTTGCGGGCGCCTTCGGAGCGGCGGCCTCGGTCGAGCCCGTCTTGGTGCGCGTGCCGGCCTTGACCGCCGCGGCGAGGGCGCGGCGCTGCTTCAGGTTGCCCTTGAGGACCTCGGCCTTCGTGCGCTTCTTGACGTCGGGAGGCGTCGGCGGCGTGCGGCGTCCGTTGTCCGCGACGTACGTGACGCCCTTCGCGGTCGCCAGCTTCGTGAGCCGGTCGGCGCGTACCTTTCCCACCCAGTAGTCGCTCTTCGTGTCGCCCTTGAGCGCGAGCCGGAGTGCGTACTGCAGATTCGCAGGTTTGGCGCTCCCCCGCTGCTGCTGCACGAGCACATCGAGGAGTTTCGCCCCGCCACCACTGGCTGCGGTACGCAGCCCCTTGGCGAGCGTCTTGGACAGCGCCGTATCGGACGCCGAGACGATGGATCCCTTCGCGGCCAGCGCGACAGGTGCGTCGTTGCGCGGCTGCGCAGCGGCACCGAACGCCAGCGGTGCGAGAGAAACGACGAGCGCCATCATGATGACGGCGCTCAGGATCCGCTTCCATGGGTAGGTTACGCGCGACATTGCGAGCCCCCTTACAAGTATGGAACACCCTTCCCGGGGCGCCGCGCGCAAGAAGCCAGCCCGGAGCGCGCAGCACCAAGTGGAGTGAACATACCCGTTAGAGGGTGCGATGTGCTAGTGGACGAATCGCGTCAAACCGGTGCCAGGGCGCGGATGTCGGTAGACGGCACCGCGCACCCGGGGGGACTACTGCTTCCAGCGCCCCAGCAGCGTCTGCCCGCCGTACGTCTGCTGTCCGAACTCCACGTTCCAGTCCATGTCGGCGTCGAAGATGATCACGTCCACCTGGCTGCCGCGCTTGATGAAGCCGAGCTTGTCGCCCACCTTGAGCTCGTCACCGTCCGTGGCGAGGATGTCGATCTTGTTCACGAACTTGTCGGCGATCTCCACCACCGCGATGTCGGGCTGGCCCTCGGCCGACGAAGCGTTCGGCTGGATGAGCACGGTGTTGCGCTCGTTCTCCAGATGGAACGCGGCGGCGAAGTTGTCGAACGGGCGGCGCAGGAACGCGATGCGGATGTACTCGGAGAGATCCACCATCGGCAGGTTCGCGTCGGCCTTCGTGTAGCGCTGGGCCGTGACGGTGCCCGCGACCGGCGCGTAGTTGAAGTGCACGTCGAACGGCGACATGTACATGCCGATGATCCAGCCGCTGCGACCCTTCGTCTGCGGCAGCTCGGCGATCTCGGTCAGCTCGATACGACGCCCGAGCTTCTCGGAGTAGACGCCGCCGTCCTCGAACTTCTTGATGTAGACGACCTGGCCGTCGGCCGGCGAGATGATCGCGTTCGCGTCAGTGGACTCCGGCGTGCGTTGCGGGTCGCGGTAGAACCACACGAAGCGGTTGAGGCAGTAGAGCGTGGTCAGTACCACGACGAGTGCCGCGGCGACGATCAGGATCCAGGTCATCGTTCTCCTCATGGGGGTGCGGGCTCGCGCGTGGCGGGCGCCCTACTTCTCCTTCAGGTACTTCCAGGTCACGTACGGGAACTTCGGGACGTAGTATCCGGCAAGGCCCGCCGCGGCGCGAAGGGCGCTCGCGTGCATCGGCGCGACCGGGCGGGGTTCGAAGACACCGGTGCGCCAGCCTTGGTCGAGCGCCGAGTAGGTCGGGACGAGGCCCTCGCGCTCGTAGAGCTCCCAGACCTCGTCTGCGGCGGTGCGCTCGAGCATCGCGCGCGGGATGTCGGCGACCTGCGAGACGCGCTCGAGGATCGGCGCGAGCGGTTCGGTCCAGCCGATCTCGGCGATGGAGCCGCGCAGCTCGTTGTAGGCGTCGCGGTCGAACGGCAGGTCGGTGGGCAGCGACGCGATCTCGCGGATCGCCCGGGCGATCACGCGGACGCGCTCGAGATCCCACAGCGGGTCGAGCACGCGCACCTCGATCGTGCCGAGGCGCTTGCTCACGATGAGGTCCTGGAAGCGCTCGGTCGGGTCGTCGCCGAGCGGGCCGACGGCGAACCCGCGCGCCATGCGGTAGCTCTGGCCGAAGCGAGTCCCCGACGCGCCGGGCGAGTCCGCGGCCAGCAGCGCGAGCAGCGGGAGCGCGTAGGCGAGGTTGCGGTAGGCGCGCTCGCGATCCGGCGTCCCGACGTGGAACTGCAGGGCGGCGACGTTGGTGGGCGCGTCGTTTTGCAGGAGATGCCCGAGCGGGACCATGAGGCCGCGGGTGCCGACGACCGCACCGAGTTCTCGGCGGCGCCGTGCGATGTCGTCCACGAGTTCGTCCGGATCGTCGTGGACGCCGGTGGAGATCTCGACGCAGCTCATGAGGCCCTGCGGGAGGTCCGCGGCGCGCGCCCAGTTCGACGCCGTGCGGGCGTAGTGCCGCTTCGGGTCCAACCACGTGAGGCGCGCGAGATACGCGAGCGACCCGAGGTTCGGGCGCTCGGGCTCGCAGACGAAGACCTCTTCCTCGAGGCCGAGGGTGACCATGCGGGGCGGCTCCGGGATCGTCTCGGGGGTGCGTTTCGCGCGGTCAGTCTAGCACGCGGGAATGGCGGCTCAGTGCGCCCGCGCGAGCGTGGTGAGCGAGGTGGCGAGCGCCGGCGCGATCCACGCGAGCGCGCCCGAGACGGCCGCCGCGACCACGATGGCGGACAGCCACCCGGTGCCGTGCGTGACGGCCCGCCCGACGGTGATGCCCGCGAGCGCCGGGACGACGTAGCCGACCAGCAGCGAGACGAGTCCCCACGTGACGACCGACACCCAGAAGACGGTGTCGGCGTGCCCGCCGTCGTAGCCGCCGCGCGCCGTCGCGATCACGCGGAGGCCGTCGCCGACGAGCCACGCGAGCAGGAGGACGGCGACGGCGTAGGGGCGCCTCGCTTCCGAGCCGCGCGGCGAGCCGGCGAGCGCGGCCGCGACGATCGCACCGCCGATCGCGAACAGAGGGTTGAACTCGAGGCCGTTCGCGACGCCCAGGGCGAGCGTGCGCAGGATCGTCGTCAGCACTTCGGCGCGGACTCGAGCGCCATCTTGCCCTTCCGGACCGACTCCGGGATGTCCACCGGGTAGTCGCCGTCGAAGCAGGCCAGGCAGTACTGCGACGAGTCGCCGCCCGTGGAGGCGACCATGTCCTCGATCGAGAGGTACGCGAGCGAGTCGGCGCCGATGTGCTCGCGGATCTCCTCGACTGACTTCTGGGAGGCGATGAGCTGCTCCTGTGTGTCGGTGTCGATGCCGTAGAAGCACGGCCACTTCACCGGCGGCGACGTGATGCGCATGTGCACCTCGAGCGCCCCGGCCTCGCGCAGCAGCGCGACGAGCTTCTTCGTGGTGTTGCCGCGCACGATCGAGTCGTCCACGACGACGATACGTTTGCCCTCGAGCGCGTGGCGCATCGGGTTGAGCTTCAGGCGGATGCCCTGCTGGCGCAGCGTCTGGCTCGGCGAGATGAACGTGCGGCCGACGTAGCGGTTCTTGGCGAGCCCTTCGCCGAACGGGATGCGGCTCTCCATCGCGTAACCGGTGGCCGCCGGCGTGCCCGAGTCCGGGACGCCGATGACAAGGTCCGCCTCGACCGGCGCTGAGCGCGAGATCGCGGCGCCCATGCGCTGCCGCGCCTCGTACAGCGTGCAGTCGTACATGAACGAGTCGGGCCGCGCGAAGTAGACGAACTCGAACATGCAGAGGCTGCGTCGGCCCGCAGGCACGCCCTGTTCGCTCTCGAGCCCGTTCGCGGAAATCTTGATCAGTTCGCCCGGCTCGACGTCACGGACGTACTTCGCACCGACGATGTCGAGCGCGCACGTCTCGGAGCAGACGACCCAGCCGCCGTTCTCCAGCGTGCCGAGGACGAGCGGGCGCACGCCGTTCGGGTCACGGAAGGCGTAGAGCGCCTCCTCGGTCATCATCACGACGGCGTAGGCGCCGGTGATCAGGCGCATCGTCTCGCGGATGCCGCCGCGCAGCGAGTTGTGCTCCTGCGTGAAGTGGTCCACGAGCGTGGCCATGACCTCGGAGTCCGTGGTTGAACGGAAGCGGACGCCGTGGCCCTTCATCTTGTCGCGCAGGACGACCGTGTTGACCAGGTTGCCGTTGTGCGCGAGTGCGATGGTGTTCGGCCCGATCGAGGAGAGCATCGGCTGGGCGTTCTCCCACGACGTGGAGGAGCCGGTCGTGGAGTAGCGGGTGTGGCCGATGCCGATGTGGCCGTCGAGCGTGGCCAGGTCGGACTCCTTGAACACCTGCGGGACGAGTCCGAGCTCCTTGCGAAGCGTCATCGTGTGGCCGTCCGCGACGGCGATGCCGGCCGACTCCTGGCCGCGGTGCTGCAGCGCGTGGAGTCCGAAGTAGATGAGGCGGCCGACCTGCTCGCCGGGGGCGTAGACGCCGAACACGCCGCACGCCTCTTCGGGACTGTCGGGGGCTTCGGAGAGGATCCAGTCATCCATGAGGGGGTGAGGGTCTTCCTGCGAGGGTTCGCCAGAGACGACGCATTCTAGCACGGGGGTGCGATGCGTCAGCGCGCGGCAGACCCGAGCAGTTCGCTGACCGTCACGACGCGATAGCCGCGCGCCTTGAGACCGTCGAGGACGATCGCGAGCGCTGCCACCGAACCGGCGCGCCTGCCCATCCCGTCGTGGACGAGGATGATGTCGCCCGGGTGGACGCGGCGCAGGATGCGAGCCGCCCGCGCCTCCGGAGACGGGAGCTTCCGGCTCTCGATGCACAGGCTCCAGTTCACGACGCGCAGGTCCGCAGCCGCAGCGGCTCGCAGCCCCGCCGGCGTCACCCGCCCCCGGGGCGGCCTGAAGTACGACGGCCACCGTCCGGTGATCTCCTCGATGGCGGTCGCGCCGGCCCACACCTCACGGGACGTCTCGTCGGAGGAGATGACGCCCATGTCGGGATGCGACCAGGTGTGGGCGGCGACCTCACAACCGAGAGCCACCTGCCGACGAACAAGCGCGGGATGGAGCTGCGCGCTCGTTCCGACGACGAAGAACGTGGCCCTGGATCCCGTTCGCGCGAGTTCGTCGAGCACACGAGGCGTATACGTGTCCGACGGCCCGTCATCGACGGTCATTGCGACCACCCGCTCGCCGATCGGCACGTCACGGATGACGGCTGCGCTTCGGCGCGGGACACCCCGGATGCCGAACAGCGGGGCACTGGTCGCGATGGACACGACGGCCGTGACGGCGAGCAGCGCTGCCATCGTCCGCGCGATCCGAGCGTCGAACACGGCAGTCCCCTGACGTCGCTTCTCGTGGGCAGGTCGGACTACGGGCCGGGCGTCCCGCCGTACGCCTCATGCGGCCGGAGCGACCGGCGCCGACGCACCCACAGGCGCCATAGCATGAACGCGATCGCCGCGAGGGCGACACCGACGAGAACCGGGGCGACGAGAGCGAGGATGGACGTCACTGCGGCGAGGATGTCCTCGAGGATGCTGACCACCGGCGCGCCGGTGCCGCCGGTCGCGGCGTTGACCACCGGCCGGGTCGCAGCCTTGGCGGCGTGCACGCCACCCGCCAGAAGCACGCCTGCGAAGACCCAGATAGCCGGATCGATGCCACTGCGCGACATCGAGGCTGCCATGAGCAGTCCGCCGGCCGCCGGCCGCATGACCGTCTGGAGGACATCGTTAACGTGGTCGACACCGGGGATCTTGTCAGCAAGGATCTCGACGAGCAGGAGCACCGCGATCAGCGCGATCGCCCACCACGAACCGAGCAGCGCGTACGGCTCTCGGAGATCGACCCATCCGGCCGCCTCCGCGATGGCCACGGCGAGCAGCGGGATGTAGGCGTTGAGGCCCGCGGGTACGGCGAGGCCGAGTCCGGTCAGCAGCTCCACATCGGTACCTCCCGTCGAACGGCTTTCCAGCAGGGTACGCCGCGGGTCCGACACCTGTCACGGGTCGAACACGTGCGCGCTCCTTCCGGTGTCACCTCACGGTGACGTAGCGCGTCGCCGAGTTCGCCGCATGGGAGGCGTCACCGCGGTAGCGGGTGACGATCATCCACCTGCCCGCATACGGCAGGGAGACGCTGCGGACGTAGCGGCTGTATGACCGATACCGGGCTGCCCGCGTCGAATAGGAGCGTCCGATGACCCAACGCCCGCGCACGTAGCGGTAGGCGTACACGTACACCGTCGCGCCGTTGTGAGCGGGCTTGAGGTAACCCGAGACGCTGAACGTGCGTGCATGGCGCGCGGACGTCGGCGCGTAGAGGCTCAGATACACCAGCGGCGACACGCTCACGACCGGACCATAGGTCGTGGCCAGGCCGGCCTGCCGCCAGCCGAGGCGATAGTAGGTGCGCGCCGAGGGGCGGACCTCCTGAACGAACTCGGCATCGGTCGTCCCGGCCGTCATGGTCGTCGTGAGCGGCGTCCACAGCGAGCTCCCGTTCGGCGACCACTCGAGCACCACCTCGTTGCGAGGCATGCCCCAGCCGAAGCGATCCCTCAGCGAGCAGTAGAGCGTCGAGGCGCCGCCGTACGCCACGCTCGGGGGCATCACGACGATCGACGGACGCCCTTGCGCCGCCTCGAGCACGAGGCGCGGAGAGAGCCCTGTGATCTCGCGAGCCGCTCCGGTCAGTTCGATGGTCGTGGTCGGCTCGGCCGGCGACACGACGCCCGTGTCCTCGATGCCGAAGACGCGGCTCGCGAACACGCCGCGCTCGTCATCGACCCGGACCGCATACGAGCCGGGCACGAGGTGCGTCATCCCGCCGGGTCCGGACGAACCGTCATACGCGAAGACTCCGTCCGACGCCGCGTAGCCGGTTCCGACCTCACGCCACAGACCGGCGGACTTGTACAGGAGGGTGAGGCGGAGGCGGTCGGCCGAGAAGACACCCGGCGCGCCATCGGGAGCCATGACACGGCCGGAGAGGGTCGCTCGAACAGGCAGCGTCACGTCGAGCGTCTGGTCCGCTGCGACGGGATAGGTCTCGCACAGCGAACGGAACGGGGTTCCACCGTGGTAGACCTCTGCCAACTCGGGAAACGCCGCGCCGGGCACGAAGCTGACGGCATAATCGCCGGGAACGAGGTTCTCGACCTCATAGGAGCCATCGAACCCTGTCGTCGCGGACCAGCGCGTCTCCGTCGTGTCGCCGACGCGCTCCAAGATCACCTGCGCGCCGCGTACGCGGGCGCCACCACCATCGGAGACGATGCCGCTCATGCGCAGTCCGGACGTGACCTCGTCCGAGCCGACGTCCGCGACCACACCGTCGACCACCGTGACGTCCTCAGCCCCGGCGAAGCTCGTGGAGCCACCGTGGTAGCGCGGTGCGAATGCTGCCGCATCGTCGTTCGCGTTGCCGCCGAGCGGCCTGAACAGCACCTTGTAGGTGCCGGGGGGCAGTCCCGCGACCGAGTACGTGCCCTCCTGTGACAGAGCGGCGTCCTTCGTGAAGCTCGCATCGACGGCGCGGACCACGACGGCGCCATCGCCACCCTGCACGCGACCCCCGCCCTCGTACGACAGCACTCCGGCGATCGAGCCGCCCCGCATGAGAGCACGGTCCGGCAGCCGGACGTCGCCGGTCGTCATCGTCACGCGACTGGCTGCGTCGGGGGAACTCGCTCCGCCGCTGTAGGTGGGTGCCCAGCCCTCGACGGCGAAGCGCAGCACGTAGGAGCCCGCGGGCAGGTCGCCGATCACGTACTCGGATAGACCGTCACCGGACACCGGCCAGGTCCCGCGCCACACCCATGCGCCACTCGCGTCGGCGCTGAACGCATCGACCGTTCCGATCGGCAGGCCCTCGGGATCGGCCGGAAGCGGACTTCCCCCGGCGTCCGTCAGTTGACCCGAGAGTGTCCCCGACAGCGGCATGAGGATCGGGGCGACCGTCCACGTCCTGCCCTCGTGCTGCTGGACCCAGACTGCGTCATCGCGATCCTGGACGTTGCCGTAGAAGGTCGTGAGATGCTGGCCGTTCACGTCGAACGCGCTCAGCTCGACGGGTCCTGCAGCGAGCCCGCCGACCTCGAACAGGCCGTCGCCCGTCGTATACGTCTCGACGCTCGTGACGATCGTGCGAGCGGTCTGCGGGTCGTACTGCTGAGCGAGGACGACCATCCCTCCGAGGGGCATGTTCGTGCCCGCCTCCTTGACCACGCCCCGGATACGGCCGGCGGGTCGGAGCGTCGCATCGGCGCGAACCGCGACGTCCGATGAGGTGACGTCGATGGAGGCGGCGGTCTCCCAGGCGAGGTAGCGCATGCGGTCCGCGTCACTGACGCTTACGGACCAGGCACCGAGCGAGACACCGCTGATGGAGTAGGCGCCCGACGCATCCGTGAAGACCGGCGGGAGCGGATCGAGCGCCGCATCCGAGAGACCCTCGTCAACGAAGCGCGCTGCCACCTCGGCACCCGCGACGGGCCGGCCGGCCGCGTCCTTCACGACCCCGACGATCGAGCTCGTGCGGGCCATCAGCTGTCCGGCGGTCACGGTCACGCCTTCGCTGGCGGACACGATGCCCGCGGCGCTCGTGCGCGTGGCCGAATCGTAGAAGAAGTTGCTCCACACGTGCGCCCGGTCGGAGAACAGGACCTTGTAGTCGGCGCTCGCCCCCACCGGGAGTTCCAGGTCGAAGCGGTACAAGCCGAACGCGCTCGCGGTGGTCGTCGCCGTCGCCGCGGGCTCCCACACGCCGTCCTGCTGCTTCAGCAGCGTGACCGAGATCTGATCGAGCGACTTGATGTCGGTGGTCTCCCACGCCTTCCCGACGATCCGTGCGAAGCGCGGAACCTCGATACCCAGAATGACCGCAGCGCCCGGGCCGACGACGAAAGGCTCGTACCCCTGGCTCTGGAACGCGGCGCCCGCACTCTTCCAGCAGACAGTCGGGTGCTCGGGGACGACAGCCGGATCGACGATGCGCAGGTAGTACGCCTGCGGAAGGATCTCCGTGATCGGGATATCGATCGAGTACGCGCCTCCCGCGCCACTGACCGCGGCCGCGACCAACGAGCCCGTCCCGTCGGCCCGGTAGAGCTCGACATCGAGCCCGACGAGGGGCGAGCCCGCACCGTCCGAGAGTGATCCGGCGACGACCGCGGAATCGACGGCGTATGCGGTCCCCGGCATGAGGATGGCGAACAGTGCGATCGCCACGACCAGCACGGCGACGAAGCGCGCCCGGACGGCGGTCAGGTACGGGCTCGGAATCGTGGACACAGGCTCATCCTCCATGGTGCACGGACAGGCGTCAGCCTTCGTGAAGCTCCTGGGTGAGCGGCGCGTCGCCGCTCACCATGCGCTCGAGAGCGTCGCCCCACGCGGCATGGAGCGCCTCGACCGGCAGGTCGAGCTTGCCTTCGATGACGAGACGGTCGCCGCCGACCTCACCGATCACCGAGAACGGTACGCCGCGGCGCACGAAGGTATCGGTGAGTGCTTCGGCATCGCCGTCGGCACACGTGAGGACTATGCGGCCCTGCGTCTCCGAGAACAGCGAGAACGCCGGCGCGAGGTCGTCGTCGAGTTCCACCGTCGCGCCGATGCCGCCGATGACGCACGCCTCGGCGAGCGCGACGGCCACACCGCCCTCGGAGCAGTCGTGCGCCGACTTCACGAGCCCGGCCTCGATCGCCTCGAGCAGCGCCTCATGGATCTCGAGCTGCTCGGCGACGTCGCACGCGGGCGGCGCGCCGGCCACGGTGTCGAACCGCAGTTTGAGGTACTCGGAGCCGCCGAGCTCCGCGTCGGTCTCGCCGAGCAGGACGACGACGTCGCCGGCGTCCTTGAAGTGCGAGGTCACGCGCTTGCTCGCGTCCTGGAGCACGCCGACGAGGCCGACGGTCGGCGTCGGGTAGATCGGCGAGCCGAACGACTCGTTGTAGAAGCTCACGTTGCCCGAGATGACCGGGACGCCGAACGCCTTGCACGCGTCCGACATACCGCGGATCGCCTCGTGGAAGGTGTAGAACACCTCGGGCTTCTCGGGGTTGCCGAAGTTCAGGCAGTCGGTGATGGCGGCCGGACGCCCGCCCGCGCACGCGACGTTGCGCGCCGCCTCGACGAACGCGATCTGTGCGCCCACGTACGGGTCGAGGTAGCAGTAGCGGCCGTTGCAGTCGGAGCTCACCGCGATCGCGCGGCCGGTGTCGGCGATGCGCAGGACCGCCGCGTCGCTGCCCGGCAGCACGAGGGTGTTGAGCATGACCTGGTGGTCGTACTGACGGTAGATCCACTCGCGGCTCGCGATGTTCGGGCTGGCGAGCAGGTCGCAGAGCATGTCGGCGAGCTCGGCGGGGTCGGTCGGATGCTCGAGCGTCGCGGGGTCGAACGCCTGGACCTCATCGAGGTAGGCGGGGCGGGTCATCGCGGGGTCGTAGATGGGAGCGTCGTGCGCGAGCGTGGAGGCCGGCATGTCCGCCACGACCTCGTCGCCCTCGCGGACCACGAAGCGGCCGGTGCCCGTGACCTCACCGATGACGGTGGAGCGCAGGCCCCACTTCGTGCACACGGCACGCGCGGCCTCGAGCTTCTCGGGCGTCACGACCGCGAGCATGCGCTCCTGCGACTCCGACACCATGTACTCGAACGGCTTCATGGCCGCCTCGCGGGCGGGGATCTTCGTGACATCGATGTCGAGGCCGACGCCGCCGCGCGACGCCATCTCCGACGCGCTCGAGGTCAGTCCGGCGGCACCGAGGTCGCCGAGCCCCTCGAGCAGCCCCGCCTCGAGCAGCTCGAGGCACGCCTCGATGAGCAGCTTCTCCTCGAACGGGTCGCCCACCTGGACCGACGGGCGCTTGTCCTCGGCCTTCTCGTCGAACTCCTGACTCGCGAGCGTGGAGGCGCCGCCGATGCCGTCCCGGCCCGTCGTGGAGCCGATCAGCAGCACGAGGTTGCCGGGACCCGACGCGGTCGCGCTCGTGAGGTTCTCCTCGCGCATGATGCCGATCGACATGGCGTTGATGAGGCAGTTGCCCTCGTACGCGTCGTCGAAGTAGACCTCGCCGCCGACGGTCGGGACGCCGAGGCAGTTGCCGTAGCCACCGATACCCGCGACGGCACCTTCGAAGAGGTAGCGCTGGCGCGCCTTGTCCAGCGAGCCGAAGCGCAGCGAGTCGAGCGACGCGATCGGGCGGGCACCCATGGTGAAGATGTCGCGGATGATGCCGCCCACGCCGGTCGCCGCACCCTGGAACGGCTCGATGGCGCTCGGGTGGTTGTGCGACTCCATCTTGAAGGCGATCGCCCAGCCGTCGCCGACGCCGATGACGCCTGCGTTCTCGCCGGGGCCCTGCAGCACGAACTCGCCCTCGGTCGGGAACATGCGCAGTGCCTTACGGGAGTGCTTGTACGAGCAGTGCTCGCTCCACATGAGCGAGTACATGTAGAGCTCGGTGATGGTGGGTGTGCGCTCCAGGATCGCGACGATCTTGTCGTACTCGTCGGGCTTCAGGCCGAGATCGACGGCGAGTTGCGGTGCGAGTTCGGGCGACAGATCGTCACGCATGCGGGGCGCTCCTCGGGCGGGGTACGGCGGGTTCGCTCGCATTGTAGCGGACGCGCGCGGGCGAGGCGGGCGCTCGCGGGCGCGCGCGAGCCCGTCCGGGCCCGTGGCGCACGCTGTCGGCGGAGAGACGCCTACTTCACCCGCACCCGCACCACTCTCGAGTTCGACGCCTTGAGGCCTCGCTGGGCGTAGAAGCGCGCCTGATAGTAGTAGTAACCGCGGGCGACGCGACGCGAGTAGGTGAACCGATACGAGAACACGCCGGTCGAGCCGATCGTGCGAGAGCCCATGTACGCGTATGTGCGCTTGCCCGGCTTCTTGACGTAGTAGCGAACCGCTCCGCCGGCGAACGCGCGCGGGTTCACGTAGCCGCTGAGCGTCACCGCACGGCCACGGGCCACCGTGTATGCGCTCGTCCTGAAGTACGTCGAGGTGGCCAGAGGGGTCACGACGATCCGCACCGTGGCCGGCTCCGACACCCCGCCCCGGCCGTCACTGACGCGGTAGGTGAACGAGTCCGTGCCGGTGTAGGCGTTGATGGGCCGGTAGGTGATCGACCCGGTGGACATGACGGTCGCGGTCCCCATCCCCGGCTGCGTCACCATGCTGAAGACCAGCGGATCGCCGTCGGGATCGCTGGCGTACGTCACCAGAGTAGCGGCCGGGCCGGTGAGCGTCGTGTAGGCGGAGACCGTGTACGTGCAGTCGCGCGCGACGGGCGTCCGGTTCGGGTCCGCAACGGTGACTTCGATCGTGCGCGTGACGTCACGGTTGCCTGCGAGGTCCACGCTGCAGTAGGCGATCACGTGGGAGCCGATCGCGGTGACCGGAATGGTCGCTGTGGTCGTGAGTCCGGCACCGCCGGGTGACTGCTCCTGCAGCGCCCCGCCGTCGAGGGTCCAGCGAACGGTCGGGCTTCCCGAGCCCGCCCCGGCGTCGAAGCCGACGATGGTGACCGTCGCCGTGCCGTCCGCCGCCTTCGCGACGGTCGCACTCGTGGACGGCTTCACGCTGTCCAGCTTGATCGAGCGGCTGCCCCACGGGGACTCCGACGTACCGCGATGGTTCTGGGAGTAGAACGCCCACGCGTGCTCGCCCTGCGCCACGCCGGCGAGCGTGGTCGTGATGTCGTAGCTGGCGGCGCTCATAGAGCCGCCGTCGAGTTGCCAGAACGTCCGACCGAGCCACGCCCGCACGAGCGACACCGTGGGCGTCGTGACGTACCAGTCGTTCAGTCCGTCCGGGGACGGCGGATCGAGCGTCATCGTGGTGGCCGGCGAGGCCATGGTCTGCACCGAGAAGTGGAGGGTGCGGGTCACCTCGGTGTTGCCGAGCGCGTCCCACGAGGCGAACTGCAGCGTATGGGCGCCGAGCGCGGATGCGGTGACAGAGGTGCCGGTCTGCAGCGCGCCGCCATCGAGGACCCAGCGCGTCCCGGCCACCGTGCTGCCGCCGGAGTCGACCGGGTTCAGCGTGATGTCGGCCTGCTCCGCGAAGACGCTGCCTTCCGCAACGTCACCCCAGGTGTACCCGGGCGTCGTCGTCGGCGGGGTCTGGTCGAGCGAGATCACGCGCGTCTGGACGAGGCCTGCGATGTTGCCCGCGCGGTCCCAGAAGCGCATGGAGACGCTCTTAGGCCCGCTGCCGGCGGGAAGCGTGACGCTGACCGACGGGGAGAACGGTGACGTGGCTGTCCAGCTCGAGCCGTCGGTGCTCCACGAGACGTAGCCGGGCCCGGATGCGTTGTCGGTGATGGTGACGGTGGCGCTCACCGTCGTGGTCCCCGTCACGGTGGCGCCGCCGGCGAGTTGGAAGTCGCCCAGCGGCGCGCCGCCGTCGTACTTGAGCGTGAGCGAATGCGACGGGGTCTCGGATGTCGCGCTTGCGCCGCTCACGCCGTAGTAGGTCACGGTGGCCGTGCCGTTGTACGTGCCGCCCTGCGGCGTGACCGGCCACGGCACGTTCATCGGGGAGAGCACCGAGGTCCGCCATGTCGAGGTCGTATCCCACTGGGCGTAGGTCGTGCCCGCGATGTCGCGCGTGATCGAGACCGCCGCCGGCGCCTCCCGGTACCAGCCGTTCAGTCCGTTGGGTGCGGCGGGCGACACGGTCGCGTTCGTCACCGGCGCGACGGGTGCGACGACGGTGATGGTGTCAGTTACCTCGAGTACGTGCGCGAACGGAAGCGCCGAGTCGCGGTACTGCGCGCGCACGAGCTTCACGCCGACGCCGGGCGTCGAGTTCAACGACGCGCTCGCCGCGTAGTCCGCCCACTCGGTCCACATCACGCCATCGTCGGCCGAGAAGCGCATCTGGAGCGGGGATATGTCGGTCACGGACGAGTTGGCCGTGATCTGGGTCGATCCGGTCGTCGCGGCGCCGCCGTTGAGCTGGACGGCGCCCGACGGGGCGGCCGAATCCACCAGCACCTTGCGATGGGAGACCGGACTGTGATTGCCGACCGCGTCGTTCGCGCGGACGTGGAAGTACCACGCGCCGTCCGAGGACGCCGACATCTGCGCGTAGGTCGCGGTGGAGCTCGTGGCCCAGCCCGGGTCGGTCGTCGGCGACCGGTCGAACGACCAGGTGTAGGTCTGTCCGACGGGTGACACGAGGTCACGGATGCCGAGCTTCGACGCGCCCATCGAGTAGACGATGCGGTCGCCGGAGCCGGACACGTCGAGGGCGGAGCCGGTGGTCGCGATCGTGGTGACCCGCCTCGGATGGATCGGGTCGGACACGTCGAAGACGCCGATCCCCGCCGTGCCCTCGGCGACGTAGAGCGTAGTCCCGTTGCGGTAGAGCTGGCGCGCATCACCGGTCGTGGCGATGGTGGCCATGTACAGCGGGCCGGTCGGATCGTAGACGTCGTAGACGCGCACGCCGCCGGTTCCGCAGGCGACGAATGCCATGGTGCCCGAGACGTCCACGTCGTAGGCATCGAAGCTTGTGAGTGAGGCCTTGGTGGTCGGAGCGGAGATGGTGGTGACGTCGGAGATCTGCAATCCGCCGCCGACCGCGGTCACGTACAGGATGTTGCCGGAGCGGAAGCTCGCCGTCGCAGAGCCGACGGTCGAGACCGTGTAGAGCGACGCGGTGTTGATCGCCGTGGGGGCGCTGATGTTGAGCACCTTCACGCCGGCCTGGCTGCACGCGACGTACGCGTACGACCCGACGACCCTGACCTGTCGCGGGATGGAGTTCGCGAGGAACGAGCGCGCCTCGCCTGCCGTCGGAAGCCCGTCGATCGCCGTCTTGAACTTCGTCGCGATCGATCCGATCGTACCGCTGTAGCCCACTGCATACACGCGGTTGCCGCTCACCGCGATATCGGTGAACGTGCCCGTCAGGTTGCCCCCCGACGTCCTCACCTGCGTCGGCGCCGCCGGATCCGCGATACCCCAGTCATCGACGACGCTGTTCGCGGTCGTGAACACATCCGTACCGTCGACGACGAGCCCCCGGCTCGTGCCGGCGGGGCCGAAGTCACCGTAGCTCGTCGCCGAGTAGGCGCCGGAGAACTGGAACACCGGGGAGGTCTCCACGTACCAGCTCGTGGGGTCCGAGTGCGTCGGCGAGATGAGCTCGGGCGCGCCGGGCGCGGTCGCGTCGAGCACGATCGTGTGGGAGCGGGAGAGCGTGTTGCCGGCCGCGTTCGCGTAGCGGACGACGACGCCCTTGACCCCGTCGCCGGCGGGAAGGACCACGCTGCGACTCACGGCGAACGCCTGGGTTGCATCGAAGCTCGAACCGCCGTCCACCGAGACGCTCATCGAGGTGGCGTTGGCCACACCGGCGCTGTCCACCGTCACCGTGCGGGTGTTGACCGTCGTCGCACCGCCGGCGAGCACGAAGTCGCCGGAGAGCGGGCGTGTGTCGATCGAGACGGCGAAGTGGGATACAGGGCCCCAGTTCCCGAACGTGTCCACCGCGCGCACGTGGAAATACGAGACCCCGTCCGGCTGCACGCCGAACGCGACGGAGGTGGCGGCGCTCGAGACGGTGCCCGTACCCGGGTCGGTGGAGGGCGAGCGGTCGAGCGCGTACTTCCAGCCGTAGATGCCGCTCGCATCGGACGCCGAGTAGGTGAACTGCGGTGAGGTAGCCGCGTACCACGTCCCGGGCGCCGGGTGCGTCGGCGAGGCGATGGTCGGCGCAGCCGGGGCGGTCATGTCGGTGCCGTAGATGTAGCGGATGCCGCGGATGTCGTCGTCGGAAAGCACGCGCTTCACCGAGTTCGACGGCGATGTCCCGCACATCACCTTGCTCACATCACCGGCGCCGTACTGGTCGTCGAGCACGAGCGAGTGCCCGAGCTCGTGCGCCATGATCGAGACGTAGTCGTACTTGCCCGGCACCGCCCCGTCAGACCAGGCGTAAGCGCTATTCATCACGATGTCGGTCTCGATGACGTGCCGGGTCACCCCGTCATAACTGTAGGAATTCCAGCCGAGAATACTGGTCGTGGTGAACCCCGTCGACGCGAAGTAGATGTCGTTGAGGTTGTTGTCGATCGGCGGGTTCGCGGTCTGGGTGCTCACGCCGTCAGTGCTGAAGACGAAGCTCGAGAGCCGGTACGTGCCACCGTTCCAGATCGCCATGGCGGACTCAACGGCGGCAGGGACATTGGCTACGCCGGTGGTCGGGTTGCTCGGGGTGACGCGGTAAGCCACCGACGATGGTGACCGGTGCACGCCCCACCAGCTGAAGCCGACGTCGTAGGTGTAGCCGGTGCTCGACAGGCCGCCGCCGTTGGTGACCGTCAAAGGACCTGAACCGGCGCCCGCCGGCACGGTGCAGATGATCGACGTGTCGGACCACGACACGATTCCCGCCGTGGCGACGGTGCTGCCTCCACGCGAGTAGAACCCGGCCGATCCGGTCCCACGAGTCGCTCCGAAGTTCGTCCCGGTGATGGTGATCGGCTGGTTGACGCCCGCATCGGCGTTGGCCGGCGTGACGTTCGTGACCGTCGGCAACGGTAGGTTGTCCGCCGTCAGGACGACGTTGTCGATGTAGACGCCCTCATCGCCCGGGTAGTTCCAGGAGTGTCCCGCATACATGGTCACGTAGACCGTCGATTGCCCGGTGAACGTCCGCAGCGTCGACGCGTTGCCCGCGATCACGTTCCGAAGATCGATCCTCACGTGTTTCCACCCTGTGGAGCTGGACGTGAAGCTCGACCTGACGTAGTCGGTCATCACGGAGTTTGCAGCGGACGTCGAGACGCACGCTGCCGCCCAGCCGGTCGACGGCATGTTGCAGTAGATGTCGAAGTCCAGCCACGCGGAGTTGTAGCCGCTGAGGTCGACTGCTGCGTGCTTGAGATACGCACCGACCGTGACGGAGCTCGGGAGCGTCGCCGGCGGAACCACGGCGTTGCTCCCGGACGCCGCCATGAACAGCGAGCCCGTACCGCCTGCGTACCTGTACGTGGCGGGTCCCCACGTCGGGTCGCCGCTGCCGCTCGTCACCCAACTGCTCATGTCCCCGCCCTCGAACCCGGACGAGAACAGCGTCGTGGTCGCGAGCGGTGAGATTCCGGTGGCCGGATCCCAGAACGCGGCCAGCCGTGAGTCGGCGGGCGCCAGCGGCACCGCGACCGACGTCGCGGCCTCCGGCGCGGGAGCCGACACGCGGACCCCGCCCCTCAGCCGCGACTCAAGCACCGCATCAGGCGCGTCCACTGCGATCTTGCCCTGCCACGCTCCGATGACGTTGTTGCGCGCGTCGAGGATCAGGTAGCACGTCTCGCCCTGACGGAACCGCGGCACCTCGCTGACCATGTAGCCCATGCCGCCGACCTCGCCGCCGGGCTGACGGATCGAGAGCGTCTTACCGCGCGACCCCTTGAGGACCTTGAGCACACTGAAGGTGAAGTCGGTCGCGATGGGCGCCGCGTTCGAATCGGGTGCGGCCACCGGCATGCGCAGCGACTGCTTCGCTCCGAGCCGCGCGAGAACGATCGCGTCGGCCTGCGACGCCATCTCCTCGATCGTCATCGGGATGACTGCGGCGTACGCCTGAGCGGTAACGCCCGCGAAGGCCAGCGTCACCACCAACACCGCCACCGCCCGCACGACCGAGAAGCGTCCCGTCACCATGTCGCGAAGCACTGTCGCCACCCCGATCCTCGATCGCCCCCGTACCGGTCACCGCTACATAGTAGTACCCGACACACGGCGGGCGGCCTCCTCTCGGAAGTCGCCCGCCGCGGGTGTCCGCCGTGCCGCTCCCGCTAGCGCACGGTGAAGTAGCGAAGTCCGGATGCTCCGTACACATGCGAGGCGCACACGTGATACGCCCGCACGCGGTACGCCCCCGCATACGTGAGCGACGTGCGCACTCGATAGGCGGTCCGGCCGGCAGCGAGCGTCACGTACACTCGGCGCGCATAGACCCAGCGCCCGCGCACGCGGCGCTCGATCGTGAGCGTGACCCTGGTCGAGACCGTGTGGGCCGCGCCGCAGGTCCCGGCGATGTAGAACGCGCGGCGGTGCACCGGCCGCGAGACAGACGGCGCCGGGGCCCGCATCGAAGCCATCGGACGACCGTCGCCCTTCCACGCGTGATACGCCGCGTTGAGGAACGGCACGAACTGCGCGGTCGCGTACTGCCCGCCCGCAGGGTTGGGATGCGAGTCGTATGCGCTCGTGGCGTACGCCGGCTTCAGGTAGTTGGAAGTCGCGATCGTGTGGACCCTGCTCCCGTTCACGATCGTGTGTGATCCGCCGGTGAGCACCGCGAAGAAGTCGAACGCGACGACGTTCTTGAGCGGGTAGCCCTTGAGCCATCCGTTCGGGTCGACGAGCCAGTTCGCGAGCACCCGGGCGTTCGCGGCCTCTGCGGCGTTGGTCGCGCCCGAGACGAGCGGCGGCGAGACCACGAGCACGAAGAGCTTGTCCGGCTTGGTCTTGAAGTACTCGAGCAAGTCGGTGTAGACGCCCTTGGCGTTGCCCACCGTCAGGCCGCTCATGCCGTTACCGGCCAGCGGGTTCGAGCCGATCGCGGGAACGACGTCGGCCGCCGAGCCGCCCACCGAGCTGTTCGGGTAGCACGACTTGAACATGACGATCTCGTTCTCGCCACCCGGGTCAGTCGCCAGTCTGGAATAGCCGGCGCTCTGGCCGCTCTGCGCGTACAGCGCCGCCGTGTAGGTCCCGGCGTTCGACCCGCGGAACCAGGTCCACCAGTCGCCGACGTCCGTGCGGTCACCGATCGCGTCAGGACCCCATCCGTAGTTCGTGTCGGAGACGTAGTAGCCGGCGTTGCGCAGCGACGCCCCCAGATACCCGTTGCCGTCCGCCAGCCAGTTGCCGCCCGTCGAGTGATGGGCGAAGACGAGCTTGACCGGCGCCGCCGGCGCATTGACGTCGAGCCCCTGACACGCGGACGCAACCAGCGGCGTCGCGAATAGCGCGAACGTCAGAGCGAGTGCGATGACGAGCGCGACGCGCTTTGTGAGCTTCATGAGCGGCACAACCCCCTTGCACGAGACCGGCATCTGCAGACGGTATCGACTCCCCCGGCGTCCCACAGTGTGGCGACCGTCACGAAGTGTGACACGAGTGTGCGCTCCTGTGATTTCCGTCACGTCGACGGAGCCGACCGAGCGGCGGGCGTGCCCGCATAGGCGCCCTTCAGGGTCTATAATGCGCAGGCGGGCACCGCCCTGCGCTCGAACACCCGCGGTGTCTCCGGCTGCCGGCCGTGACCCACTGGAGGTGGGCCCATGAGTTCACGACACCCCCGCGATCAGCGCCCCTTCGCGCGCTTCGCAATCCCGATGGCGCTCGCAAGTGCGCTGCTCGTGATGTGTTCGGTCGCGCCCGCGTTCGCGCTGACCTACGACCCGCTCAACGTGATCTCGTACGACACGTGGCGTGGCTCGTCGTCGATGTCGGCCGCCGACATCCAGGCGTTCCTGGACACCAGACCCGGGCCACTCAAGAGCCTCGTGACGACCGACTACGTCGGGGTGAAGCGAAGCGCAGCGACGATCATCTACGAAGCAGCACGGCTCAACAACCTGAACCCGAAGGTCATCATCGCCACGCTCGACAAGGAGCAGTCGCTCATCAGCGAGGCACCGCACGTCCCGCACGCGGGCAACTCACACGGCACGTACACCTACCACATCCCGAAGGCCATGGGCTGCGGCATCTACAAGGGCAGCAAGAACACCTATCCGGGCTTCGGCAAGCAGGTCTTCTACGGGGCGCAGAAGCTCTCCACGTACGAGATCTCATTCGGCTGGTATCCGGGCAAGACCAAGAGCGTGTACTCCTACCCCGACGGCCACCGGATCACGATCGCTCCCAAGAACGCATGCACGTTCGCTCTCTATACCTACACGCCGTACTACCCGCAGGTCTCGTTCTGGAACATCTACGTCCGTTACTTCGGCGACCCGCAGCAGCCGGCGCGCATGCGGAACGTCTACGGGTTCATAAACCGGTCGAACGGCTCGATCCGGTACACCTCGAGCGAGACCGAGCGCTATCAGCTGATCAAGCGAGGCGCCCGGGCCTACCGCTACACCGGCGTCGCCTTCACGGTGGACACGAGCGCGACGGCGAACTCGACACCGCTCTATCGCCTGTACGACCCCCGCAGGGCACGGTGGGCCTACACACTCAGCGCCAAGACGCGGCTGAGCCTATTGGCTACCCACGTCTGGCGTTCGAGCGGCTCCGTCGCCAAGGTCTCGACCGGCGCAACAGGCACACCCATCTACAAACTCGAGAATCGGCGGACGCACGCGACCCTCTACACAGCCTCCGCCGCCACCAAGCAGAAGCTCTGCTACGGCCGCGCCGCCACACACTACTACCGCGGCGTGGCGTTCCGGTTCGAGAAGTCCATCGACACGACCGTACCGATCGGGCCGACGACGAAGCCCTAGCGGATCGGGAGCGGCCTCACTCGGAGGCGCGCTCTTCCCCCTCGGCGGATTCCGGGAGCGGAACGTCCCGGTCTCCATCGATTCCGACCCCATCGCTCTCCAGGCCGTACTCGGCTTGGAGAGCGTTCTCTTGTGCCTGGAGCCGCAGATCGATGCGCTTCTGTGTCGGGAAGACGACGCGCAGCAGGTACGCGAAGGTCAGGACGAGAGAGATCGGCGTCCCCCACGTGCGGATGTCACCGAGCCACGGCGCGAGCTTCGCGAGCGCGGGGATCTGCGACAGCGCGAACGCGAGCACGTAGACGCCCTGCGCCGCGACGTAGAACCAGCGTCCTTCGGCGACGCCCGCGAAGTCGTGCTCCTTGCGGCGGACCGCGTTCACCACGACGTAGAACGCGAGCCCGACCACCGCGAACAGAAGCCCGATGACGACGAACGCCCCCGGGCCGAGGATCTCGATCTTCCCGTGCATGTGGCGCCTCTCGTCAGGGGTCGGCGCGCCCGCCTAGACCTCGGCGAGCCGCTTCACGATCGTGGTGAAGAAGGGCTGGCCGTCGGTGCCGCTGGCGTCCGGCAGGACGACGCGCTCCGGGTGCGGCATGAGCCCGAACACGTTGCCGCGCTCGTTGCAGATGCCGGCGATGTCGTCGGTCGCGCCGTTGGGCGCGGAGCCCGCCGGGCTGCGGGTGCCGTCCGGCTCGCAGTAACGCACGACGATCTGCCCGTTCGCTTCCATGCGCGCGATCGTCTCGGCGTCGGCCGTGTAGTTGCCCTCGTTGTGGTTGATCGGGATGCGCACCACGGTGCCCGCGGGAAGGTCGAGCCACTGGCACGCGCTCTCCTCGACCCGCAGCGGGACCTCTCTGCAGATGAACTTGAGGCCGCGGTTGCGCAGCATCGCGCCGGGCAGCATGTGCGCCTCGGTGAGGATCTGGAACCCGTTGCACACACCCAGCACCGGCCCGCCGCGCTCGGCGAACTTCACGACCTCGCCCATCACGGGCGAGAACCGCGCGACCGCACCACAGCGGATGTAGTCGCCGTACAAGAACCCGCCGGGCAGCACGACCGCGTCGAAGCCCGCGAGGTCGGTGTCGCCGTGCCAGATGTACTCGACGTCGAAGCCGAGGTAGTCGCACGCGATGACGATGTCCTGCTCGCAGTTGGAGCCGGGGAACCTGACGACGCCGAACTTCATGGAGCCGCTCACCAGTCCTTCTCGTCGGCCTGGATACGGTAGTCCTCGATGACCGGGTTCGCGAGGAGCTTGTCGCACATCTCGCGCACGCGCATGAGCGCGTTGGGCCCGTCCTCGACCTCGATCTGGATGTACTTGCCGATCTTGACGCTCTTCACCTCGCTGTAGCCGAGGTTGGACAGCGCACCTTCGGCGGTCGCGCCGGGCGGGTCGAAGATGCCCTTCTTGTAGGTCACGAAGATCTCATAGCGTGCCACTGCGGTCCTCACGCTCCCTCGATGAATCGTCGCCCGGACGTATCGCCGGGTCGTCGTCACTGTACAACGCGGACGCCCGCGGGGTGCCGTCGGGCCTGCGCACGCGCATGAGCGCGACGCGCGTCACCTGCAATGCGATCAGCCCGCCGAAGAAGGTCGCGATCCCCGGCCACGCGGTCCGCGGGACCTCGCGGTTCGCGGCGGTGGTCTTCTCGGCACCGGGTGCGGTCTCGATGCGGTAGATGTCGACGGCGCTGTAGGCGAACAGCCCGATACCGACCAGGATGACCAGGAGCAGGGCGGACTCCAGCACGCGCAGGACCCAGTAGGTCCGGCGTCCGCGCTCCGGAGCAGTCGTCACGGAAGCGCCGCTCACTCGTCGCCACTCGCGTCGTCGGCGGTTTCGACCTTCGGATCGGCGTCGGCCTTCGCTTTGGCGTCGGCCTTGCGCTCCTTCGGCTTCTTCTTCGACAACTCGATGGCCTCGATACGTGCCTTACGGATCGGACCGAACTCGAGGTAGAACGCCCCGCCCATCGCGGCGGCCCACAGGCCCCACAGGACCGGCTTCACCTGCTCGGCAACTGCCTTGAGCTGGGTGAACTGAGGAAGCGCGACGATGATGATGGCGATCCCGAGCGATGCCGCCCACAGGATCCACCACAGACGCCGCAGCTTCTTCATCGCGGGCGTCTGCACGAGCGGTGCGACGGGAGCGGGAGCCGGGCCGCGGCCCCACAGCGACTTCTTCTTCGCCGGCTTCTTGGTCGCCGGAGTCGATGCGCCGACCGCGCGCTTCGGCTTCGCGGCGCTCGCGCTCTTGCGCGTCTTGCCCTTCGGGTCGGTCTTGTACCGATCGTTGTGCGGGCTGCGCGTACTCATGCTTATCCTCGTTCCGGAGAGAACGTCGAGCCCGTGATGAGCTCGTACGCCTGGATGTACTTCTCGCTGGTCTTCGCTATGACGTCCGCCGGCAGCGCGGGTGCCGGGGCCTGCTTGTCCCAGCCCGACGCCTCCAGCCAGTCGCGGACGAACTGCTTGTCGAACGACGGCTGGCTGTGGCCGGCCTCGTAGGTGTCGGCGGGCCAGAAGCGGCTCGAGTCAGGCGTGAGCACTTCGTCGACGAGCGTGACCTGACCATCGACGAGCCCGAACTCGAACTTCGTGTCGGCGAGGATGATGCCGCGGGTCGCGGCGTGGTCGCGCGCCGCCGAGTAGACCGAGACCGACGCCTCCTGCAGCGCGGACCCGAACTCGGCGCCGACGATCTCGAACATCCGCTTCACCGGGATGTTCTCGTCGTGATCGCCGATCTCGGCCTTGGTCGACGGGGTGAACATCGGCTGGGGCAGCCGTGAGGACTCGACGAGACCCGTCGGGAGCCGCGTTCCGCAGACCGTGCCGGAACGCTTGTACTCACTCCAGCCGGAGCCAGCGAGGTAGCCGCGCACGATGCACTCCACCGGGAAGACCTGCGCCTTCTTGACGAGCATGAAGCGGCCGGCGAGATAGTCGGCGTGCGGCTTGAACGCTTCCGGGAGATCGGCGACATCTGCCGAGATCAGGTGGTTCGGGACGACATCTCGCAGCAGGTCGAACCAGTACAGCGACAGCTTGGTGAGGACCTCACCCTTGAACGGGATGGGATCCGGGAGCACGACGTCGAACGCGCTCAGGCGATCCGACGCGACGAGCAGCAAGGTGTCGCCGAGGTCGTAGAGGTCGCGGACCTTGCCCTGGGAATCGGGCGTCAGATGCATCTCGTTCACGGGATTCCTCACGTCGCTTCGGCGTGCCGGTGACATCGCGGTATGCCGAAGCCCCGGAGCATGCGGGAGGAGCGTCACGGCATGGGGGTATTGTAGCCGTTCGCAACCCCCGCGCGACGGGCGAGTGACACGTCGACGAGCTGCGTGACCGGGCGGTCCGGGCCCGCGCCCCGGAAGGCTAGAACCAGCCGAAGACGAGCTTCCCGGCGGCGAAGAATCCGTGTCCGAGCGCCATGACCAGCAGGGCGTAGGCGGTCCACGTGTGTACCTTCATGTGGAGCGGACCCTTGAACTTGATGATCCGCTTGCCGACGAGCACCTGGAACAGGAGCACGAGGAAGAGCGTCATACCGCCGGCAGCGATGATGTAGAGAGGGTTCATTGGTCCTCCGGGACGAAGTGGTCTGCACCTCTGATGGATGCACGTACCAGTCGATTCCTAAACGTCGCCGGGCGGGAATTCGAGCGAGGCGAGGAACCGCGCCTGGAAGTCGAAGCGCTCGGCGAGCGGGACCGTCAACGCAGCCGTCGCGATGCGACCGGCCTCCGCCCGAGCCGCGCTCGACAGCAGCATCGCCGACGCCCCGTCCAGCGCCGCATTGCCTGCGAAGGTGACGCGTTCGGCCCACGTGGCGGGCAGCACGCCCAGCCTCACCAGCGCGGACGGGCGCAGCCCGGCGCCGAACCCGCCTGCCACCACGACTTCGCGCACGTCGTCGTAACCGAGGCCGGTCTCGGCGAGCAGCACCTCGATCGCCACTTCGACGGCCGCTTTGGCCAACTGGACCTGCCGGACGTCTTGCTGCGTGAGCGCGACGTCATGCGTGACGTCGAAGACGCGCCCTTCCGGCGTCTCACGGACCAGATGCCCGAGCGGGCCTGTCGCCTGCATGCGTCCGCCCTCGTCGATGGCACCCGCCTCGAGCAGGACGGCCACCAGGTCGAGCAGGCCCGACCCGCACAGCCCTCGAGCCGGAGCGTCCCCGATCGTCGAATGGCCGAGCGAGCCGCCGACTTCCCAGACCCGTTCGATGGCGCCGGACTCCGCGCGCATGCCCGAGCTCACGCCGCCGCCCTCGAATGCCGGGCCGGCCGCAGCGGATGAGGCGAGAAGCCGGCCTTCGGCGGCGAGCAGGACCTCGCCGTTGGTCCCGAGGTCGGCGAACAGGACGCCGTGCGTGCGCCCCATGATGTCGATCGCAAGTGCTCCCGCCACCGCGTCCGCGCCGACGAAGCCCGACACCGCGGGACCCACGTGGACCCGTGCGTCAGCGAGCGAGGGCAGACCCGCTGAGGCGGCGTCGAGTTCGACCGCCGCGACCAGGGAACCGACGGCCTCCGCGGTCGCCAACGGTGTGAGGTCCACGCCGAGGAAGAGGTGCGTCATCGTCGGATTCCCGACGATGACCGCCTCGCATACCGACCCGTCGGACAGCGCCGGCGTGTTCGCGATCTCGCTCACCAGCCGCTCGATCTCACGGCAGACGACGTCCCTGAGGGTGTCCGCCTCGCCGGCGAGTCCGTGGGAGACACGGGTCAGGACGTCGTGACCCCACGCCGACTGCGGGTTCGCCGCGCCGGTCTCGCCGAGCACCTCACCCGAGACGAGGTCGAGCAGGCGCACCGCGATCGTCGTCGTGCCGATATCGATCGCGACGCCGAGCGGCCGGATGCCGGGAGCGCAGGTCAGCCCGCGCTCAGAGGGCGCCTCGACGACATAGGTGCGGCCGACTCCCGAGGTCAGAACGCGCATCGCACCCGCCGCCTCGACGCGAACGAGCACATCCCCGGGGCCCTCGACACGTGCCTTGCACGCGAGACGCGCACCGGTGAGCACAGCGGCGCCCAGCGCCTCGCGCTCGGCAGGCCCCGGGCTTCGCAGTCCGCCCGTCGCGTGCACGCGACAGGAGCCGCATCGTCCGAGGCCGCCGCACGGGGTGGCGATGGTGACGCCGGCCGTCGTCGCGGCCTCGTGGATCGTGGTGCCCGACGGGACCTCGACCTCGCGCCTCGATGACTCGAACCGAACCAACACGTCTTCCATGCGTCGCCTCCTCGACAGTGATTATGCACCGCGACGGCCGCCGGCTCCCCCCGGTGCACCGGCGAGTGCGAAAGAACCCGCCGGGGACGCGACGCGTCGAACGGGTAGTCTCAACAGTGGTGAAGGGAGCTCGACGATGTGCCGGACTCAGCGCTTCCGCTCTCTGTTCCTTCTGCTCGCTCTCATGGTGGTCGGGGTCCTCGTGCTGTCGGCATGCGGCCCGTCCACGCCCGGCGGCCCGCCGTCGATCACGGGCGTCGTCAGGCAGATGAACGTCACGCCGACCGGCGCCTCGCTGCTCATCACCGGCGCCGGTGACATCGACAAGGCGTCCGTGACGGTGGGCTCCGACACCCGCATCCTGCGAACGAAGGACGGACGCATGATCACCGTCCCCCTCAGCGAGCTCCAGGCGGGCATGAACGTCGAGGTCTGGTTCGAAGGGCCGGTCGCCGAGTCCTACCCGGTCCAGGCCCACGCCGGCACCGTCAACATCACCTCGCAGTAGCCGACCGACCGACGGACGGGGCGGCTCGCCGGACAGGATTCCGGCCTCCGAGCGCGAACTATCTCCCTGTGTGACTCACAAGGAGGCCTGCGTGCTCAACGTCATCGTCTTCGCCTGCGGCGCCGCCCTCATGGGACTGGAGATCGTCGCAGCGCGAGTGCTCGCTCCCGCGCTCGGCAACTCGATCTTCGTGTGGGGCAGCGTCATATCGATCGTCATGATCGCTCTCAGCCTCGGCTACTGGCTCGGCGGACAGGTCGCCGACCGCTGGGGCGGGGCGCGCACGCTCGCGCCCTTCATCGCTGGGGCCGGCGTACTGACGATGCTCGCACCGGTCATCGCCAGGGCCGTGCTCCCGTGGTGCGCGGAACTCGGCCCGCGCACCGGCGCTCTCGCGGCTTCCGCGCTCATCTTCTTCGCACCCGCGCTCCTGCTCGCCACGGTCTCCCCGCTCGGGATCAGCATCGCGGCCGCGCGCGGGCTCGACCGCATCGGTCGCTCGACCGGCGGTCTCTACGCGATCTCGACCGCCGGGAGCATCGTCGGCACGATCGCGACCTCCTTCTGGCTGATACCGCTGCTCTCCCTCGAGCCGCTCATCGTCGCGATCGGCTTCACGTTGTTCGCGGCGGCGCTCGCGGCCCTGACTTTGCCGGCGATCCATGGAGAGGACCGGGACGGCTGTCTTCCCACCCCCAAGGAGCGGCGTGTGGCTCGCGGGGTGCTCGCCGCCACCATGGTGCTCGCCACCGCGGGGACCGCCCTCGGCGCCTTCGTGCTCGTCCGCGTGGCGCCCGCTCCCGACACGAACGAGACCGGGGAGCGCGTGCTCTTCCGGGCCGACACGCAGTATCACCGCGTCACGGTCACGGAGGACGCCACCACCCGCCACCTGCGCTTCGACAAGTCGAACCAGTCCGCGATCGACATCGCCGACGGCTACACGAGCCGCATCCGCTATCCCGACTACATGCACCTCGCGATGGCCCTGAAGCCCGACGCGAAGAAGGTGCTCGTGCTCGGCCTCGGCGGCGGCGCGATCTCGAAGCGCTACTGGCGCGACTACCCCGGTGTGTCGGTCGACAGCGTCGAGATCGATCCCGTCGTCGTGGACGTGGCGAAGCGCTACTTCTCGCTCCCCGAGGACGACCGATTCCGCGTCTACACCCAGGACGCGCGGCGCTTCGTCCAGTCCTCGACCGACACCTACGACATCGTGATCTTCGACTGCTACTACGACGAGGCGCTGCCGTTCCACCTGACGACCGAAGAGTTCCTGCGCGAGGTCAAGGCGCGCATGGCGCCCGACGGCGTGATCGCCTACAACGTCATCAGCGCGGTCGAGGGCGACAAGAGCCGGCTCTTCCGCTCGATGTACCGGACCGCGGGCGGAGTGTGGGACCACCTCTCGGTCTTCCCGATCGGGATCGGAGCGGACAAGATCGCCATCTCGCGACGCAACGTCATCGTGCTGGCCACCGACGCCGACGTGACGAACACCGACCTCGTCCACCGGATCGGTGACCGCATCGACGGGCGTGTGAGCATCGCCGGCTACCCGGAGATGGCACTCGACCTGTACACCGGGATGGTGCCGGTGGCCGACGTGCCGAAGATGACCGACGCCTACGCGCCGACGGACTCGCTCATCGACGTGAAGTAGCCGCGCGGCCGCGACGGCTCAGCCCGCAACCCATTCGCGTTGCGGCATGCCATCGCCGCTCGTGAGCCGGTCCGTCACGAGCCCTGCCCGCCGCATCTTCCACAGCGCGCCGGCGACCTCGTTCTCGCTCCACCCGATGGTGGCGGCGACTCTGGTGGCGGTGGCGGGTCCGGACGCGAGCGCAGCGCGGACCGCGTCCTCGAGGTCCGGTGCGATGTGGCGCGGCGGGAACGGCGCATGCGCGACGTAGTCGACCGTGTCGACGAACCCCTGGTCCTTGGCACAGCGGCATTCGCGTGCGTTGTCACACATGCGGTTCGCCTCCCCTCAGGCCGGCTTGCGAGCCGAGATCGAGAACATCAGCGGGACGTCGCCGGCCTCAGCCGGCATCCTCCAAAACCCCTCGTCGTCCCGGACCATGAACGGGGCGTAGGGCCACGTCATCACCGGGTACTCGCGCAGCGACTCGATCACGAGCCCTGCTCCGATCAGCGCCGTGACGATCTCCTCGAACGTGTGTTGCCACGAGTACGACTCACCGCGGAACGGTGCCGACGGGTCGGCGTAACTGCCCTCCTCGACGAAGTAGAGGGGGCTGGTGTCGAAGTACGGATAGCGGACGGTGAGCGGCGGCGCGGCCGCCTCGTCGTCGAACACCCAGAGCGCCGGGTGCATATCCACGATGTGGAACACGCCGCCCGGAGCCAGGCGCGAGGCGATCCCGGCAGCCCAGCCGGTCAACTCCGGAAGCCAGCTGATCGTCCCGTAGCTGGTGAACGCGACATCGAACGAGGACTCCGGCACCGCCGGCACGAGCGCGGTCACGTCGGACTCGACGAACTCGACCTCGGCGGAGACCGCCGCCGCGAGCGCACGGGCCGCCTCCAGCGCCTTGGGCGAGAAGTCCACGCCCATGACGCGGCTCGCTCCCATGAGCGCGAAGCGAACCGTATCCAGACCGATGTGGCACTGGAGGTGGACGACCCGCTTGCCTGCGACATCGCCCACCACGCCGCGCACGACGCGGTCGAGAGGGCGGGCGGGCGGATCGGCCACGAAGCCGGCGACGTCGTAGAAGGCGGACCCGACGTGGATGTCGGTCCACCCTTCCCAGAGTGCGTGGTTGGTGCTGATGCGCTCGTCCACCGATACTCCCGTGCTCGTCGTGTCGCGGCCGCTTCCGATTGTGGCAGAACCGGGCGCAGCAACGGGGAAGGCGCCCGGCTGGGGAGAGCCGGACGCCTTCGGGAGAGTATGGTCGCTCGCGCGGGTCGGCTCGAGCGATATCTATGTGGCACCGAACGAGGGGGGCGCAGGTGCCTAGACCGTTTATCGCACCAATTGACCCTTCTGTAAACACATCTGGCACGTTGCGCGCGACAAACGGTCCATCCGCTGTCTGAACGGCAGCGGTCTCGGCTCAGGTACACTTCCGGTCATCACCGTCACGAAGGGAGCGCCTGTGCCTCACGACCCGGACACCGCGCTGCGGATGCTGCGCGAAGGCAACCGCCGCTTCGTCGAGGGCGACTCCGCCGGGCACTTCTCGGCCGAGAACCGGACTGCGCTCACCGGCGGGCAGGCCCCATGGGCTGTCGTCGTCGGCTGCTCGGACTCCCGCGTCCCCGTCGAGGCGGTCTTCGACGTGGGCCCCGGTGAGCTGTTCGTCGTGCGTACAGCCGGACACGTGCTCGCCGAGGCGAGCGTGGCGTCGATCCGGTTCGCCGTGGAACGTATTGGAGCGCGAACCATCGTCGTGTTGGGACACGAGGACTGCGGAGCCGTGGCCGCCGCGCTCGCCGGCGACGCTCCCGCGTGGCTCGAGCCGATCGTCGGCCACATCGACGTCTCGGCGGCGGATCCGTCGCGCGCGCCGGGCGACGCCGATGACGCGCTGCTGGCCGCGGCTGTGGACGAACACGTGCTCGCCACAGTGGCCGCCCTCGAAGGACTGGTCACCGGGTACGCGCTGCCCGGCGATGCGGACGTCGTAGTCGTCGGAGCGGCCTACAAGTTGGCGTCGGGCGAGATCCACTGGCTGTAGCCTTGGAACACGCAGCGGGCGCCGCAGCCAATGGCCGCGACGCCCGCACAGTTCACACGCTATGGCCGACGGTCAGGCAGGAGGCGCTGTGTGGGACGCCCCCCGGCGGCGAAGCGCGAACCCGATGAGCGCAGCCACCGCGAGCGTGATCCCGGCCCCGACTATACCGGCTGTGCTGGCGCCCGCGTCGACCGAAGGCCACGACGATGCGGCCTCTCCCCCTTCAGCCTCACCCTCCTTGCCCTCGCTCGCTCCTTCTCCGGGCCCGGACTCCGCCTTCTTGAAGCCATAGTCCGGGAGGAACGCGGTGATCTGCTGGATCGAGGCCGAAGCCTTGTGTACGGCTTCTCCCGATGCGCCCTCGATCTCGGGCGAGCCGGCGACCTTCTCCATCGACCACTCGAGACCGTCCGGGTTGACCGAGGCGAACCAGGAGAGCGCACCGCCGGCCAGCACTGCGGCGATCGCGAGTCCGATCAGGACAGGCTTGAGGTTCAGCCCGCCGAGCGGCTTGCGCTGACCGACGCGCTCGAGCAGTTCCGGCTGAGCCTTGGCCACGAACAGGATGACGCCGGCGGTGACGAGGCCCTCGACGATGCCGATGCCGAGGTGGATCGGCTGCATCATGAGCACGAACGTCGCAAAGGGCAGCTCGCTGATCCCTGAGAAGACCGTCTGAAGCACGACGCCGAACGCGCCGAGCTGGAGACCGATCACGGCCGCGACGATTCCCGCGGTCGTGAGCCGCGCCTTGCTCGGATCGGAGCCGACGATCTTGCGATAGATGTACGGATAGGCGATGAACGCCGGAAAGAACCCGAGGTTGAAGATGTTCGCGCCCAGTGCGAGCAGGCCACCGTCGGCGAAGAACAACGCCTGGACGGCGAGTACCGAGGCCATCACCAGGAATGCCGCGTATGGTCCCAAGAGCACGGTGAGTATCAGTCCCCCGCCCAGATGCCCGCTCGATCCGGTGCCCGGGATGGTGAAGTTGAGCATCTGCGCCGCGAAGATGAATGCGCCGAGCACACCCATGAGCGGGATCTTGCTCTCATCCAGGTCCTCGCGGACCTTCTTCGCGCAGTAGAGTGCCGTGACACCGGTCGCCGCCCACATGGCCCCGCCGACAGCCGGCGAGATCAGTGCATCCGCCATATGCATAGTGTCGTACCCCTTCTCAGAATTCGTCCCCTAGTGATGCTACCATCTGTAGAATCGTGCTACGCTCTGCATGACGCTATGCCCCCCTGAGAGCACCGTCAAGCGATTCGGGCGTATTCACACGTACTGGTGCGAACGTGCCCGACCGGTGTCACGACCGCGGTGTGCAGGTAGCACGTTCCGGCGAAAGAGGAGTCACGACATGCCCGAGGTCATCCGGTTCGGCATCTCGGCCGACGAGCGTCTCGTCGAGAAGTTCGACGCACTCATCGCCGAGAAGGGCTACGTGAACCGCTCCGAGGCGGTACGCGACCTGATCCGCAAAGCGCTCGTCGAGCAGCAGTGGGCCAGCGACGAGAACGAGGCGGTCGGTACCGTGACGCTCGTCTACGACCACCATTCGACCGACCTTGCCGACCGTCTCACGGAGCACCAGCACTCGCATCACGAGTCGATCGTCTCGACGCTCCACATCCACCTCGACGCGCACCACTGCCTGGAGGTCGTCGTCCTGCGCGGTCGCGCCGGCGAGATCAAGCGCATCGCCGACTCGCTCATCGGCACGAAGGGCGTCAAGCACGGCCAGTTCGTCGCGACGACGACCGGCGAGGGTCTGGCGTAGCCGCTATGCCATCGATCGAGGACGGCCTCTACCAGCTCGGACGCCTTGACCGGCTCGCGTCACAGGACACGGCGGTCCACCGCGTCGACCCGCGCGCGAAGGTGCTCACCACCTTCGTGTTCCTCATCTGCGTCGTCTCGTTCGGCAAGTACGAGTTGCTCGCGATGCTGCCGTTCCTGCTCTTCCCCGTCGCGCTCGTGAGCGAGGGGAACCTGCCGGCGCGCTACATACTGAGCCGACTGCTCGTGGCGGCGCCCTTCGCGCTGGTCGTCGGCGTGTTCAACCCGCTCCTCGATCGCGAGATCTTCGCGCACATCGGGTCGCTCGGCATCGCTGGCGGCTGGGTCTCGTACGCGTCGATCATCCTGCGCTTCCTGCTCACCACGGCGGCCGCGATCGTGCTCGTCGGCACCACGTCGATGAGCGGCGTGTGCAACGCCCTCGAGCGCCTCGGCGTACCCGACGTCCTCTCCACGCAGCTCCTGCTGCTCTACCGCTACATCTTCGTGCTCGGCGAAGAGGTCATGCGGATGGCGCGCGCACGGGCGCTGCGTTCGTTCGGCGGCCGCGGGATGGGGCCGTCCGTCTACGCGCAGATGCTCGGCCACCTGCTGCTGCGCACCTATGCGCGCGCGCAGCGGATCTACCTCGCCATGAAGAGCCGCGGCTTCGACGGGCACGTCCGCGCGCTGCGTCGCCTGCGCTTCACAGGAGCCGACGTCGCCTTCCTGCTCGGGTGGTCCGCCTTCTTCGTCCTTGCGCGCGTCCACAACCTGCCGCTGCTCATCGGCGCGGCCGTCACGAGGCTGGTCTCATGAGTCATCACCGCATCGAGGTCGCGGACCTCTCCTACGCGTACCCGGACGGGACCGACGCGCTCGACGGCGTCTCGTTCACGCTCTCGCATGGCGAGTCCGTCGCGCTCGTCGGCGCCAACGGCGCGGGCAAGTCCACGCTGCTGCTGCACCTCATCGGGTTCCTGACGCCCGTGACGGGCACCGTGCGCGTCGGCGACACACCGGTGACCAGGGAGACACTCGCGGACATCCGCAAGTCGGTCGGGATGGTGTTCCAGGACCCCGACGACCAGCTCTTCATGCCCTCGGTCTCCGAGGACGTGGCATTCGGTCCGGTGAACCTCGGCCTGCCCGAAGATGAGGTCGCGGCTCGCGTGACGGACGCGCTTACGCGCGTCGGCGCGCTGCACCTCAAGGATCGCCCGCCCTACCGGCTTTCCGGCGGCGAGAAGCGGGCGGTCTCGATCGCGACGGTGCTTGCCATGTGCCCCAATGCGCTCGTGCTCGACGAGCCGACGTCGAACCTGGACCCGAAGGCCCGCCGACGCCTCATCGAACTGCTCGCCTCGTTCGAGCACACCAAGATCATCGCGACCCACGACCTCGACATGGCCTGGGACCTCTGCGAGCGCGTGATCGTCATGAGCGGAGGCCGGGTCGCCGCTGACGGCCCGGCCTCCGAGATCTTCACCGATGACGCGCTGCTGGAACGCTGCGGGCTGGAGCGGCCGCTGCGGATGCAGGGCTGCCCCGCCTGCGGGATTCAGCCGACCTGAGCCACCTTGTTTGCGGCGGTGACCACGGCACCGGGATCCTGCGTCAGCTCGCCCGTGTACTCGACGAGGTCGATCCGACACCCCTCGCCGATGCGCACGTTCGCGCCGCGCACGACCTTGGCGGTGGTGAACTCAAGAGAGACGGAATCGCCCTCGACCTCATCCACGGTGAGCCGCTTGTCACCGAACAGGCTCCAGAAGTCGAGGACCTGGCGGGACTGTGCGATGACGATGCTCTCGCCGCCGATCTCACGGGCGTTGCACTGGGCACCGATGCGGAAGTCGATCGTGCCGGCGTTGAGCAGGCCCGCGACCTTGAACATGCCCTCCCCGGCGAACCGCTCGGCGTCGAAGTCGCCACCCACCGCGATCTCACCGCGGATGTCGACATCACGCGCCGCGAGCCCCGCGCCGATGCTTGTGCGGCCGCGGACCTTCAACGTGGTCACGCCGAGACCCTCGGCTATGCTCGCGTCTCCGTTGACGGCCATCGCGCCGGCGCGCACGCTGCGGCGGAATGTGCCGGAACCGTTCACGGTCAGGGTGTCGACGACGAGCGCTCCCTGGCAGGTTCCCGCGCCGGCGATGAGGAGTTCGGTGCAGGTCACGTCACCGGTCAGCGTCCCGTTTCCCGCGATCCGCACGACCCCATAGGTGCCGGCCGCGACCGTCCCGTCACCCGCGATCTTGACGTCGGGCTGCGCGTTGTTGTCACTCATCGTTCTCTCCTCTTCCTTCGCTCAGACGAGCGGACAGCTCGTCGATGCAGTCCCTCAGTGAGAGGCGCACGACGACCCGCGCGCCGCTCTCGAACATCACGTCCGCGCCGGTCGAGACCAGGCAGCACGTCGCGACGCCGAACTTGCGGACGAAGATCAGGTCGCATTCGCGGCCCTCGAAGCCGGCGTAGGCCTCCTCGAGGACGCGGACGACCGTCTGCGCCTCGTCCAGCGACGCGTCGCCCGCCTCGAGGAGCCGGTCGTGGACCATCGCCGCGAGCAGCTCGCCGACGCGCAGGTCGCCCTCGCCGGGGAAGACCTCGCCGATGGCGACGAGCGCCGCGCCTGAAGCGAGTCCGCGAGTAGCCGCATCGGCGCGCGACACCGCTACCGTCCCGAGGTCCGGGGCGACCGCATCGGCGATGTCGTCGAGCGAGATGTCCTCGTCCTTCATCGACTTGATGCGCTCGATGCGGGCGAGCACCCGCTCACGCGGCAGGAACGTCTCCTGGCCGGTGAACGTGGCCTTGCGGATGAACCAGTCCTCCGGGATGAGCCCCTTGCGCTTCCACCGGTAGAGCTGGCCGTAGCTGATGCCCGCCGCGATCAGCAGGTCCTTCTTCGAGATCAGCTCGTTGTCCACAGTGCACCTCCTTCGTTGTTCTCAGGAGGTAGCGTAACAATGTGTTGTTACGCTGTCAATCGGTTCGCCGGAGAGCCGTGATCATACCCGCATGATGGACGCGATCGGCACCCGCCCGGCTCGCACGGCGGGGGCGAGACTGCCCAGGAACGCGGCCAGGCAACTTGCCGCGACACCGGTCAGGGCCGCGCCCGATGGGAACGACACATCGGAGATGAGAACGCCTCCCGCCAGGTAGTCGATGACGAAGGGGAAGGCGCTCCTTGCCGCGACGACAGCCAGGCAGGCGGCTGCGAGGGCGACGATCTGGCCCTCGGTGACGATCGTCAGCACCACTTCGAGACGGGTCGCGCCGAATGAGCGGCGTAGCGACAACTCGTCCGAACGCTCTTTGAGCGTCGCCAGACCTATGTTCAGGATTCCGAGTGCGCCCACGAGCAGACTCAAGCCGGCAACGACCGAGAAGACCAGCGTGATGGTCCTGAGCACATCGGCCTCCGGATCGGCCGGGTCGGAACGCTCGACCTTCATCGGGGGTCCGGTGTCGAACGCCCGCGCCATCTCCACCGAGACGAGGCTGCTCAGGGCGGTCGCGCTCATGTCGGGCGCGTGCGCGTAGAGTACGCCCGATTCTGATGCCGACAGCGACCTGCCCAGTGCGTTCCTCGGGTCCATCGTGACGAAACCGCGGGGTTCCCGCTGCCCGTCGAACACGACGCCCACAACGCGAGCGCTGACAGTGTCGCCCGTCAGGGTGATGCGGACCACTGAGCCGAGGGGGAAGCCGCGGGACGAGGCGGCTGCCTCGTTGACCACGAGTTCCGGGGGCAAGACAGCGCCGGATGCGATCCAGCGACCCGACCTCAGCGGGTACGGGAAGACCCCGCGCAGATCGCCCAGAGCGAACAGCACCTCCATTGCCCGGTCGTTGACCTCGGGCATGCCTGCTACGACGAAGGTGCACCCGCCGTCGACGTCTCGGAGCGCTGCGGAGATCACCGTGCAGGCGCGTTCTGCGCGCTCGTACGTCTGCCGCCCGGCCGGCACAGATGCCTTGACGGTGACCGCGGCGCCGGACGTCAGCACCGAGCCGGCGAGCACCGACTGCTCTGCAGCTCCCCCGCCCGCGCTGATCACCACGACCGCGAGCACGCCGACGAACAGGCTGATGCTCGTCAACAGGCTGCGGGTGACGCGTATCTGCACCCCCTGCAGAGCAACCCTCAAGACCCGCGCCATCATGTCGACTCCGAGAGACGACCCTCGTCCATGTGAAGTGTCCGATCGAGCCGGGCGGCCAGCTGCGGGTCGTGCGTCACCATGATCAGTGTCGCTGCGTCGTCACGCACCAGCCCGGTGAGAAGCGACAGGACCTCGCCGCCGGTCGCCACGTCCAGCGAGCCGGTGGGTTCATCCGCAAGGATCACGCGGGGTCGGTGGACCAGCGCACGCGCGATGGCTACTCGCTGCTGCTCACCGCCGGAGAGCCGCTCGGGTCTGTGATGAGCCCGGTCGGCCAGACCGACCCTGTCCAGCGCCTCCATCGCCGTACGGTGCCTTCCCTTCCTCGCGCTCTGCGAGTAGAGCAGCGGCGCTTCGACGTTCTTCAGCGCGCTCAGGCCGCCCATGAGGCAGAACCGCTGGAAGACGAATCCGAAGTCCTGGGATCGTCTGCGAGCAAGCTGCCGATCGCCGAGTCGAGTGGTTTCGCAGCCATCGACCATGTACGAACCCGCGTCGAGACTATCGATGAGACCGAGAATCCCGAGCAGCGTGCTCTTGCCTGATCCCGACCGACCAAGGATGGCCACCGACTCGCCGGCGGAGACAGCGAACGATACATCTCTCACGACGCGCAGTGGCTTGCCCCCGGGCAGTGAGACGGTCTTTTCCGCGCCGGCGAGCTCGAACATGATCGTCACTGCTTCGCCCTGAGGATGGTCGGCGACGGAATCCGAACCACATCACCGGCGACCAGGCCGCTCGTGATCTCGACATAGGATCCGTCAGTGATGCCGAGGGTGACGTTCCGCAACACGGCGACGTTCCGCTGCATGACGTAGACCTGGCCCTCCTGCGCGATGCCTGCGACGGCCTCGATCGGTAGCACGAGCGCGGTTGTCTCTGCAGTGACGAGCGCGATGCGGCCCGGGAGCCCCTCGATGGAGGTCGCACCTGTGGGCAGTGGCGCGATTATCGTGACGCCGATGGAGCCGCCCCCGGGTGATGTGGTGACGACGGGAAAGGACGACGTCTCGCGGCTCGAGTGCGCCGCCCGAGGAGTCGTCGTCGCGTCGGACGCGACCGCCGCTTCATCAGCGGAGGTTTCATCGGGGAGCGTGATCGATCCGACAGGATAGGGGACGCCGAGAACCGTTGTTCCGAATGGGCCCGTACCCGGATCTACCTGGCCCTGCGCCGAGTGGACTCCGTCATAGAGGCGGTAGATCTGGTCGGGCGCCACGACTGCCTGCAGAGCGAATCCCGTGAGCCGGGCGTTGATCAGCGGCAGCCCCTTGCTGACGCGCACCCCCGGCTTGGCGAGCAGGCTCACGATCGCTGTGTTCGTGGGGATCGAGACCGGCTTGGCCGCGTGACCTCTCTCGGAGACGATCCCGACGCGGCCAGCCGACATCGCTTGGAGAACACCGCTGCTCGGCGCTGCGATGCGGATGAACGGGTTCACCGCGACCACGGCATCGAGCGTCAATACGCTCGAGATATGCCGCTCTTGAACGATCACCGTCCTGAGGGTGGTATCCGCAGTAGTCCCAACCGGCTTCGACACGGTGGCCGGGCCCACGCATCCGGTCAGCGACAGAACGATCGCCACGGCGGTCGCGGGAGCCACTCGGCCGCACCACGCACTGACGGAGCCAAGCACACTCCGTGTGGCCCCGAACAGCACGTGCACATCCCGTCGATGCATCCTACGGCGTCCGCTGGAGCGTCAGGCCGTTGAGCTCGATGTCGCGCTGTATGCCGCTGGGGTCGCCCAGCTCCGCCTTGGCGAGTGCGTCCGTGTAGATTCGCCTGACGGACTCGTCCGAGTACTCGGTCATCAGGCGCGACTTGGGCACCTTGTTCCTGAGGATGTCCAGAGCCTTGGCCGCCCTTGCGGGATCCTTGCCGCGCTGTTCCAGCCACTCAGTCTCCCACGCGACCACCCAGTAGCTCTCCACCTCTGCGCGCGCGACCCCCTCTTCGTACTTCGTGCCCTGCTCTTGTGCGGGTGGATCCGTCCACCGGAATGACGCGGGCAGCGCATACTCGCCTTGGATCGTCGTGCGCGCTTGCTTGTAGCCGGTCTCATCGAGCAGCTTGGGGCTACCTGCCGTGGCCCCGGAGCACCCCGTGACCGCGATCGCCAGCAACACCGCACACACGACGCACCCACAGACCGTCACCCATCTAGGTATGAGAACCACCTTGTCTCCCTCGCATCCTGAGTTCGTGTCGCCCAGCACGTGGAAACCATGCGCGCTTCCCCGAGGGTGTGTAGGGCGGGATCGTGTGGCATTCGGCACAAGCACATGGGCATACCGCCGAGTATGCATACTCAGTATTCTCTGGTCAAACGTCGGCTTGTGGGGGGTGAACCGGCCCGATAGGAACGCATTCGATACCGATCGACGCGTAGTACGGGTACGGGGACCGGCGCGCAGCCGTGGCGGCGTGCGGCGTGGCCAAGACGCGACGACGCCCCGACGGTGTCGGCCGTCGGGGCGTCGCCAAACTCGTGCTCAGAGGTCAG
>JAUSAU010000070.1 GCA_030652345.1 Coriobacteriia bacterium
GTCCTGCCGGGCGAGATCCTGGTCGCACCCTTCACCGATCCGGGCTGGACGCCGTACTTCATCCCGGCTGCCGGGATCGTCATGGACATGGGCGGCCTGCTCAGCCACGGCAGCATCATCGCCCGCGAGTACGGGATCCCCGCCGTGGTCAACGTCGGCCCGGCCACGCGCATCATCACCACCGGCCAGCTGATCGAGGTCGACGGCGACACGGGCCAGGTCCGCATCCTCGGCGAGTAGCACGAAGGCCCGCCCCCTGCTCGGGAACGGGCCTTCGGGTGTCGCGTATGGCGGAGAGTCAGGGATTCGAACCCTGGATACGGTTTAAGGCCGCATACACGATTTCCAGTCGTGCTCCTTCAACCACTCGGACAACTCTCCGTGATGCGCGGATTCACGCGAGTCCGGCGCGCGGCGCAAGTCGGGAGTATAGCCCGCACATGGGTATGCGGCAATCCGGGACTACTCGTCCGCGGCGGCCTCGTCCTCCGGGCTGAAGAAGGCGCGGCTCTCCATGCACGCGGCCGGAGCTGACTCGCCGCGGAACCGGGTCGTGGCGTTGGAGAAGACACGCATGTTGCGTCGCATCTCGTCCGGATCGGCGCCCCAGTTGCGCGCCCTGGCCGCGGCCTGAACGCCGACGGTCTCGCTGGCCGCGTAGCTGTCCATGTTCGCGCCCATGAAGACGAACGCCCATCCGGCCTGTTCGCGCTCGCGGATCATGTCGAAGACCCGGCGGCGGTCGTACTCGCGGCTCGCGTTCTCCTCACCGTCGGTGATGATGGCGAAGAGCACCCGGTCCGGGCGGACCACGGTCGTGCCGAGCAGGCGCTCGATCCGGTTGATGGTCGCACCGACGGCGTCATACAGAGCCGTGCCGCCGTCGGGACGGTAGGTGCCGTGGTCGAGGTCGTTGAGCTCCCGCAGCGGGATGGCGCTGCACACCTCGTGCACCTGGGTGTCGAACAGGGTGAGCGAGACGAGCGCGTCCTGGCCGGCGCGCAGCTGGTCGCCCTTGAACTCGTTGAACCCCGATATCGTCGCTTCGCACACGATATCCATGGACCCGGACTTATCGAGCACGATCGCGATGAGGGTGCCCTGCCCCTTCGGCCTCCGCGAACCACCGCGCGACCCGGGCGCACGCCGCCCCTTGCCGGCGCCGTTCCGATCCTGTGGCTTCCTCTGTTCGGTCATCTCCGAACGCCTCCCTCACTTCAGTGGCGCGCCTGGCGTGGCGCGGCTTCTCGTCTGTTCTCTGAGTGCGGCCGCCGGGCCCCTTCTCGTCCGCATTCGCAGTGTGCCGATGTTTGACACGCGTTGTCAAGACGTTTGCTGTCAAGACTTCGACATGCAATACTGTAGCCATGAGCTCTGACACCGGACTTGGCGACCTTCTTCGACGCCTGCGCATCGAGCGCGGCGAGCCTCTGCGCGTCGTGGCCGCAGCGGCCGGCATGGACTCCACGCTGCTCTCACGCATCGAACGCGACGAGCGCCTTCCGACCAGCCCCCAACTGCTCGCCCTGGCCGCCCACTTCGGCGTGCCGTCCGAGGACCTGGAGACGCTGGCGAACGCGTCGCGGATGCTGCGTCGCCACGTCAGCGCCGACGCGGTGATCCGCGCCGCCGAGGTGATCGAGGCGCGCAACGTCCCGCGCGAGCAGTGGACGCTGAACCGGCGCGACACGCACGACGATGAGGACTCGTGGAGCGCGCCGCCCTCACGCAGCCGCTCGGCCGGCGGTCCCCTCTCGGCGGCCATGAGCTTCTCGATGGACGCTCCGGCTCCGGCTCCGGCGGCGTCGGGCCGCTCCGGGCGCCCGCGCGACGCGCGTTCCGAGCGCCTCGCCGACATCGAGGCCGCAGCGGCCGACGGCGGCCGCGCGATCGAGACGGTGCAGGCCGCGACACGGGACGCCGATTCGGTGATCGCCCTGCGCTCCCTCGAACTCCTCAGGCAACTGCGCGGCAGCATCGAGGGCTGATCGGGGTCCGGAGACGACGAAGCCGGCACCACGGGCGCCGGCCGACAGCAACTCGACGGGACTCCCGCCTACGCCAGCTCGCGCACCCGCTGTGCCGCCGCACTCGCCAGGTCGTTGCCCACCACGAGGCGCAGCTGATCACACAGGTTGTCCGCGATGCGATCGAGGTCGCCCCGCGTGATGGTGTCGGGGTCCTTGCCGATGCGGCGCGACTCCAGGTCGACCGAGACCGACGCCAGCACGGTCCCCACGACCGGGCGCAGCGTCTCCTCGATGCGTTCGGCGAGCACGTTAGGCATCGCCGTCTCCATCCGGGGACTTCCGGGCGCGCGCGCCCTCGCCGGTCACGGCTGTCATGAAGCGGCTCAGGGCCGCGTGGACGCGCCAGAAGTAGACGCAGAGCAGGACGAGGCCGACGAAGATCAGGAAGCTCGCGCCGATCGACGCCTGCGACGCCGAGAGCGGATCGGTGAGGAACATCCCGATCCATGACGCGAGTACGGAGGCGGCGAGACACAGGCACGCCGCCACGACGTAGGTGATGTTGTCCGCGAGCACGGAGCCGCGGGAAACCCCGCGGAGGCGGAGCGACAGCACCATGAGTGCGACCGCCGCGACAAGGGTCAGCGCGCTCGCAGTCAGCGCGATCCAGTCCGACGACGTCGCCGGGAAGCCCTCGGTCGCCGAGGCGATCGAGGGAATCATCGCGGTCGCGGTGGCGAACACGGCGATCCTTGACTTGTTCATGGCGTCCGCTCCCCGTTCACGTGCACGCGGGACGATCTCCCTGCCAGATGATTCTAAGCGTATCGAGCGTTGCCGGTGCGTACATCGTGACAGATGTCACCCCGCGTCACATGGACTGATGGGCGGTCACCGCCGTCGGAACGGCCGTGCATCCCCGAAGCGCGTCAGCCCTCGAGCGGCTCCGGCTCGCGGCCCTTGTCTCTCAGTCGTCCGAAGAACTCCTTCAGCAGGGCCGACGACTCGTCGGCCAAGACCCCGGCGGTCACCTCGTACCGATGGTTGAGCCGCTCGTCGGACGCTATGTCGTAGAGGGTACCCACAGCCCCCGCCTTCGGGTCGGTCGCACCATAGACGCAGCGGTCGACCCGGGCCGAGTGCAGCGCGCCGGCGCACATGGGGCAGGGCTCGAGCGTGACGTAGACGGTACAGCCGGAGAGTCGCCAGCGGCCCAGGATGCGCGACGCCTCGCGGACCGCTATGAGCTCGGCGTGCGCTGTCGGGTCGTGGTCGATCTCGCGGCGGTTGTACCCACGGGACACGACCTCGCCGTCGAGGACGACGACGGCGCCGATCGGCACCTCACCGAGGGCGGCGGCGATGCGCGCTTCGTCGAGTGCCTGTGCCATGAAGACCGCGTCGTCGTGCATGTTGGCGCTCCGATCCGGTGGAGGCGCCGCCCGCAGAGGCGGCCGCGGACTCGAGTCTAGCGCACCGTGCGCATGCTAGACTTCCGCCCAGCGCTCGCGCTCTCGCGGAGGGGTGGCAGAGTGGTTGAATGCGGCGGTCTTGAAAACCGCTGGCCCGCAAGGGCTCGTGGGTTCGAATCCCACCCCCTCCGCCATGCGTGAAGCCGGAACGGCCCTACGAGTCAGAGGGACCCGTGGCCAAGAAACGGAAGGTCAAGACCGGCCGGGACTCGGCCGCGCGCACGCCCGGAGCGGGGACGGGGACCGTCGAGACCGCGGCCGGCGTCCTCGCGATCCTCGTGTCGCTCGCGGCCGTCGGTGTGACGGTATGGCGCGCCTTCTACGGGGCGGACTTCATCGACGAGTCGTTCTACGCGGTGGTGTCGTACCGCTTCGCGATGGGCGCTCGGCCCTTCATCGACCAGACCGACCCACACCAGCTCGCCTCCCTGCTGATGGCGCCGTTCGTGAAGCTCCACCTGCTCGCCTTCGGCGACACGACCGGCATCCTGCTGTCCTTGCGGATGGCATGGCTCGCGATGAACGCGGGCGCGTCGGCCCTGTGGTTCGTCCTGCTGTCCCGCACGATACCGCGGCGCCTCGCGCTGCTCGCCTCGGCGACGACGTTCTCGTTCATCCCCTACATGATCCCGGCGCCGAGCTTCAACACACTGCCCGTGCTGTTCGGGTCGGCGGCACTGGCGCTGGTCGGCCTGGGCCTCGGAGCCGAGCCGCCCGCGCGCAGGTGGCTGTTCGTCGGCTCCGGAGCGTTGTTCGGCCTCGCGGCGTTCACCTACCCGACCATCGCGATCGCAGCGGTCCTCGCCCTCGCCGGTGTGGCGTGGCTGACGCGCTCCTGGAAGGAGCCCGCTCTCGTGGCGGCGGGAGGCTTCGGGGTCGCCTCCGTCGGCGCGCTGGCGCTCATGCCGTTCGTCTCGGGTGTCCCGCAGGTGCTCGCGCTCTCCAACGCACTCGCCCCCGTGTACGGCTGGGGCGGGGCGGGCGCCTCGAGCGGGAAGGCGTGGTACCTGATCGGCAACGCCGGCACCCTTGCCACCATGCACTACAGCCTCTACGTAGCCGCAGCGGTCGGGATCGCCACGATGGTCTTCCGCAAGGTGCCGTGGTGGTTGCTCGTGACCCTCGCGGTCAGTCTCCCGCTCGCGCAGCCGCCGATCATCGAGGCGCTGGACGTCCGCACGCTCCTCGTGGCGACGTCGGTGCTCATGGCGGCCTTCCTGTCGATCTTCCCGACCCGTGAACCGCTGTCCACCCTGGACACGAACGACCGGTTCCTGCGTTTCGCCTGCGTCTACGCGCTCGTGTCGGGCGCGGTGTTCGCGTTCACGAGCAGCCAGGGTGACGTCTTCCTCGGCCTCGGCGCCGTCAGTGCCATGCCGGCCGTGCTGTCACTGCTGTACACGGCCCTGGCGAACGGCCTCGCAACCGCGCCGAAGCCGACTCTTGCGCCGCTCGCCACGATCGCGGCGGCCGCGGTCCTGACGCTCACGATGGCGTCCTACAACGCGACCGGGACCTATCGCGACCTCCCTCCCGCCTACCTGACCACGCGCGTGAAGACGGGGCCGCATGCGGGACTCATCACGACCTCGGGCAACGCCGCGGCGACCGAGAGCCTGTGGGCGACGATGCGCACGGCGAGCGGGCCTCAGGACCGCGTGCTCAGCTATCAGGGCTTCCCCGCCGGCTACCTGTACACATCCGCGACGCCCTCGCTGCCGTTCCTGTGGCAGCAGCCGTACGACGCGATGGGAGCCCCGTCGGTCGTCACCGACGACCTCAGGCTGCTCGCCGACCCCGCGCACCGGCCCACGGTGATCATCCGCAACCTCGGACTGCCCGGCGAGATGGTGTTCGTGACACAGAACCCGTCGAGGTACGACCCGAAAGCCGACCGTGTCGAGGCGTTCGTGCAGGAGAACTACCGCGTGAGCGCGCGCGGCCCGCTCTGGGAAGTACTCGTCCCGAAGAAGTAGGCGCACCGGCGCTCGATCGGTGGAGACACACGGAAGGCCCGCCTCGGGTATGAGGCGGGCCTTCCTGTGTGCGCTCAGAGCGCCGGTGTCACCGGACCCTGATGGTGCGGTACGAGGACAGCGTCGCCAGATGCCAGAAGTCAGCCGGCGCGTACGCGTAGAAGCGGTACGTGCCGCGCGGGAGCTTCACGCTCGCGCGATAGCGGCTGCCGGATCCGTAGTTGTACGCATGGCCCTGGAAGCCCTTGTAGTAGGACCAACGATGCGTCCGGGTGTTGTACTTGTAGACCTTGACCACAGCGACGTGCGCGTTCACCGAGTGCTTGGACCCGAGCGAACCGTACGCCGTGAAGTAGCGGTATCCGCGCGGGGTGCCCGAGGCCAGCGGTGCACCGAGCGAGACCTTGAGCTTCTCAGCGACGACCTCGAAGGACGAGAACGAGTCGGTCTGCACCTGGATGGTGTGGTCCCGCGTGTTCCAGGCCGTGGGTACCAGCGTCTCGGTCCTGAGGGGCGGCCGATAATGCAGCACGCGGATCGAGCCGACCTCGCCATCGGGGATCGCGGGGTCGTAGGGCAACGTGAGCGTCCACGTTCCCGCGGCGCCATCGCCACTCAGCGACACGCCGTAGACGTCGCCCGGGCGTAGAGCGAGCAGGATGGGAGATGGCGTCCCGGTCGCAGGCAGCGCGCCTGCCGTGAGCAGTTGGTCCGGTCCGGCGAGGACGCCGGCGAACGTGCCCGAGAAGTAGGAGAAGTCCGCCGTAGCGGGCGCTGGCACGAGCACGGTGGTGTGCTTCGTCTCTCCGGCTGCAAGGTCGAAGCTCCACGATCCTGCGCCGCGACCGAAGAAGTCAGCGTAGTCGAGGCGGTAGGTGCCGGTCGGCATCACCTTCCAGCCCTTCGCGAACGTGCCGCCCGTCGTGTAGCCGGAGTCGATCTCAATCCAGTGACCATCCACGTTGTACATGACGTCGCACCACACGGCGCCCGTCGGATACTCGGGACCGCGCGCGCTCAGGGTGACGTAGCCACCCGGCGTGATCGTCTCGTCGATGCCTGTGCGCGCGAAGCCGAGCGGCGAGACGCTCACCGGTGTGTGCTCGACCGCAGCGCCGGTGACCGGCGTGACGGACTCCACGAGGGAGTCGACGACAGGCTTGCCCTTGTACACGCGGCGGTAGTAGCCGTCGTACTCCTCCGGCAAGGGCTCGCCGGGCGCGTAGTACATCGAGTAGGTCACCTTGTAGTCGACGTCCGCCGGCAGGCCCTTGATCGTGTAGTTGCCGGACGAATCGGTCTCGGTGTACCAGTTGTCCGCGGCGCTGTAGGCCGGGCCGTAGGCGGTCACCATCTTGCGCAGGGCCGTCACGTGAACGCCGGGCACGACCGCACCGACCTCGTCGCGAACCGTGCCGGAGATGGAGCCGCCCTTCACGAGGGTGGGCGTGTAGGTCTGGCTGACGGGGCTGGTGATGTCGCGCACCACACCGATGTGTGCGGGCGTCTCCGGCTGGGTCGCCTGCTCCACGAAGGACAGGCGCACCTTGTTGCCCGGGAAGCCGGTGTTCTTCGGCAGTCGGATGAAGTACTGTCCGCCGCCGGGACCCGAGCCGAGCGAGGGTACCCGTCGGAACGCGGAATTCCACACACTGGTCGGATCGATGAGTTCGGCAGTCACCCAGCACTCGACGTTCTGCGACGCGTTGACCGAGTCGCGGAGCAGGCCCCAGACGCCGTAGCTGGTACTCGTCGGCACCATCTCGAAACTGCGCCAGTCGTACGAGGCGCCGCTGACGAACGTGATGGGACCCGCGGTCTGGTCCTCGTAGACGGGGATGAGGGGATCGGACAGGTTCGCATCCGCTGCCAACACGTTGAAGGTGCCGGGAGGCATGTACGCGCGCAGCCAGCCGTCATCGCCCGTGATCAGGTAGTAGACGTTCCCGGTACCGCCGACCTCGGTGAGCGTTATCCCGATATTGGGCAGCATGAAGGCGTTCGAGTGGGTCGTCTCGTTCGAGAACCAGACCAGTTGCTGACCCGTCACGAACGGGACGGTGCCGATGTTCTGGTTCCCGCCCTCTGCGAGCGTCAGGGTAATCGGACTCGACTTTGTCACGTTCTGCCCGTCGGGCGAGTTGGCCGGGACTGCCGGACTCGGCACGCTCGCGCCCGAACCGGTCAGCTCCACGGTCCAGTCACCCGGCTGCGCGTCGTCGAACCGGAAGTCGCCGGTGCTGTTCGTCGTCGCCCACTGTGTGTACTCATAGGTGCCGTCGATGATCTTGGCCGTGACCGCACTTCCCGACACACCCGTGGCGCCGTTCATCGCGCGCCCGAAGACGTGACCGTTGCTGCGCAGCGTGATCGTTCCGGCGTCGGTCGTGGTCCCGCCCTCGAGATAGGTCCGTGTATCGGGCAGGACGCCGTTATCCGGATGCCATGGCCACGCTTCCGAGAAGGCCGCGAGCGCCTTGCCGCTGTCGCGGTCGTTCACCCGGAGCTGGTACGTGCCCTGGATGATGTCCGGGATGACGAACTCGCCCGACGCATTGGTCGTGGCGGTCTGCGAGAAGTACGTCATCGCCGTGCTCGACGTGTCGCCGTGTATGGAGACCAGCGCGCCGGCGATCGGATTGCTCGATCCGTCGACGACCGTCCCCGTGACCGTTGCCGGCAGCGACGCCGTCCCGAGCGTCAGCCACGGCGGAAGGAACGGCGGCTTGACGATGATGGGCGGCGGGGTGGCGGCCGCGATGGTCACGGACCCCATCACCGCCATCGCGGCGACGATCACGCAGAGCGCCGCGAGCACGAACCTGCCCTTTCGCACGTGAACGCGATCCACAGTGCACCCCCTCCTTCGTGCGCGACCCTTGCGGAGTCACGTTCCGTTGCTCGACGCGCAGGGGCCGGAGTGGCCGATGCGTCGACGCAAACCGCGGAGGCGGCGGTTCCCCGAGCCCCCACGGAGGCTTCCCATCTGCCCGGACACGCCGTTGATGGATCTGCCGGTGGCGACGTCCGAACGTTTCCCGCCCCTCAGCGGGGCGGCGAACATGCTCGCAGTATATTCCCGCTCAGGGGTCGACTACTACTGCGAGACCGGCGCGCACTGTGCGACGACGGGCACGAGGCTCTTCCCGTCCTCGACGAACGTCATGACACCCTGCCATGTGCCACCGGTCGAAACCCGGCCGGCGCCGCGGAGATCGGTCACCAGCAGCACCGTGCGCCCGGACAGCGAGACGTCGGGAGCGACCCCGAGGGGCACCATCGAATCGATCTGCGCGGCGATGGTCGGGCCCTTCGGACCGGACGGGCCGGTCCCCCACGGGCGGAACGTGACGGTGTACGCGGAGCCGTCCGGGACGCGCCCCGTTGCGAAGCCGGAGATGATCCCCGGCGGCGAGGATGCGAGCGGGGGCAACGGCTGACCCGCCGGCAACGGTCCCTTGGGCGCCACCGGCTTGAGACCGGCGTTGGCGGGGGGATACGCCTGCGACCCGGGGCTGAGATCGGCCTCGGTGGTCCCGCTCGGATCGACGCCGGCCGAGGCGGCCGAGGAACCGGGCGATCCCGGTATGCCTGACCCGCCTACGGGCGCACTCGCGCCGGGTGCGGTACCCGCGCCGGACGCATCGGTTCGAGGCGACCGCGCCGACAGCAGCTGCGCGCCCACGAGGAGGCCCGCCACGACCACCACTGCCCCGCCGATGAGCAACCACTTCCGTTGCATGCGCTCTCCCTCTTCGCCGGTCGCTCGCTACGGTGCCGCCGGGGTGGTGCCTGTGCTCACGAGCCCGTCCGCGCGGCCCTGCGCTTCGACGGCCTCCGCGTCCATGCCGCGACTCCGGTAGACGCGTGAGAGCCCGATCCACGCCTGACGGTCGTTCGGAGCATACTGCACGGCACGACGGAAGGCATCGATGGCCGCATCCGCCTGTCCGAGCGCGGCGAGCGCCGTGCCCTTCGCCGACCACCGGTAGCCGTTCTGCGGGTCCATCGCGATGGCGCGCTCGATGAGCGGAAGCGCGAGACGGATCTGCGCCACGTCGCGCGCGGTCACGCCCGCCACCAGGTGCACGTCGGCCGCCTGCGCCACCGCGAGCGGGTCGGCGGGAAGGCGGCGCATCACCGAAGCCATAGCGGACTCGGCGTCGGCCAGCGAGCCGATACCCGCGGCGCCTGACATCGCCTGCGTCGCGCCGCGGCCGAGCGCCCACTCGGTCGCCGGCTCCCAGGGCGCGAGCGCGGTAGCGGCGGCAAAGCTACCGCGCGCGACCGGCCAGGGAGCGCCCTCCTCGACGAGCCGGTAACCCGACGCGATCTCGCGGTCCGCGAAGACCAGCCCCGTGGCGGCGACCGCGAGCACCGCGCTCACCGCCGCGACGGCCCACGCGGCCCCGCGCGCGACCGCGCGTGCGCGCACGGGAGCGGACGCGGGTGCGAGGGCGGGACCGGGAGCGCGCCCGATCGCGAGACCGGCGAGCAGCGCGAGGAGCGGCGCGGAGTCGAGTGTGAAGAAGTGGAACTGGAGCGCGACGAGACCGCCTGCCATCGCGGCCGCAAGCGCGGGAGAGGCGAACAGCCACCCCGCGTCATCCCGCAGGCGCAACGCGGCGAGCAGCGCGCCGGCCGCGAGGGCGAGGAGCGCCAGCAGGCCGGGAACGCCCGCGGCGACCGCAGCGGACGCGAAGATGTTGTGCGGGTCCTCGAGCACCTGCGAGCCGGTCTCGCCCGCCATGGTCGCCGCGGTCCGGTAGGGCGGGAACGCGTAGCGGTACGACCCGGGACCCGCGCCGAGGACGGGCCTGTCGGCGACGAGCCGGGTGGAGATGCCCCACACCTCGATGCGCCACCCGGGCGTGCCCGCCGACGGATCGGACAGCTCCCCGATGCGCGAGCCGGCATTCGGTACGAGCAGCACCGTCGCCACGAGCGCGAGCGCCGCGACGCCCGCGGCAGCGGCAGCGACTCTCACGCGCACGCCGCCACTCCATGTGCGGCCCTCGACGAGCAGCCAGACGACGGCCGCAGCCAGAGCGCCCGCCCATGCACCGCGCGACAGCGAGAGCGCGAGCGCCGCAACCCCGCCGGCGAGGCCCGCCCAACCGGCCACTCGCCACGCACCGCTCTCGGTGCGCACCCGCGACACGATGAGCGGCAGCGCCATGACGAGGAAGACCCCGAGGTTCGACGCGTTCCCCAGTGTTCCGAGGACACGGCGGACCACAAGTTCGCGCTGATACGCGACAGGATCGAGCCCGGCCGCCTGGAAGAGCGCGTAGATCGAGACGACCAGGACGGCGCAGGTCATCGCGCGCCCGACGAGCGTCCACGAGCGCTCGTCGTCCGCGAGGACGAACGCGCCGAACCCGATCAGGGCCGAGGCCGCGAGCAGGAGGAGTCCCTGATACTCGGGGTAGTGTCCGATCAGCGATTGCGCCGGATCGATCGAGGTGGCGGTCGCCAGCGCCGCCACGAACACGAGCGCGAACCCGGTCCACGCCACCCACCGCCGGCGCAGGCGCTCGAGCGCTCCGAGTGTCCGATCCGGGTCGAGGGCGAGCCCGGCGGCGGCGAGCGCGCACGCGAGCAGAAGCACCGCCGCCTTCACGGGTCCGAACGGGTTGTAGCCGCCGGGGGCGATGGCGAGCGCCACGCCCGGCGCACCCAGGAGGACGCCGCCGATCAGAAGCCGCGCCGGAAGGCCCGACGGGCTCGACGACGACTGCCTCGCGGTGCGGCCGCGGCTCTTCTTCGCGCTGGCGCCCATGCTCCCCGTTCGGCCGGTGGCATCGGTGCGAGTCTAGCGCACACCGGGCCGATGCCGCCGCGCGCCGATGGGTATACGTGGAAGCGTATGCAGTACGAGATGCCCGGGGGGCCCATGAAGAAGCGTCGGGGGACGTATCTGCTCATGTTCATGATCGCGATGGCGGCCGCCTTCGGGCTGGGCGCCTACCGCAGCACGATGGGCGACGCGGAGGCGGTGCACTACTCGATCAACTACCCGGCGCGCGGGTTCGCCGCCGGCGGCGCGGGTGTGATGGCCAGGGAAGGCCATCTCATCGTGAACGTGGGCAACGCCGGTTGGCTCAAGCAGGTCCTCCAACCTCAGGAACTCAACCTCTCGTCGCACTGGGTGAAGAACGTGGGCACCACGCCGCGCCGCATCCGGTTCGAGGCCGAGGGGATGGAGTACCCCCTGCGCTGGGAGTCCAACGAGAAGGCGTGGAACGAGAAGACACGGACGCTGGACCGCATGCTCGCTCCCGGCTCGACGGTCACGGTCGACTGGTTCGTCACGCTGCCCCGCCCGCTCCCCGCGCGCGACATCATCGTCGATGCCCGGATGGTGGTCTACGACGCGGACACCGGGGAGCGCCTGACCGCCCTGCCCATCCGGGTCGTGAGCAGCAGCGCTGCGGCCGCGAGGGCGGGTGACTGCTGTGCCCAGTAGCACGCGCGTCACGCCGCTCCTGCGCAACCGGCTCGCCCGGCTCGCCTTCTTCTTCGTGGGGCTCGTTCTCTTCTACGGGCCGTTCGCACTCGTCGCCCGGCTCGTCGGCGCGCTCGTGCCGGGGAGCTTCGCCGCCAACACCCTGAGCGACACCCACACCATCTGCATGCGCATGCCGATCGGGTGGCTCGCTCAGCCCTGGATGCTCGGGTCGTTCGGCACGAACCTGCTCTACCTCGTCCCGGTCATCGTGCTGCCGGTGGCGGCGATCGCGCTCAGCCCTCTGTTCTGCGGCTGGCTGTGCCCCGCCGGAGCGTTCCCCGAGTTCCTCAGCCGCATCGTGCCCGACCGCTTCAAGTTCGACCTGCACGGCAAGGCGCCGCTCGTGCCGCTGCGCTACGGCTTCTTCACCGGCCTGCTGCTCGCGCCGTTCGTGACCACATCGATCTGCTGCGCCTACTGCAACTTCACGCAGATGCAGAACATCGCGAGTGCAGCGTTCGGCAACCCCGGGCCGCTGCTGTTCATCAGTTCGACCGGGCTGATCACCATGGCGATCTGGCTGCTGCCGCTCGGGATGTTCATCAAGGGCGGGCGCGGCTGGTGCCTGTTCCTGTGCCCCGCGGGCGCCCTCATGTCCCTGGCGTCCGGAGCGACGTCGCGCTTCCCGTGGCTCAAGCGGATCCGCCACGACGCGAGCGCATGCGGCTCGTGCGCGACGTGCGAGGACCTCTGCCCGGTGCGCGCGATCGATGTGGCGGACGACGGTGCCGTGAGCGTGAACCAGTACCTCTGCAACGGCTGTGCGGACTGCGTGAAGGCGTGTCCGACCGGCGCGTTCCGCTACGGCGGTGCCCGATGAACCGGCGGGTGACAGACGCGCTCACGTTCGGCGGAGCGGCCGCCGCGGTCGGGGTCTCCGCGCTCGTGCTCAAAGCCGTGTGCCCGGGTGGGTGCGTGGGATGCGCGTCGTGTGTCGCGGGGATCGTGCCCGCCGCCGGTGCCGGAATCGCGATCGCGGGCACCGTGGCGGGGACGTACCTCTCGCGGCGGCACGAAGCGCGCTACACTCACGCAACCCCACGAGAGGACACCACGTGAGCCACTCCCTCGACGACGACGAACTCGAGAAGTCACGCGCGGAGACGCGCGCGGCGTTCGAGAACCGCGCACTCGTCTACCTGACCATGTATGAGGAGTTCTCCGACGAGCTCGGCGAGGATCGCGCCACCGAGATCATGAAGCGCGCGATCTACCGCCGCGGGCATGACGTCGGCCGTCAGTATCGGCCCGCCGTTGCCGCCGGCGACCTCGAAGAGGTCGGACGCATCTTCTGCGAGGGCTCCCCGTGCGAGGGCGAACTGTTCACGCCCGGCGTCGAGGAGTCCGACGAGGATAGGATCGTGCTGAGCATGCAGTCCTGCCCGCTGATGGATGCGTGGGCGACCGCCGGGCTCGACCCGGAGGAGATGGACCACATGTGCGTCATCGCCGCTGCGGTGGACGAAGGCACGTTCGACAGCGCCGGCCTCGACCTGGTCTTCCTCGACCGCCTCGGGCGTCCCGGCGCGGACCGCTGCCTGCTCGAACTGCGACTGCGCGACGGGGCCGAGTAGCTCGAGTCGCCTGACCCGTCGTCACAGACAGAGGCGCCCCGGCCGTATCGGCCGGGGCGCCTCGTTCAGTCCGTCAGCGTGGAGTCGCTACCGGACCCACATGTAGCGCGCGGCGGACCGCGTCACGACGAAGTCGGTGCCCGTGTGCTCGGCGACAAGACGCCACCGGCCCCTGGACGGGAGCTTCACGTGATCCGCGTAGCGGCCCCACTTCGTGCGGGCGGCGTCCAGATCCGCGCGCTTGCGCAGGACCCATTTGCCGCCCTCCATGCGGTAACACAGCAGCTTCACCGCGGTGCGGCCGGGACGGTGCCACGCACTGAGCGTCCCGTAGACGAGGAAGTCGCGGCCCGGTCGCACGAGGTACGGCGAGATCGGACGGCCGACCGAGACGACCTTCCCGGGTGCCCGGACCGTGATGGTCACGGTGACCGGACCGGAGCTCAGCACGCCGTCGGAGACCATGTAGGTGAAGGTATCGGTGCCCCACCATCCGAGGGTCGGACGATAGTCGAAGTAGCCGTTGTTCGACAGGGTCAGCGTCCCGTGGGACGGACCCGATACGAGCGAGGCAGTCAGGCCGTAGCTGTCGATATCGATCTCGTTGGTCAGCACGTTCGGGAGCAGATCCTCGCTCTCGGGGTCGTGGCGATAGTTGAGCGGCAGTGAGAAGGCGTCGGGCTTGCCGACAGGCGCGTCGTTCACCGGAGCCACATCGATGACGACGTCCACCGTGTTGGACCACAGCGCGCCGTCGCTCACCCTGTACGAGAACGAGTCGCGACCATTCCAGTCGGCGTCGGGCCTGTAGACGTAGCTGCCATCAGCGTTCAGGGTCACGTCGCCGTTCGGCGGACCTGAGACGATCTCGGCCGTCAGCGCATCGCCCTTCGGGTCGCTGTCGTTTGCGAGCACCCCGGGCGCGGCCACGGTGAGCGTCGTGTCCTCGACCCCGGAGGCCGCATCCTGCTGGGCCATGGGGCTGTCGTTGACCGGCACCACATGGATGGTGATCGTCGCAGTGTTGGAGTAGAAGATGCCGTCGTACGCGCGATAGATGATGGGGATGTCGCCGGACCAGTGCTCCGAGAGCGGGCTGAAGCTGAAGCTCGTGTCGGGGTTGAACTGCACGCTTCCGTGCCCGCCGCCGCTCACGTACAAGAAAGTGAGTGGCCTGCCGGACGGCGAACTGTCATTGCCGAGCGGGCCCGGAGCCGGCACGCTGAGCCTCTGATGCTCGTTGACGTCGTAGTGGTCGTCGTAGGCGATCGGCGCGACCCCGATGAGTACGGCCGAGGCCATCGTCGGGACGGCCACGATGGCCGAGGCGAGGACGGCGCCCATCACGAACACCGCAATGCGATTCGTTCGAGTCACTGCGAATCCCCTTTCGCGTGCGAACACAGGTCGGCACGGTGCGGTTGTCATTGTGTGGCTCCCCTCCGCCACGGTCAATCGTGGGCCGGGAGCACGCTTCTTCCACCGCGCGCCCGTCCTCGCTATACTGTCGCGTTGCGCCCCTCGCGGGTGCGAACGGAGAGTTGGCCGAGTCGGTCGAAGGCGCTCGCCTGCTAAGCGAGTAACGGGTAACAACTCGTTCGAGGGTTCGAATCCCTCACTCTCCGCCATTTGACATCACCCTGTCACGATGGCAGGATACTCAAGCCTTGGCGGGGTCTCGATCTCGCACTCGGCATGCGCCAGTAGCTCAGTGGATAGAGTATCTGACTACGAATCAGAGGGTCGCAGGTTCGAATCCTGCCTGGCGCACCACTGAAGTACGAAGAGGCCGGAGCAGCAGATGCTCCGGCCTCTTTCTGTGTGTCCCGCCCGCCAAGCGGCCGGCCTACTGGCTCGAGTCCCAGGAGACGACGCTGCCGGTGGAGAAGCCGTCGGTGTTCACCGACATGATCATGTTCGGACGGTCCTTCGGGTCTCCGTAGACGACCAGGTAGCCCGTGAGCAGCACCCGGTCGAAGGCGCCGGCCTTCGTGTTCTTCTTCACCCACGCCTCGACTGCGGCCTTCGCCGCCTTCTCTCCCGGGCTGACCGGCTCGAAGGCGAACGTGTAGACCGAGGGGTCGTTCGGCACCAGCACGCCGTCGTAGTACGAAGGGGCCATCCGGCCGTCGCCCTGCTCGATGCCGCCGGAGACCTGCCACAGCGTGTCGGGCTTGATCTGCTTCCCGCCATCGAACGCGGAGACGCTGAGCTCCGGGTACTTGCCGCCGGATCCCTTCGGCCCGAGGACGGTGAACTCGTAGCCGACGAAGCGGGGCTTGTAGCCCTGCTTGTTGTAGAAGATCTGGGTGTTCTGGTTGTTCTGCTTGTTGCCCGCCTCGCCCATCGAGATGTAGGACTTCAGCGCCTTGTCGATGCCGGCGACGGCCTTCTTCTCGTTCGGGCTGACCGGGGTGACTGTGGGATAGGGATCGGCGACGGTGGGCCGGGGGTCGACCGCGCCGCCGCTGGTGGTGGGACCGGCACCGCCCTTCGTGGCGGCGGGACTCGAGCCGCATCCCGTGAGGAGCGCGAGGGCCGCGACGGACAGGACTGTGACGAGCAGGACCGTTCTCTTCATCGCCGACTCCCATCTCGTGGTTGGCGCCAGTGTATCCCGCCGCCCCGGGACGGGTATACGGCTCCGGGGAGGACCCACCCCACAACGCACGAACCGCATCGCCGTCGCGTGCGTCTGAACCGGTGATGAAGAACACGACCGGCCCACAGCAGGGACCGGTCGCCGACCACGGGAGGACCACGATGGGCATCAGGACCACCAAGATCGCACTCGTCGCCGCAGCGCTCGTCGCCATGCTCGCGCTCACCGCGTGCACGACGACCAACGTCACCGCGACATCCGGCCCGCCGCGCGACACCGTGACCGCGGTCGGCACGGGCACCGGCAAGGCCGCGCCGGACACCGCCGAGCTGTCGTTCGGCGTCACGGTATCGGGCAAGACCAACACCGCCGCGATGGACGCCGCGGGCAAGGCGGGCAACAAGATCGTCGAGGCGCTCAAAGCAGGCGGACTCGACGCCACCGAGATCCGGACCGACCGCATCAACCTCTTCCCGATGACCGATGCAAAAGGAGCGACGACCGGCTACCAGGCCAACGTGACCGTGCGGGTCAAGACGAAGAAGATCGACAAGGTCGGCGAACTCACCTCCGCAGCAACCGCAGCCGGCGCCACTGACATCTCCGGTCCCGACTTCGCGCTCGCTGACGCCAACACGGCGCGTCTGGATGCGATCGACAAGGCGATGGCCGACGCGAAGGCGCGCGCCGCCGCTATGGCCAAGGCCGCCGGACGCACTCTCGGCGAGGTCGTCAGCGTCACCGAGAGCGGCGTGAGCCAGCCGGGGCCGATGTTCGACAGCGTCGCCGCGGCGAAGGGCGGCGGCGTCACCGCACCGCCGATCGAGCCCGGTCAGGTGGAGTCGCAGATCCAGCTCACGGTGGTGTTCGGGCTGAAGTAAGGCCCCCTGCGATCGCAGACCGTACACGCGAACGGCCCCGCTTCGGCGGGGCCGTTCCGCGTCGCGCATGCGAGGCGGCGTCAGCCGCCGAGGCCGAGACGCTTCTGGAGCGCCCGCCCGGGAGAGCCGTCCCGGGTCCACCCGCGCTGAGCGTAGTAGCGGGCCTTGAGCGGACCGAGCGGGACGACCGAGTCCGCATCGCCGGGATCGATCGGGGTGTCGAGCATCCGCGGCGGGAGCGTGTCGTCCGCCGCGGTGATGCCGAAACGCTCGTTGAGCAGGCGCTCCACGGTGTAGGCGCGCTCACCCACCGCCCAGAAGCGACCGAATCCGAGCGTCTCGCCCGTGACGAGTTCGACCGCCCGGATGTGCGGGACGAGCGGCATCGGGATGCCGAGCAGCGACGGAGACGCCGCCCGCAACAGGCGCAGGATCGGCGCGGAGATCGCGAGCACGCCCGCGACCACCTTGCCGAGCGGCCCTCTCGCCCCGCGGATGATCGGCGCCGGGAAGACCGCGAGCGTGGTGAAGAGGCAGCCGCCGGACGCCGAGACGGCCTCCATGAGGTCCTGCAGCATCGCGGCGAGCGCGGGCTTGGAGGCGCGGCTGCGCCCGTTCATGCGCAGCGCGAGCCCCTCCAGCGCCACGACGTAGCCGCCGTTGAGGTGGCAGCCGCCGCGGTTCGACGTCGCATAGCCGAGTCCGTGACCGATCGCGCGGCGCGGTTCGTACGCGGCGAGCTCGAGCCCCTTCACGTGGATGGCGGCCTCGGGAGCGCCGTAGCGCGCGGCAAGCGCGCGGGCGCCGTCGGCCAGCTCGTCACCGGCACCGCGGCGCACCGCGATGTCCTCGAGCATGGAGGCCACCGTGCCCGCCTCGCCGAACTCGAGCGGGAAGCGCGCGAGTCCGCGTTCCGTGAGTTCCATCGCCAGCCCGAGCGTGGAACCGGCGGTCATCGTGTCCATGCCGAGCTCGTCGAGCAGGACGTTCCACTCGATGATGCGGTCCATGTCGGCGATCTCGAGGTTCGCTCCGAGCAGCACCAGCGTCTCGAGTTCCGGGCCCTTCACACGACGTCCCTCGAACTCGACCACGCGGCCGCAGCGGATGGGGCAACTCAGGCAGCCTGCGGTGCCCACGAGGCGACCGTCGGCGAGCGCCTGCCCCGAGATACGCGCCGCGCCGTCGAAACGCGCCTTCTGCGCGTTGCGCGTGACGACGATGCCGAGGTCCTGCATCTCGGGAAGGTAGCCGCCGGTCCCGTACTTCGGGAGCTGGGAGCCGGTGAGCGGATGCGCCTTGAGCGTCGCGGTCCACTTCTTCACGTGGGCGCGGAAGTCGTCGGGTCGCGCCACGGCCGTCTTGTACGACCCGTGCGCGGCGACGCCCTTGAGGCGCTTCGAGCCGAAGACCGCGCCGAGTCCGGTCCGTCCGGCGGCGCGCTCATCGGAGGCGAGCGACGCGTAGCGCACGAGGTTCTCCCCCGCCGGCCCGATGACGAGAGCCGCCGAGCGCTCCTCGATCGCGTCGTTGAGCGCCTGCTGGGCGGCGCTGGTCCGCGCGCCCCAGACGCTCGCGGCATCGTGGAAGGTGACGACGCCGCCGTCGGCGACCTCCAGCCACACCGGCTCTGCGGATGAGCCGGTGATCACGAGCGCGTCGACGCCCGCCTTCTTCAGGTACGTCCCGAACGACCCGCCGCAGTTCGACGAGCCGACGATGCCGGTGAGCGGCGAGAGTGCGCTCACGTTGAAGCGCGCGGTACTGGGAGCGCCGGTGCCGGTCAGCGGGCTCGTCGAGACGACGACGGCGTTCTCCGGCCCGAGCGGGTCGCAGCCCGCCTCGAGCAGATCGAAGAGGATGCGCGACGCCATCGCCTTGCCACCGAGCGTGGCGCGGCGGTCGTCGTCGGTCCACGGGTACTCCGCCACCTCGCGAGTCGTGAGATCGATGCGCAGCACGCGGCCCGCGTAGCCGCCGAGCTGCGTCACAGCGCCGCCTTGAGGACGCCGAGCAGATCGTCGACCGAGGCGTCCTTCGGGTTCATGGAGATGGCGCCGTCATCGGCCGCGACCTTCGCGATCTTCGCAAGCTGCTTCTCGGTCACGCCGCACTCGGTGAGCGTCACGGGCTGGCCGGAACGCTCGTGCAGCCAGTCGAGCAGGGCGCGGACGGCGGCCACGGCGGCGGCGGGACGCTCGGCCTTCGGGGTCCGCGCATAGACGTCGGGGCCGGCCAGGTGCAGGAGGAGCTCTCCGTAGCGGGGCCCCGCGACGTCCATGTTGTACTCCATGCCGTACGGCAGCAGGACCGCCATCGCATCACCGTGCGGGACGTCGGCCACGCCGCCGCACGCGTGCCCGAGCGCGTGCACGATCCCGACCATCGCGTTGCTGAACGACACACCGGCGAGCAGGGCGGCGTTCGCCATGCCGAGGCGCGCCTTGGCGTCGCGCGGCTCGTTCACGGCGAGCGGAAGGTACTCGCGTACCAGGTCGATGGCGGTGCGCGCGTACCCGTCCGAGAGCGGGTTGGCCTGGCGGCACGAGAACGCCTCGACTGCGTGCGTGAGCGCGTCCATGCCGGTGGAGGCCGTGAGCCGCTGCGGCAGGCCCAGGCTCATCCGCGGATCGAGCACCGCGACGTCGGGTACCAGGTTGAACGAGGCGAAGCCCATCTTCACGTGGCGCTTCGTGTCCTTGATGACCGCCGCGCCGGTGACCTCGCTGCCGGTGCCGGCCGTCGTCGGCACCGCCACGAACGGCGTCATGAAGCGCCCGACGAGGCGATCCACGCCGCGCACCTTGAGCAGGTCGGTCTCGCCCGCCGACAGCACGATGCTCGCACCCTTCGCGGTGTCCAGGACGCTGCCGCCGCCGACCGCGACCAGGCAGTCACACCGGTTGTCCCGAAACGCGGTCGCCACGGCATTGACCACCGTCACCGACGAATCGACCGGCACGTCGTCGAAGAGCACGCCCACCTCGATGTCGCCGTCCGCCAGCGCCCGCAGGACGATGTCGACCAGCCCGAGCCCGCGCAGCTGCGTGTTCGTGATGACGAGTGCGCGCGTACAGCGCAGGTTCCGGAGCTCGAACGGGATGTTCTCGATGGCGCCCTCGCCGGACAGCACCTTGGCTGTGTTGGCGAACTCGTAGTAGGCGGGGATCACGAGGAGGCTCCTTCCCGGGTGAGTGTGGCCGTGCGCGCGAGCAGGCCCGCGTACGCACGCACGTGGCCGACCTCGCGGGTCGCGGGGCGCGGCAGGATGCGGCGGGTCATCAGGTCGGGGAACAGGTAGCCCTCGACGACGTGGAGGCAGCGCACGAGCGAGATGCCGAGCGCGATATCGCCCGAGAGCGACGCGCGGTGCTCGGCGAAGGACTGGAGGACGCTCTTGATCCCGAGCAGGACCGGGACCGCCCCGTCGACGTTCTTGAAGGTGACGAGCAGGGTCGGCTCGATGCCGGCGCGGCCGCCGAGCGCGACGAGCCGGTCGCCGGTCTTGCGCACGGTGGTGCGCGGACCGTGCGGGGCGATGGCAAGCGTGATCGTGGTGCCGTCGGGCCAGGAATCGGCTTCCGCCCGGACGCGCGAGTCGAGCCGAGCGCATGCGACGAGCCCCCGGCCCATCACGGCGAACACGACTGCTGCGAGCACGCGCTTCGCGCGCTTCGCCGCACCCGGGCTCACGCGGACATCGGTCTCCATGGGCGTCTCCCCCGCACCGCCGGCCACTGGTGGGGCAATCGTACACCCGTGGGGCGCGGACGACGTGGACGCGCTCGACGGCACTCGCGCATACTTGGATCGAGGATCCGCCACCCGCTGGGAGTGTGACCGCATGACCTTGTTGTCCCGTGTCCGACACGGTATCGCCTCGAACCTGTCATCCCTGCGCAAGGCCTGGAGGCGGAGCTCATACACCCGGCGCGTCCTGCGCCGTGCCGCCGAGTGCGGCCCCGGGCTCCGGGTCAACGCCCCCAGCACGGTCACACCGACCACCCGGCTCGGCTCGAACGTGCACATGAACGGACTCGAGATCGGCGGTGGTGGGACCGTGAGGATCGGGAACAACTTCCACTCCGGCCCGGGCGTCCTACTCGTCACGCAGAACCACGACTACGACGGGGGCGATGCGCTGCCCTACGGTGACCGCTACATCCTCAAGGACATCACCATCGGGGACAACGTGTGGCTCGGGACGCGCGTCATCATCCTCGGCGGCGTGACGATCGGAGACGGTGCCATCGTCCAGGCCGGCTCCGTGGTGGTATCGGATGTCGAACGCTGCGCCATCGTTGGCGGCCACCCGGCCCGTCAGTTCGCCACCCGCGACATCGAGCACTACGAGCGACTCGTCGCCGAGGGGAAGTACCACTAGCTGTTAGCGCTGGGCGAACTCCGTGGACGCGCTCGCGGGGGCACGCGCATACTAGCGATCGGGCGCTTCGGGCGCGCCCGCGACCGGGGAGGCATCCATGCGCACGATTGTCGGCGTGATGGGCTCAGGGGACGACAGCGATGCGGTCCTGCTGGCGGCCGCGCAAGCGATCCCACACGTCCGCACCATCCTCGGCGAGAGGGCCCACTGATGCCCGGCACACTCGACGGAAAGGTCGTCGTCATCACCGGCTCGACGCGCGGGATCGGGCGCGCGATGGCGGAGTCATGCGTGGCGGCCGGCGCGACGGTCGTCGTCAGCTCGCGAACGGAGTCGGCGGTGCTCGAGACCGTGGCGGCGCTCCGGGCGGCCGGTGGACGAGCCTCCGGCATCGTGGCGGACGTCTCCGTCGAGGCGGATCTGCGCGCGCTGCTCGACCACGCCGTCGCAGAGCACGGTGGCGTCGACGTCTGGGTCAACAACGCCGGCATCTCACTCGGCATGCGCTATCACGAGGACACCTCGCCCGACGATATCCGCCGGATCGTCGACATCAACCTGGTGGGGACGATGCTCGCCTCGCGGCTGCTCGTCCCGTACTTCCTCGGTCGCGGGACGGGTGTACTCATCAACGTATCCGGACGCGGCGGCCGGGGCGACACCGCCGCCTACACCGCCGCGTACGCCGCGACCAAGGCCGCCGTCATGGTCTTCACCAAGAGCATCGCGGCCGAGCATCGCAGCGACCCGATCTCGATCCTGGCCTTCATGCCGGGAATGGTGGACACGGACTTCTACTCAGATGAGATGGCGGTCAGCGAGGGGCTGCGCGAGGTCGTCGGCAACATCCGCATCGTCCTCGACGCGATCGGGACGCCGATCGAGGCGGTCGGCCCGGCGCTCGTCGGTGCGGCCGCCTGTTCTCCCGGCGAGAAGAGCGGGACGATCGTCAACGCCGGCGGCGGGATGCGCAGCATGATCGGCGGGTTCAAGCTGCTGGGCGCACGGATCTCGGGCCGCATGAAGCCCATGTAGGAGGGTGTGGTGGACGACCGTACCGACGACGAGGGGCACGACCTCTGGAAGGAGGCCTGGGCCCGCCCGGGGCGAACCGAGGAGGCCCGCTCGCAGCGGCGCTCCGCCTCCGGACGGCGCATCGCAGAGATCGGCGGCCGCGACGCGCACCTCACCTTCGAGCCGCCCCCGGGCTACGAGCCTGTGTCGCACGAACCGCGACGCGAGGGACGCGGGCGCGGCTCGGGCAGCGGCAGGGGTCCCGCGCGGCCCTCTGAGCGCGGTGCGCGTCCGCAGTCGGCCACGGCGAGGCAACACCCCTCGAACGCCCGCGCACTCGCGCCGCGCCGCTCCGTGATCGACTACCACGGCCGCCGCAGTGCGGCTGCGAGGACCGCGATGCTCGGTGTCCTGGGCGTGCTCCTCGTCGCCGGGATCGGCGCCTTCACCTGGTGGTTCCTGACCCGCCCGGCATCAGCGGCGGTGACGGTCACCCCGAAGGACGCGCGCGTCGTGTTCGCCGGCCGCTCCGCGCGCACCGGCGGGCTGACGCTCGACAAGCTCGAGCCGGGAACGTACGCCGTCAACGTCTCGCGGACCGGCTTCGAGACCGCGACGGTCAGCCTCGATCTCGAACGCGGGAGGGAGACGAAAGCGGATATCGCGCTCGTGCCCATCCCGATGAAGCTCTCCTTCACGACGCGCCCCAAGGGTGCGACCGTCGCGGTCAGGAACGCGGCGGGCGAGGTCGTCACCGGGAGGACGCCGTGCGCGCTCACCGTCCCGGCCGGGCAGCTCAGCGTCTCCGTGGCGAAGGCCGGCTGTAACACGTTCACGAGGACGAGTTTCGTCGATGCGCCGGCGTCCTTCGACCTCATCCTCGACCCGAAGGGGCAGCTCGTGCAGTCGCTCGGCTCGCTCAACGCCGGCGGCGCACCCAAGGGCGTCGCGGTCAGCCCGGGTGGCGTCGAGGCATGGACCTCCATCTTGAACGGCACCACGTCGATCGAGATCTTCGACCTGAAGACGATGAAGCGTACCGGCGGGGTGGACCTCGGGAAGTACGGATCGGTCGAGGTCATCTTCAGCAGCGACGGATCGAAGGCGTACGCGAGCCAGATGGAGACGGCGAAGGTCTTCGAGGTGGACGTGAAGAGCCGCAAGGTCACGCGCTCGTTCAAGACGGAGTCCGCCTGGACCAAGGTCATCGCGCTGTCGCCTGACGGCAAGACGCTCTACGCGGCGAACTGGTCGGGCAACGACGTGAGCGTGATCGATCTCGTGAGCGGAGCACTCACGACCCGCATCGGCACCGCGAAGACGCCCCGCGGCCTGTGGCCGACCGCCGACGGCAAGTACCTCTACGTGGCCGGTTTCGACACCGGTGACCTCCAGCGCATCGACCTCGCGACCCGCGCCATCCGCACGATCTTCAAGAGCGGCGGCGCGATGCGGCATCTGGTGGCGGACGAGAAGCGCGGCATCCTGTACGCATCGGACATGGGCAAGGACAAGGTCTGGGCGCTCGACATGACGACGCTCAAGGTGACGAAGTTCTGCGACACCGACGCCAAGCCCAACACCATCGACCTCTCCCCCGACGGTCGGGTGCTCTTCATCTCGAACCGCGGCGAGAACAATCCGAAGTCGTACTACATCCCGGGGTACGAGTGGGGCACGATCCTGCTCTTCGACACGGTGACGAAGAAGCCGCTCGACGCGATTGTGGGCGGCAACCAGTGCACAGCGCTCGATGTCTCCGACGACGGGAAGAAGCTCGTCTTCTCGGACTTCCTCGACAACCGGCTCCGGGTCTACGCGGTCCCGAGCGACGAGACGCTGATCAAGGGCGCCCCCGGCAGGTTCGCCCAGCACTTCGCGGATCTGAAGAAGCGCCGATAGGCGGTGCTCAGCAGTCACGGGCACAAGCGAGGGCCCGGATGCACATGGCATCCGGGCCCTCCACTCACTCGGAACTCGATTCATCGGTGGCGAAGGGTCGCCGTCCGCACCACCATCGAGCTCCCTATGTGGTCGATATACCCGCATCGCGGGCCTGAGCGGCCCGCGTCGCGATGAGCGGTCGGTTCACTCGCGCACGGGGTGCTGGCCGAACTGCTCGCGCAGGGCGGAAAGCACCCGGCCGGTCCAGTCGGGATCCCGCTCCGACTCGATGCGGAACCGAAGCGCGTCCTCGATCACGCGCGCGTGGATCCCCTGCTCGCGCGCGGCCGCGATGGTCCATGCGCCCTCGCCCGTGTGGCCGACGCTGCCGGACACACCCTCGAGATCCTCGCCGTGGAGCCGGAACGCGCCTTCGAGCCACCCGACGAGCCGGGACTCGATCACGCTGCCCCGGTTGTAGATCGCCGTGACATCGGTGAGGTCGAGATGGTAGTCGGAACCGCGCAGGATCGTCAGGCCTTCGGCGATGGCCTGCATCATGCCGTACTCGATGCCGTTGTGGACCATCTTCACGAAGTGCCCGGCGCCGGCTCCCTCGAAGTGGCGGAAGCCGCCCTCGATGGAGATATCCGCATAGAGGGGCCGCAGTCGCGCGAACTCCTCGCGGCTGCCGCCGATCATCAGGCACGCCCCGCGGCGCGCCCCCGCAGGACCACCCGAGGTGCCGACATCCACGAACGCGATGCCGTGCTCCGCCAGCCGGGCGGCACGCGATGCCGCGTCCTTGTACAGCGAGTTACCTCCGTCGATGACCGTGTCGCCCGCCTCGAGCAGCTCGGCGAGGCCTCCGGAGCCGAAGAGCACCTCGTCGACCGGCGCGCCCGCGGGCACCATCAGCCACACGACGCGCGGCGCTTCGAGCGCATCCACAAGTTCGGCGAGTGCATACGAGGCGACCAACCCGTCGGGCTCCATCGTCATCGTCACGCCGGCGGTCCGGTTGTAGCCCACCGTGCGCCAGCCGTGCTCCATGAGGTTGCGCGCGAGGCCGGCGCCCATCTTGCCCAGACCCACGACGCCGATCTCACGCCGAAGCGGGTCGGCGTGCGGCAGGATGCGGCCCACATGCGCCGCCTGCGTCACCACCTCGTCGGTGTCCGGCGCGTAGCGCTCGAGCGCCACGAGCCCGTCGTTCCAACCGTCCACGATGGGATCGATGAACTCCCACATCGCGCGGACCTCGCGCGTCGAGACGAAGAGCGTCTGGTCGCCGTTGACCGCATCGAGCAGCAGCTTCGCGTACTCCTCGACGTACTGCGTCTTCTCCTCCTTCTCGTAGAGGAAGAAGTTGAAGTCGCGTTCTTCGAGCCGGGACTCGAAGCCCGGCTTCTTGGTCCAGAACGCGATGGAGATCGACTCGACCGGCTCCAACTGGAACTCGACACGGTTCTCGACGTTGTCGAGGCCGTCGCAGAGGCACGGCGCGGGGTGTCTGAACGACGTCACGATCTTCTTGCGGACCGTCGCGAGGCGTTTGCCGCCCTGCATCACGACCGGGACGCCCCGCCAGTCGGGAGAGTCGAGCTGGGTGACCACCTTGAAGAACGTCTCGGTCTGCGAGTCGGGGGCGACGCCCGGGATGGCGCGATAGCCGTCGTACTGGGCGCGGAATGTCGCGCGGCGGACATCATCGGGCGACATCGGCGCGAGCGAGCGCAGCGCCGCGACACGCTGAGCGCGGATGGAGTCGGCATCCATGCTCGACGGCTGCGCCATCGTGATGAGCGCGAGCATCTGCAGGAGATGGTTCTGACCCACGTCACGCAGCGCGCCCACGCCATCGTAGAACGCACCCCGGCTCTCGGCGCCGAGCGTCTCGAGCAGGTCGATCTCGATACGGTCGATCGCGCGGTTGTCCCACGACGGCTCGAGCAGGTTGTTCGAGAAGCGGAAGGACATGATGCCCTGGAGCATCTCCTTGGCGAGGTAGTGGTCGATCCGGTAGATCTGGTGCTCCTCGAACAGGGTGCCGAGCAGTTCGTCGAGCTCACGTGCCGTGGCGGTGTCCTTGCCGAACGGCTTCTCCACGATGATGCGCGTCCAGCCGCCCGTCGCGCCCTCGCCGCACGTGGCCGTCAGCCCCGATGCAGCGAGGTGCTCGAAGATCGTCCGGTAGAACTGTGGCGGCACCGCGAGGTAGAAGAGCTTGTTCGCGCAGCACTGCCACGCGTCGTCGATGGCGTTGAGGTCGTCCACGAGCCGCCCGTACGCCTCGGTGTCGTCGAACTCGCCCCGCGAGTAGCTGAACGCGCCCGCCCAGGCGTGGACGTCGTCCTCATCCACCGGTGTGCCGTGATGCGCCCGGACCGTCGTGCACAGACTGTCCCGGAACTCGTCGTCAGGAATCTCGCGCCGTGCGAATCCGACGACGCGGAAGCGCTCGGGCAGACGGCGCTTCTCGTGGAGGTGATAGAGCGCCGGCGCGATCTTGCGCTCCATCAGGTCGCCGGTCGCGCCGAAGACGACGAGTACGGTGGGTGTGTCGGAGATCGTCGTGGGCATCGTGGGGTGCTTCCGTCGGCGCGGGATGGCCGGATCGCGGCGGATGCACCCGTTGAGCGCGTGCCGCCCGGCCGTTCGCCATGGTATGTACCCCGCGTGCGATGTCACGGCGGTTCGGACGGCCGAGCGGCGTGCGCTATCCTCCCTGCATGCGCATCGTCGACATCCATACTCACGCGTGGCCCGACTCGCTCGCTGAGTTCGCGATCTCGGCCGTCGGCGGCCAGGGGCACATCGGGGCCCACTACGACGGGACCGTCGCGGGGCTCACCTCGGCGATGCGCCGTGCCGGGATCGACGTCTCGGTCGTCCAGCCGGTCGCGACCAAACCGGCCCAGGTCGCCACGATCAACGACTGGGTCGCGACGGTTGCGTCCGAGCGTGTGATCCCGTTCGGCGCGATGCACCCGGACTTCGAGGACCCCGCAGCAGAGATCGCGCGGATGAAGGCGCTGGGCCTGCGAGGGTTCAAGATGCACCCGGAGTATCAGTCGTTCGTGCCGACGGAGGACCGCATGCGGCCGATCTACGACGCCGCGGTCGAGTGCGGGATGGTCCTGTTCTTCCACTCCGGCGGGGATGTGGCGTTCGACACAGTCCGCGGCACGCCCGAGGTCTTCTGCGAGGTGCTCGACGACTGGCCGGACCTGACCGCGGTCCTCGCGCACATGGGCGGCTTCCGGCAGTGGCACGCGGTCACCGGCCGGCTCGCGGGCCGCGACGTGTGGTTCGACACCGCCTACACGCTCGGTCATCTGCCCGACGACGAGTTCGTGGCGCTGGCGCGCGAACACGGCTGCGACCGCGTGCTGTTCGGGACCGACGGCCCGTGGACGGACGCTGTGGCCCAGCTCGAGCATCTGCGGCGGCTGCCGTTCAGCGAGTGCGAGCTCGCGGGGATCCTGGGCGCGAACGCCGAGCGGCTGCTGGAACTCTAGCCGACACGCTCCGTCAGGCCGATGTCACCCGCGCGCCTCTGCGGCGATGACATCGGTGCCCATGTAGCCACGCAGCACCTCGGGAACGGTGATGGTGCCGTCCGCGTTCTGGTAGTTCTCGATGATGGCGGCGACGGTGCGGCCGACCGCGAGGCCGGAACCGTTGAGCGTGTGCACGAAGCGCGAGCCCTTGAACGACGCCGGGTCGCGGTACTTGATCGAGGCGCGCCGCGCCTGGAAGTCCCAGCAGTTCGAGCAGGACGAGATCTCCTTGTAGCCGGCGTAGCTCGGCATGTAGACCTCGATGTCGTAGGTCTTCGCCGCGCCGAATCCCATGTCGCCGGTGCACAGCGTGATGACGCGGTACGGCAACCCGAGCAGCTCGAGCACGTGCGTCGCGTCGGTCAGCATGCCCTCGAGCGCGTCCATCGACTCCTCGGGCTTCGCGAACTTCACGAGCTCGACCTTGTCGAACTGGTGGACGCGGATCATGCCGCGGGTGTCGCGGCCCGCAGCCCCGGCCTCCTCGCGGAAGCACGGCGTGAACGCGGTGTAGTGCAGCGGGAGGTCGCTCGCCTCGAGGACCTCGTCGCGATGGATGTTGGTGAGCACGACCTCGGCGGTCGGGATGAGGTAGAGCCCCTCGCCCGCCGTCTTGAACAGGTCCTCCTCGAACTTCGGGAGCTGCCCGGTGCCGGTGAGCGTCTCGGCGTTGGCGAGGATCGGCGGCCACCATTCCTTGTAGCCGCGCGCGGTGTGCGTATCGAGGAAGAAGTTGATCACCGCGCGCTCGAGGCGCGCGCCGAGCCCGCCCATGAGCACGAACCGCGACTTCGCGAGCTTCACGGCGCGCTCGAAGTCGATGATGCCGAGCGCGGGACCGAGGTCCCAGTGCGCCTGCGCCTCGAAGCCGAACTCGCGCGGCGTGCCCCAGCGGCGCACCTCGACGTTGTCGTCCTCACTGCGGCCGACCGGCACCGAGGCGTCCGGCAGGTTGGGGGCGGTCATGAGCATGTCGCGGACGTCCGCATCCACCTGGTCGAGCACGGCGGCGTCGGCGGCGAGTTCGTCGTTGACCGTGCGGACCTCGGCCTTGAGACCCTCCGCCTCATCGCGCTTGCCGGCCTTCATCAGCTCACCGACCTGCTTGGACAGGTCGTTGCGGCGCGCCTGGCGCGCCTCGGCCTTCGCGATGAGCGCGCGGCGCTCCTCGTCGAGCGCGAGATAGGCGTCCACACTCCACGAGGAGCCGCGGTTCACCATCGCCGTGCGGACGGCCTCCGCGTTCTCGCGGGCGAAGCGTGCGTCGAGCATGGGAGTCTCCCTCGCGGTGCGCGGAACGGTATGCGGGGAGTATACCGCTCGCGCCCGGGGTACCTTCGTCTCGTGAGCACAGAAAGCCCCGACACACACCTCGGACATGCAGATGCGGATCGCGGTGACGCGAACTACCGCACGCTGTTCGACGCGCTGCCCGTCCCCGTTGTGATCGCGCACGCCTCCGACGGCACCATCCTGTACGCGAACGCCGCCGAGCTCGAGTACGCCGAAGCAGCGAGCATGGACGAGGTGCTCGGCCGCATGATCTTCGAGTTCATCGATCCGGGAGATCTCGAGAAGGCCGGCCGCAACACGGCGGCCGTCTTCAAGGGGGAGCCGATCACCGGCGACGCGCGGTACAACACGTTCACGCTCACAGGTGCTCCGCGCCAGACCGACATCTACTCCATCCCGACGCGCTTCGAGGGCCAGGAAGCGATCTTCTCCATCCTGGTCGACGCGACGGGCCAGACGGAGGAACGCCGTGCCCGGGAGTCGGCCGAGGCCAGCTACCGCGCGATGGTGGAGACGTCTCCCGACGGCGTGATCGTCCATGTCGACGGTCACCTCGTCTACCTCAACCCCGCGGCACTGCGCATGTTCGGCTTCGCGCGCCTCGAAGATGCCATCGGACTCCACCACACCGAACTGGTCGCGCCCGATTCTGTGGAATCCACCGTGGAGCGCGTCCGCAACCTGCTCGCGGGCGGCCGTGCGTCCGAGGCCCTGACCCGCGTCCTCTTGCGGCAGGACGGATCGACGTTCCTCGGCGAAGCGACCGCGATCGCGCTGGACTTCGAGGGTCGCCCCGCAGTGCAGGTGCTCATCCGGGACGTGAGCGAGCAGGATGCGAACCGGCGCGCGCTTGCCGACGCGGAGGCCCGCTACCGGGCCATCGTCGAACTGATGCCGGATGCGCTCGTGATCGCGATCGAGGGCCGGGTCGCCTACCTCAACGAGCGGACCCTGGACCTTCTCGGGTACGAGCGCGCCGAGGACATGCTGGGCCGCCCCTATGAGGACTTCATCTCAGCCGACGATCGGGTACCGGCCGCGGGGCGTGTCGACGAGGCGCTCACGAAGGGCGGCCCATTGCCGCCCGCCCTCCGAACCGTCGTGCGCAGCGACGGCTCGACCTTTCCCGCGGAAGTCGTCGCGGTGCGCGTCGAGTTCGACGGCAGACCCGGCGTCCAGGTACTCCTGCGCGACGTGACAGACCGCCTCGCGCAGCTCGGCGCGTTGCGCGAGGCGGAGGAGCGCTATCGCGCACTCGTGGAGATGTCGCCCGATGCGATCCTCGTCCACACGGGCGGCACGATCGTCTATCTCAATCCGACCGGGCTCAGATTGGTCGGCGCGTCCTCTCCGGACGAGGTCATCGGGCGATCGGTCATGGACTTCGTCGACCCCGTCTCGGCGGCGAGTGTCGCCGGCAGGCTCACCGCGATGGCGGAGGGGCAGGTCTTCGTCGAACCGCTCATCGAGGCGTTGCGGATGCTCGATGGGAGACCGATCCTGGCGGAGGTCAGCGCGAGGCCGCTGGAGTTCTCCGGTGTGCCATCGATACTCGTCATCGCGCGCGACGTCAGCGAACGCGAGGCCGAACGCACGGCGCGACGCGACGCCGAGTCGAGAGCGAATGCGATCGTCGATTCCATCCCGATCGGGATGCACTTCTACCGGCTCGAAGATGACGACACCCTGCGCTTCGAGGGAGCCAATGCTGCGGCGGACGCGATCCTCGGCGTCGATCACTCCGGGCTTGTGGGCCTGCCGATCGAGCAGGCGTTCCCGATGCACGCCAGCACGGATATGCCCGATGTCTATCGCGCCGTCGTGCGAACCGGCGAGCTCTATCACAACGAGGACGTGTACTACGCGGACGGACGCATCGACTCGTCCTTCGACGTGCACGCGTTCAGGACGGGCCCGTCCGAGATGGTGGCCACCTTCGTAGACATCACGGACCGCGCCCGCGCCGAAGCCGAACTCGCCGCCTATCGCGGCCACCTCGAGGGCCTCGTAGAAGACCGCACACACGAACTGACCGAGGCGAACCGCGAGCTTCTCGAAGCGACAAGGGCGAAGTCGGCGTTCTTGGCCAGCATGAGCCATGAGCTGCGCACGCCGCTCAACTCGATCATCGGCTTCTCGGGTGTCCTCGCCCAAGGCATCGCCGGGCCGCTCAACGAGGAACAGGAGCGCCAGCTCCAGATGATCAACCGCTCGGGCAGACAACTGCTGTCCCTGGTCGGCGACGTCCTCGACCTCGCCAAGATCGAAGCGGGGCGCGTCGACCTGGCGATGGATGAGTTCGAGGTGACGCGCTTCGTGAGGACGATCGCCGACACGGTGCGCCCGATGGCCGCGGAGAGGAACCTCGAGTTGCACGTCTACCTCAGCCAGGCACCCGAGCGGATGGTGGGCGACCGCGAGAAGATCGAACAGGTCCTGCTCAACCTGCTGTCCAACGCCATCAAGTACACCGATGAGGGATACGTCAGCATCACGGTGGCCACCCGGCCTGACGGCTCGGTCTCCTTCGTGGTCCGCGACAGCGGCATCGGGATCGCCCGCGAGGACCACGACCGGGTGTTCGAGGAGTTCCGGCAGGTCACCCCGGCGGGCACCGCGAAGAATCCGGGAACCGGACTCGGACTCTCCATCGCCCGCCACCTCGCCGCCCTGATGGGCGGAGTCATCGAACTCAAGAGCGAACCCGGGGTCGGGTCCGCGTTCAGCCTTGTGATCCCCAACGGCTGACGCGCGAGCGGCCGAGGGCCGCGATGCTATCGTTGGTTGTGACTCGATCGCGGCCGCTTCGACGACTATTCGGAGGCCCCATGCCGATCCACCTGGTGCGCGGAGACATCACCCGGTTCGCGGCAGACGCCATCGTCAACGCCGCGAACCCCGAACTGCTCCCCGGGGGCGGCGTGTCGGGCGCGATCCACCACGCCGCCGGCCCCGCCCTGGCTCAGGAATGCGTCCTCGTGTCACGGTGGCACGGGCTCGTATCCGCGGGTGAGGCCGTCGCGACCGGAGCGGGGAACCTGGCGGGTGCACGTCGCGTCATCCACGCCGTCGGACCGGTCTGGCGCGGGGGGACGATGAACGAGCCGGAGCTGCTCGCCGACGCCTACCGCTCGGCGATCGAGGCCGCCGACGAGTTGGAGCTGGCGTCGATCGCCTTCCCGTCGATCTCGACCGGCGTCTACGGCTATCCCGTCGACCTCGCGGCGCCCGTGGCCCTGCGGTCCGTGGCGGTCTCCCTCGAGCGCGCGACACACGTGCACGACGCGACCTTCGTGCTCTACGACGAGGCGACGTTCGAGGCGTTCCGGCGCGCCGACGCCGCGCGGAGCAGGGAGCTACACTGAGGCCATGTTCATCCCAGCCGAACACACCGGGCGCATCACGGCCGGCATCGGAGCGTACGACGGCCCCCTCGCGATCGCTGAGATCGCGGGGCGCGACAGCGTGGCAGCCGCCGTGGCCGCGGTGCGCGAGCGCGGATTCGCCACCCTCCTGCCCGTGTCCGTGGCGACGTCCACCGAGTTCGGCGACGAGTCCGCCCCCGAGCGTGCGGCCGAGCACCTGCGCGACCTGCTCGAGGGCACCGCACATGTCCTGCCCCACGTGCGCCTCGGCGCGCCGCGCCTGTGGGCGGCCCTCAATGGCCGCTTCGCCGGCGTCGTCGCCGACCGCTTCGGGCTCTTCTCCCCGTGCCTCGCATGCCACCTGTCACTCCATCTCGCTCGCGTGCCGCTCGCGCGTGCACTCGGAGGGGTCGCCGTGATCTCCGGTGAGCGCGACACGCACGACGGCCGCCTCAAACTCTCACAGACGACGCAGGGCATCGATGCCTCCGCGCGCGTGCTCGCGCGTGGCGGCGTGGAGCTGCTCGAACCGATCAGGCACATCCGCGATGCCGCCCGCATCGAGGCGCTCGTCGGCCCCTCGTGGACCGCTGACGGTCGCCAGCTGTGCTGCGTGCACTCGGGCAACTACCTCGATCTCGACGGCCAGCCCAGCTACGACGAACTCGCCTACATGCGCTATCTGCACGCCTTCCTAGAACCTGCCGGCTCAGCCATCATCGACGCCTGGATCGCCGGCGCCGCCGAGCCGGACTACGAGGAGATCGTCGGCGGCGTGCTCGACGGGCCGGGAGCGGCCTGATGGCGGTCATCCTCCTCATACTCGACGGCTGCGCGGACCGGCCCTGGGACGTGCTCGACGGGCGGACGCCGCTGCAGGCCGCGCGCACCCCGAACCTCGACAGGTTCGCGGCGGGCGCGGCGACGGGGCTGCTGCACCCCCTCGGCCGCGGCATGGCGCCCGGGTCCGAGCTGGCTCACTACACCCTGTTCGGCTTCCCGCGGGACCTCTACCCGGGGCGCGCGGTCTTCGAGGCACTCGGCGAAGGTCTCGCCCTGACCGGCTACGAGGTCGTGTTCCGCGGTCTGTTCTCGACCGTGCGTCGCGAGGAGGATGGCTCGCTCCGCGTGCTCGAACGCAGGACGGACGTCGACGACGACGCCTGCCGCGAACTCACGGAAGCCATCTCGCCGTTCGAGTACGAGGGCATCCGCATCGAGTTCGTCTACAACTCCGACCATCAGGGCATCGTCATCGTCCGCGGTGGCGGCGCCGGGACGCACCCGTCTCCGGACGTCACCGACTCGGACCCGTACGTCGCGGGCCGCTGCGCGATCCGACCGGAGGCGCTCAGGGACGCGCGCGAGCCGCACGCCGCGCGAGACACCGCCGTCGCCCTGGAAGCGTGGCTCACCCACGTCCACCGTGTCCTCGATGCGCATCCCGTCAACGCGGCGCGACGGGAACGCGGCCAGTCGCCTGCGAACTTCCTGCTCGTGAAGTGGTCCGCGCGCTACGCGCCGTTGCCGACCTTCACCGAGATCAGCGGCCTCGTCGGCGCGAGCGTCTCGAGCGGCGTGACGTACAAGGGGATCTCAGCCGCGCTCGGGATGCGCTGGTACGGGATCGATTACCTGCCGGACTGGACCGACGACCTCCGTGCCCGCATCGCGCTCGCGCGGCGGGCGGTCGACGACGACTGTGACTTCGTGCACATCCACACCAAGGCGCCGGACGTCGCGGGCCACACGAAGGACCCCGCGACCAAGCGAGACGTCCTCGAGGCTCTCGACGCCGCGCTGCCTGCCCTGTGGGACGAGGGACTCGTCTCGCCGGACAACCTGGTCATCGTGACCGGCGACCATGGGACTCCCTCGGGCACGGCGCTCGTGCATTCGGGAGACGCGGTGCCCATCGCGATGGCAGGCGCGGGCACGCAGGCCGACGGGATCGCGGCATTCGACGAGCTGTCGTGCGCGGCGGGGTCGCTCGGCCACCTCGAGGGACGCGACCTCATGCCCGAGGTGCTCAATCGCATCGCCCGCATCAAGTACATGAGCGCGAAGCTCACCCCGGCGGGCGGCGTCTTCTGGCCCGACGAGACCACGCCGCTGATCGTGGAGTGACCGCGCGCGCCGCTCGCCATAGTTCGACAACTATCGAACTACTGCGCTATACTCCGTCGCGTACCGCTGCACACCAGGGGAGACGAGCATGACGGAGACGACCTGCGGGCCCGCGCCCGCGTCCGCGCCCGAGGCGCCGTGTTGAGGCCCCCGCACCTTGCCGGGCAGCAAGGTGGAACGCCCGCGGCTGGATCAGCCGTTCATCACGGGGTCTGTCGACACGCCGGCAGGGACCGTCCCCGTCGTTGCGGCAGCCCTCACATGGCGTGACCGGATCGGCGGCTACGCCGTGCGCTGGGGCATCGGCCGCTACACCTACACCGTGGATCCCGGCCTCTATGCCGTCGGCCAGCCCGATGACCGCGCCCCGGTCCTCGTCACCGCGAACTACAAGCTCACCTTCGACGCGCTGCGCCGCACGCTGACCGGGCGCGACGCGTGGGTCCTCGCGCTCGACACGCGCGGCATCAACGTCTGGTGCGCCGCAGGCAAGGGCACCTTCGGGACCGAGGAGCTCGTGCGACGCATCGGAGCGGCGGGGCTCGCTCTCATCGTGAGTCACGGGACCGTCGTGCTCCCGCAGCTCGGCGCCCCCGGCGTGGCGGCCCCCGAGATCCGGCGCCGCACCGGCTTCCGGGCCATCTACGGACCGGTACGCGCCGGCGACGTGCCCGCCTACCTCGACGCCGGGTTCAAGGCCACTCCCGAGATGCGACGCGTACGTTTCACCACCTACGATCGGCTGGTACTCGTGCCGATCGAGTTCGTCACCACGCTCAAGATCGTCGCCGGGACGGCGGCGGCCGCGGCCGCGCTCGGCGGCATCGGACCGGACTGGTACTCGGTGCCCCGGGCGGTCGAGCGCGCGCCGTTCGCGGTCGCCGTCGCGGTCGCGACCATCGTCGCCGGCACGCTGCTCGGCCCGCTCCTGCTCCCCTGGCTGCGTGGCCGGATGTTCGCCTTCAAGGGGATGCAGGCGGGCCTTCTCGCCGCGATCCCCGTGGTCGCGTTCGCGCCCGTCTCCACGGGATGGCCGGACGTCCTCGCCGCCATCGCCCTGATCCTCGCGGGCGCGTCGTTCGCGACGATGAACTACACCGGCACCTCCACGTACACCTCGCTCCACGGCGTCGAGAAGGAGATGGCCGCATCGATGCCGTGGCAGGTCGCAGGAGTCGTGCTGGCCGCAGCACTGTGGGTCTACGGGGGGTGGTGGGCGTGACGATGCGCTACATCGAAGAGGTCGTCACCCTCGAGTATGACGCTGCGAAGTGCACGGGGTGCCAGCTGTGCACGATGGTGTGTCCGCACGGCGTGTTCGTCATGGAGGGCAACCGGGCGGCGCTCGCGGACCGCGGCGCGTGCATGGAGTGCGGGGCGTGTCAGCGCAACTGCGCCTTCGACGCGATCCGCGTGGATTCCGGAGTCGGATGCGCTGCGGCGATCATCGGCTCGTGGTTCAAGCGAGGACCGATCGCGTGCGGACCTGACGATGGCGGAACCGCGTCCGGGGGCAGTTGCTGCTAGACGGCAGCCGGGGCGAGAACGCATCCCGACATGAGGGCGTCGCGCAGTCCCGCGAACGAGAGTTCGCCCAGTTCCACGACGCTTCTGCGACGGCCGATCTCGCGCGCATGGTGCGAATCGCTGCTCTGGATGCACGAACGTCCCCGGCGCAGTTCGCCGAGTTCGTGCGCCCGCGTGGCATCGATGAACTCGACCGCGGCGATGGGTGCCGTGTCGAGCAGGCGTGTCAGCGCCGGGCGTCCAAGGAGCCGATAGTCGCCGAAGGTGCGGTCCACGTGCGCCACGGTGCAGATACCCCCGAGCGCGGAGATCGCGTGTGCCGCGTCGACGGGATCATGCTCGATCACGACGGACTGCAGAGCGGAGCGCCCCATGGGCTCGAAGCCCAGCACCTGCATGAGCGCGGCGAACCGTCGCTCTGCGGAGTCGGGCGGGAACAACGCGACGAGGTGTACCTCGTCGCCCTCCCATGCGAGGCGGATCTCGGCGCCCGGCAGGACGAGCAGATCGTCGACATCGGCGGCAGCCGCAGCGACGTGCTCGTAGAAGTCGATCGAGAAGTGATCCGTGACCGCAAGGACATGCACGCCGGCCTCTCTCGCCGCGGCCACGACATCGTCGCCCGTCGTGTCCATCGGGCCACGGTAGTCGCCCGCGAAGAGCGGCATGTGGTTGTGGAGATCGATCTCGTACGCACTCGCCATGGGGTTAGCACCTAACGTCCGCGTCATGAGAGAATAGCACCCTGCTGGACGCCGTATCAATTGCGACAATGACGCGTATAAGCAAACACCGGACCGCCGGGGAGCCCATGGACCGCATCGCCGAGATCGTCGACTGGTGTGAGCGCGCGACGACGCACGCTCAGATCGACTTCAAGAACGCCAAGGAGGCGGGCCGCAAGGTCGTCGGCCTGTACTGCGGCTACGTACCCGCCGAGCTGGTGCGTGCAGCAGGCGCCATCCCCGTCTCGTTGTGCGGCGACAACGAGGGCGCCATCGCGGACGCCGAGCTCGACCTCCCCCGCAACTTCTGCCCGCTCATCAAATCGAGCTACGGGCTCGCCATCACCGACACCTGTCCGTTCTTCCACTTCTC
>JAUSAU010000071.1 GCA_030652345.1 Coriobacteriia bacterium
GTCGGCAACCCGTGTGCGGCGGTGTCCAACGAGACGCTGGCGCTGTCCGCTATCGTCAGTTCACGCGGCGCCACGCTGCGCGCGAGCAACGGTGCGCTCACACTGAGCTTGCCGCGCGGGACGTTCCTTCGCTCCACGCGCGTGAGGGTCCGTCCCGTCGCCGTGGCCGCAAACCCCAGCCTCATCCGCGTCACGTCGGCGTACGACTTCTACGCCAGCGCGGCTTTGAGGGTCCCGGCTCGCGTCACCGTCCGCTACCGCATCCCGGTCACGCACTTCCAGGTGGCCAACACAGTCGCCCGCAACGTCGACTGGAGATACCTCAACACCTCCACGGGCACCTGGTCGCCGGTCACCACCACGATCGACACGAACGCGGGCACACTGACCGCCACGATGCCGCACTTCTCGTACTGGCAGGGCCTCTACATCCAGCCCCACGGGACGACCTTCGCCAAGACCGGCAAGAAGTACTGCACCGAGGTGTGCCACAACCTCACGATCGCACCGATCCAAGACAACGTCATGTCGATCAATGATTCGCAGGTCTGCTACAACTGCCACGGGAACATGACGGCGGGTGCCGCCCCGGCCGGGGTAGACGTTCTCGGCGCTCAGAACGTGCAATCCGCGTTCTTCGCGTACTCAGGTCAGTCCTTCGACCCGAACACCGAATCCCGCCACCCGGCGATGGCGCCCGGTTCCACGACGGGCGTCAAGTGCACGTTGTGCCACAACCCGCACGCCGATCCGACTGCGCTGCCGTACCTGCTGCGCGCGTTCGACCCCGTCACGGGCAGGGCGATCCAAGCGGCGAAGGGCGCGATGCCGGGCAACGAGTACTGCTGGTCGTGTCATGGAGTCGAGCCGAATCCAGCGGTCGCGGCGAGCCTGCCCGACTACTGGGCCGATACCCGAGGGGATATGCGAACCCTCTTCTCGGGAACCGGCCATGCGCGCGCGACCGAGCCGGGCGGTATCCGCAAGGGTTGCCTGTCGTGTCACACAGGGCACAGCGCCGGCAACACCGCGTTGATCCGCAGCACGGTCGGGGGAACGACCGTGACCGGCAACGACCGCACACTGTGCTACGCGTGCCATATCCAACCGCTGGGGGTCTGGTCGGGACGCACCGTGTTCTCCTCGACCGGGCATGCCGCTTCGGCGAACACTTCGAATGCGCTGACGAGCTGGCCGGGTCTGTCCGGCTCACCTGAGCCCGGCGGCTGCCGCAACTGTCATGACGTGCACGGCACCAGTAGACCCGACTACACGCGGGCGACAGGTGATGTCCTGTGCAAGACATGCCACGATGACGCGTCCAACACGTACTCGGACGGATCCTCATATCGCGGACCACAGGCCTTCGTGGCGTCCGTGCACGGAGGAACCGCCTGTGCCGAATGCCACGCGGTCCATGGTGTGTCTGACGAGGCCGGCGGGACGATACCGAATCTCCTCCCGGCTCGCGAGGATCAGGTCTGCATCGCCTGCCACAAGGCGGGCTCGACCTCCACGCGGACCACGGGCACGGCGCCGCGCACCTGGAACGGTCGCGATCTGGCCGTCGAGTTCGCGCGTCCCAGCCATCACCCGGTGGACCAGGGCGTCGCCACCCTCACGGCGTCGCCCGAACCGCAGACTCTGCTGATGCAAGGTAGCCTCGCGGAATTCGACACTGGCTTGGGCACGGGCACCCAGAATCTCATCGAGGGCGGCGTGCAGTTGAACTGGGGCACCAACTTCCGCCCCCGGGCAGCGAGGCAGGTGCTCCTGGAGCAGTGGGGCGCCGACACGCTCGATGCCCTCGACATCGCCACGATGCGTTGGAACAACGGCTATGACCCCACCGACAGACCGGGGTACGGAACCCCGTCCCACGACGCCGTGGTCTGGAACAACGCGGTCTACTTCTCGGAGGACGTGAGCGCGGTGCGCAAGCTCTCGCTCTCCGACGGCGAGTCCTCCGAGGTATGGTCGCAGTACCCGTTGATGAACGCGGGCGGCCTTGCGATCGACGTTGACCCGGAACACGACAGTCTCTACGTCTTGCATGGCGAAGGCTCCGGTGCCGTGGCGGTGTTCGGGCTATCGGACGACGCCTACCGCAACACCTTCTGGGTCACCACTGCGGGCGGCACGCCGCTCAACATCGGGACCGGCTCCGCCGCCGCGTATTCGCCGCAGACGGACAGGCTGTACTTCGTGAATGTGAACCGGCTGTCGGGATCCGCCGGTGGCGACGGACACCTCATGTACGTGCAGTCGCCATCCACCAAGTCGAACCTCGTCGTCCCCGTCGATACGGGCATCGATTTCACAACCAATCAGCCCAACACCTACACGTACGACCTGAGGATGCGGACCGTGTCCGTCGGCGGCACCGAGTACCTCTTCGCGACCGGTCAGGACGCCACGCGGGCGTGGACACTCCGCGTGTTCGCCGGCCTCGGTGGCTCCACCGTCACGAGTCGGACACTCTCCTATCCGGCGGGTACCTACAATCCGCAGGAGATGTCGCTGAGCACGGATGGCGCATATATCTACTCGGTGATACCCAGCACCTGGAACTTCGTACAGCGGATACGGATCCCCGCCGATCCGATGAACGACACATGGTCGGCATGGGAGTCGATCGGCGCTCCAAGGACCAACGTGAACGCCCAGTTCGGCGCGGCCGTGATCGCCACCGTGACCCCGCCACCGCTCGAGTACGAGGGCTTTGCTCTCTCCGGGACGTATGTCATGCCCTTGATCGGAGCGCCTCCCGATGCGACCACGTGGTCGCGGTTGACATGGGACGCGGACGTCCCCGCGGGCACGACTCTGACCGCGAAGATCGAGGGGTTCAACGATGCCGAAGCTCGGTTCGAGACCTTGGTGGAAACATCGATAAGCTCGCTCGGCCAGGTCGACCTCACGGGTTTCCAGGTCGCTGAGTACAACTGCCTGCAGGTGACCTTCGCATTCGCGAGCTTGGATCCGAACACGAGCCCGACGCTACGCGAGGCCACCGTGGACGTCATGAGGCCCGGCCACCTGTACGTCGCGGGGTCGGAGCAGAGGCCGAGCATCGACTGGCTGGGCGTCAGGCCTGCGACCGGGTTCGACACCTTCACGCAGCTCGACACTTCGGCAACGCTCGTGGCGCAGGAGATGGAGATCCCGCCGCACAAGCAGCGTCTGTTGTGGATGCAGCTGGACAAGGAGGTGCCGACGTACTTCGCGACGAGCGGCCTCTGGAGGGACCCGGCACTCGGGTTCTCGGTACCGGACCTCAGCGCCGCGGAGCAGTACAACTCGGGGTCCGTAGGTGCCTACTATCAGGACGACCGCGTCTTCCTGACGCGCGCCAACAAGGACGGCCTACCCGCCTTCCACTACATCCGACCCACCATGGGCGAGGCGTGGACCTACGTGGCCGGTACCGGTGACACGAACAGGGTCATCTACAACTACCAGTCCAGAGGATGGGCTGTGCCGTCGCTGCACGGCGTATGGGCGGCGAGTTTCAACTCGCTCGCCAATCGTACGGACCACTACAAGATCAACACCGAGACCGGCTCGCTGGAGGGTCCGGCCGCGTGGCTGGTCCAAGCGGGTAGCGGGGCGCGGATATACACCGAATACGCTGGCGCCGCGGAGTACTCGTCGCTGACAGACACCCTCCTGATCGTCGATCGGGGGTGGGACGCGATCACGGGTCTCAGGGCGGGCACCGGGCGTCTGTGGCAGGTCACTAGCGCCTCGACGAAGCTATCGGCGGGCGGCGCGATCGAGGCGGTCGACACGGGCATAGCGATGGCCCCGAGCGACGGGACGGCATCCTCCGGAGCCGCGGAGCTCGTGGTGAGGGGCGGACGCGAGTACCTGCTCTACTACTCGAACCAGTACCCCAATCCCCCGAGCGAGTGGACGGGAGCCCTGCTCGTGGTCGTCGACCCGTCCAGTGCGTCTCCCACCCTGGTCAACACGACGCGCGGTCTGAGTGGATACAGTCCCGGAAACAACCCGTCTCTCACGTGGGACGGCGGAGATTACGTCTATATGCTGCTCGGGGAGCAGGGCAGGAACTGGCGGCGGATGAGGGTGCCAGCCGACCCGGCCGCTGAGCCGTGGCCGGCATGGGATTGGACGCCGGTCGCACCCTCCTACTACACCCCGTGGCTGCCCGTCACGGCGGGGATGGATGTCAACAGTTTCTGGGGAGCCGGTACGCAGGCATTCGCGATGGTATCGGTCGACACGACGGTCGGCCCACTGACCGGCATCGGCTATACGACGGAGACCATCGAGAGTCCGCCGCTCACACCCGGGGATACCACCGAGTGGGGCTGGCTGACTTGGACTGCGACCGAGCCGGCCGGGACGGATGTCGCGATGACCGTCCAGACGTGGAACGGGCTCCAATGGCAGGACATCGCCGGGTTCGCGGGCCTGCACACGAGCCCGGTCGATCTCGGCTCACTCACGACAGCGGCCTTCCCGCAACTGCGCGTTATTGCGAGGCTCAGCACCGATGACGCGTTCGAAGCGCCGTCTGTAGCGAACTGGAGGGTCACCTCCGGCACCGATCGCATGCGCCTCATGTCGGACGAGGTCGTTCCGGCCGCGGGCGCCACCTCGTGGGGCGCCTTCACGAATGACGCCGTCCAGCCGGCGGGTACCGACATCGCCTACACCATCAAGGGCTGGAACGGGTCGTCCTTCGTCGAGATCCCGGGATTCGTCGGCCTGCGCTCGAGTAACGTCGACTTGAGCGGTCTGCGCACAGCTGACTGGCCGAGGATCCAGGTGAGTGCATGGATGACGAAGAGCGCGCCGTCCGATCCCGATCCTACGATCCGGGCGTGGTCCGTGACGTCGCTCGGCTCCTATCCCGCCGCACAGGGGGCGCTCGGCTGCAGCAGTTGCCACGACCCGCATGTGATCGGCAGCGGCGGCTCGTCCGCGTGGGACCTCAGCCGCGTGTCTGACCCCGCGGACACCAAGTCGACGATGACTGGGCAAGAGGTCACGACCGTGTGCCTCGGCTGCCACGACTCCGGTCGCCTGACCCACACTGACGATGGCCCGAGTTCGGTGCCGTACTCCATCGCTTTCTCAAGCCGGCAGGACAGCCCGCTCTTCACCGGCTGGGACAAGCAAGGCGTCCTGGGAGCGGAGTTCACATCCGGAGGACACTACTCGTCGGCGAGCGGCATCACCGACTGCGCAGTCTGCCACGATCCGCACGCGTCGAACAACGCGCGCCTCACTGCGTGGACCCGGCCCGCGTGGTTCGCGGACGGCGCGCAGGGGGTGCGCGACAACACGTCGACCGCCGCCTTCGAGCAGAACCTCTGCTACCAGTGCCACGGCAACGGAACCATCGGCAAGACCGCCCCGGGAGCGTTGGACGTAGCGACACCTGCGGGCCAGACGTACGGCCACCCGGTCGGCGTCGACGGGCGGCACTCGGACACGGAGCAGCCAGCGATGCTCGGCGTCGGTAACCGGCACAGTGAGTGCGTCGACTGCCACGACCCCCATGCCGCTCGCGCTGGGACGCACACCGAGGGGTCGAGCCGTCCGGCGCCGGCCCTGCTCGGGGCTATCGGCGTCAAGCCCGTCTGGAGCGCCACGCCCGGCACCACCGCGACATCCTACTCGACGGTGCGCTTCACGGGCCGCCCGAGTGACCTCGAGGCCTACCTGTGCTTCAAGTGCCACACGACCTACACTGGTCTGCCCGATGCGGGCACTCACGACGGGGCGGGAGGCTCGGACCTCGCGCTCGAATTCAACCCCGCGAATCAGAGCTACCACAACGTGCTCGGCCTGAACCAGGGTGTACGGGAATCGTTCGCGGTGAACGGACAGGTCTACTCGTGGGGATGGGCCGGCGACGCCACGCTCCTGAGGGGTCTGACGCACGACAGCAAGATGACGTGCACGGACTGCCACACGGGAGGTGGCACGGACCAGGCGAAGGGGCCGCACGGCTCGTCGGTGAAGTACATGCTCGATCCGGACTACCCGTCAGATTGGGCCACGGCCGAGCTCGACTTCACCGATCCGAGCGGTAACGGTATGTCCCCGAGCAACATATTGTGCGCGAAGTGCCACGTGCTCTCGCCTGGCGACAACAATGTGCACAACAACGGGGGCTCATACGCGTCCTCGCCCGTGCACAGGGGCTCCGGCGTCGTGTGCAACTCGTGCCATATCAACATCCCGCATGGGTGGAAGCGTCCGCGGCTGCTTGGTTACGCATCGGACCCCGAGCCCTACGCGACGAAGATCTATCCGGACTCCCGGCATCCCCTGACCGCCATCCGCATCGGCAACAAGTCGCCGAATTCATGGCTGAAGACCGACTGCGCCGGCTGTTCGATCATGCACCCTCATGAGGAGGATCTCGTCGGCTCCGAGGTCTGGCCCTAGGCCGCTAGCTCCTTACCGATCGCGTCCTACGCCCGCGCCCGCCATTCGCTCGCGAGCATGTCGAACAGCGCCTCGTCGACGAAGCTCCCGTACGTGTACGTCGCCTCGCGCAGGTGTCCGACGGGTGTGAAGCCGAGCTTCTCGTACAGGTGCATGGAGCGCTCGTTGTCGGCCTGCGACCGGATCTCGATGCGGTTGAGCCCCAGCGTGTCGAAGCCGAACCGGGTCAGCGTGAGGATCGCGTCGCTGCCGTAGCCCTTGTTCTGCGCCTCGACATCGCCGATGAAGATGCCGATCTGCGCCGAGCGATGGCGCATGTCCACCTCGTCAAGGCCGCAGTTGCCGATGTAGCGGCCGTCCGCGGCCACGTGGATCTCGAAGACGTAGCCCTTCGCCGCCGCCCAGTTCGCTTCGACGCGACGATAGAAGTCCGTCTCCTGCTCGATGGTCACCGGGACCTGGCCGGAGAGCAGGTAGCGGTTGATCTCCGGGTCGTTGACCCAGCCCCGCGCGGTCTCGGCGTTGCCCGGGTCGAGCGTCGTCAGGTAGATCGTCTCTCCGCGGATCATCACCGGTCTCCCTTGCAGCAGCATCGTCTTGACGCCGGAGTATACGGGAGGATCGGAAATCCCGTAACGAGCCCGAAACACACCCCGCGCTATCGTCCTCCCATAGTCACGCACCGAGGCGGCGCGTCCGCAGTGCGGTCGCGCGTGGGGCGAAACTCGTTCGACGAGTAGAAGGAGACCCGACATGGCACCCAAGTTCGACAAGGATTTCGTGCTCAAGACCGTGCAGGAGCGCGACGTGCACTTCGTGCGCTTCTGGTTCACCGACGTTCTCGGCATGCTCAAGTCGTTCGCCGTGACCGACACGGAGCTCGAGGGCGCGTTCGAGGAGGGTATGGGCTTCGACGGCTCGTCGATCGACGGTTTCACCCGTCTCGAGGAGTCCGACATGGTCGCCTACCCGAACCCCGACACGTTCCAGGTGCTGCCGTGGCGCCCGAGCGAGCAAGGCGTCGGCCGCATGTTCTGCGACATCGTCAAGCCGGACGGCTCGCCGTTCGAGGGTGATCCCCGCTACGCCCTTCGCCGCGTGACGCAGAAGGCCGCCGAGCTCGGCTACACGATGTACGTCGGCCCGGAACTCGAGTACTTCTACTTCGCCGACGACCAGGGCACCGAGGTCCTCGACAACGGCGGGTACTTCGATCTGACCCCGCTCGACGTCGCATCCGACCTTCGCCGCGAGACCGTCCTCACGCTCGAGAAGATGGGCATCCCGGTCGAGTACAGCCACCACGAGGTCGCGCCGTCGCAGCACGAGATCGACCTGCGCTACGCGGACGCGCTCTCCATGGCGGACAACGTCATGACGTACCGCCTCGTGGTCAAGGAGATCGCGATGCAGAACGGCGTGTACGCCACGTTCATGCCCAAGCCGATCTTCGGTCAGAACGGCAGCGGCATGCACGTCCACCAGTCGCTGTTCAACAAGGACGGCAACGCGTTCTTCGACGCGAACGACCCCGAGGGCTTCAACCTCTCCAAGATCGCGAAGCACTACATCGCCGGTCTGCTGAAGTACGCGCCCGAGTTCTGCGCCGTCACCAACCCGCTCGTGAACTCCTACAAGCGTCTGGTCCCGGGCTACGAGGCGCCTGTCTACATCGCGTGGGCCCGCCGCAACCGTTCCGCTCTGGTCCGCGTCCCGATGTACAAGCCCGGCAAGGAGAACGCCACCCGCCTCGAGCTGCGTTCGCCCGATCCGTCGGCGAACCCGTACCTCGCCTTCGCCGTCATGCTCGGCGCCGGCCTCAAGGGTATCGAGGAGGAGCTGACGCTGGCACCGGAGGCCACGAACAACATCTTCCACATGAGCCAGGAGGAGTTGGACGCCGCCGGCATCAACACGCTGCCGGGCACGCTCGGCGAGGCCATCGACAAGTTCGAGCACTCGCAGCTGATGAAGGACGTCTTGGGCGAGCACATCCACGAGTTCTACGTGAAGAACAAGCGCGCCGAGTGGGACGCATATCGTCTGCAGGTCACCGAGTGGGAGCTGAGCCGCTACCTTCCCAACATCTAGTCCGCGTGGCCGGCGGCATGCGCCGCCTGCGGTCCGCGCGAGCACGAACGGCAATGGCGCCGGGCGGGGGCATCCCCGTCCGGCGCCGGCCGTTGCGGACTGACTCGATTCCCGTCCGTGAGGGAGCGGTAGAATCATGCATATGAGAAGAGCTCTGCTCGTCAGCGACGATGTGCACACGATCGCCTGGGTCCGCCAGGCGCTGGCGCCTCTCGACGTCTCGATGACGGAGGCGCGGGTCAGCGATCTCGCGGCCCGACTCGCGGACGGTGACGCTGACCTCGTGGTCGTCGACGGGGGTCGAGCACCGGAAGTCCTCGCGCAGACGGTCGAGAACGGCGCGTGGGGTGGTGAGGGTGTGGCCCTCATGTTGATCATCGAACCGGAGGCGCTTGCGGGACTGCGTCTGCCGACGCGACTGAAGGCCGACTTCCTCGTGCGCGGTGCAAGCTCAGAGGAGCTGGGTGCGCGCGTGCGTGCGCTCGCGTGGCCGGGCGAGGAGGCGAGCTCGCAAGAGCTCATCCGCATCGGGTCTTTGACGGTGAACCTTGCGACCTATCAGGCACACGTCGACAACGAGCCGATCGACTTCACGTACATGGAATACGCGCTCTTCACGTTCCTCGTCACGCACCCGAATCGTGCGTACAGCCGTGAGGTCTTGCTCCGCCGCGTGTGGGGCAGCGACTACTACGGCGGATCGCGCACGGTCGATGTCCACGTTCGGCGCATCCGCTCGAAGATCGGCGGCGAGCTGGCGGATCGGCTCGAGACGGTACGCAACGTCGGGTACCTCTGGAGAGGCTAGTGGCGCGCGCTTTGCTTAAGTGACCTTCATGTAGGCTCGCCCCACACGAAGAGCACTCGCAAGCACGGAGCTGCAATGCATCGCACGTCAGCACGACTCGTCGTCGCACTCGCACTGTTCTCGTGGCTCATCCTCGGAGCCACCTCCCTCGCCTACGCCGGCTACGAGGGCACCGCCACGCCTGAGCCCTTCAGCTGCGAACAGTGCCACACGCCTCCCGACGAGACCACGGACTACGGGCCTCACGGGTCCTTCGTCTCGACCTCTAACAAGTGCGCGACGTGTCACAGCGTTCACGCCGCACAGGGCGCGTACGCGCTCCTGCCCGGTCCGACCGTGAAGGCCACGTGTGAGCTGTGCCACGACGGCACCGGCGGGGGCGGCGTCTACGGCGCCCTCGCTGCGCGAGGGGTGCCGGTCCTCGGTGGGCACCGTGTCGACGTCACGAACCGCGTCCCTGGAGGAAGTGCGGCTACCGGGCTGGAGACGACGCAGACCTTCCTCGGCTCGGACGGATTCCTGGGCTGCGACGACTGCCACAGCCCGCACGGCGCCAACACGGTCGCCGAGTTCCAGGGGGAACGCTATCGCGGTAACGGCGGCATGATGTTCGGGTTCGACGCCTACCCGGACGCCGGGCCGACCTCGAAACTGCTCAAGAAGCGGCCGACCGGTGCCACGACTGACGTCGCCGAATACGGTTCGGATTGGTGCGCCGCGTGTCATGCGGGACGCACGTCCGGCAGCGTCGTGCACAACCATCCGGCCGACTCGAGCCTGACCGCCGCCACACCGTTCGACTACAACCACGTCGCTGTTCTCGACTCAGGACTGCGAACGACCGGCACGATCCTGCGCTCGGTCACCGACGGCACCTATGCGTCCGGCTGGGCGATGGACAACCGCGCCTACCTGATGCCGGATCCGCGCACGCCCGAGCAGGCCGGGCACTACCCGATCTGCCAGCAGTGCCATGAGGATGCGCGCAACGTCGGGACTCTGACGGCCGCCGGCGGGCTCGCCGCTCCGGTGGTCGTCACACCGGGCGCACTGGCCGACCAGTATCCCGTCACCGACAACCCGCGGTTCCAGAACTTCCCGCACGAGACGGCGAACCGCGCGCTGCTCATCGAGACCGACGACGACCTGTGCACGAACTGCCACTTGGCGAGCAACCTGCCCTAGGCGGGTGCCGACGCCTGCACGGTTCCGAGGAAGTAGTAACCCGTCGGGCTCGTCTTCTCGCAGTGCCCGGCTATCCCGTGCGTCGCCATATAGGCGCACATCGCGTCCGGCGTGAGGAACGCACCCGGTTCGCCGAGGAGCTTCTCGCCCCACACGATCAGCCGCATCAAGCCCCTGGGATCGAACTCGAGCACCAACAGCGCTCCGCCCGGACGCACCACGCGGCGGACCTCGCGCACGGCGCCGTCCTGGTCGCGGAAGTGGTGGAACGCATCGGAGATGACCACCGCGTCGAAGGTGTCCGCTCCGAAAGGCATCCGCTCGGCGAGTCCGATCACGCCCGTGACCCGCTCGTGCGGCTTCAGGTAGCGAAGCATCTCGGGGGTCGGGTCGAGCACGGTGACGGCCGCGCCCGTCGCGTCGGCGAGCCGCGCCGCCAGCGCGCCCGTGCCCCCGCCGAGATCGAGCACGCTTCCGCCATCCGCGCTCAGATGTGGCCGAAGCCACGAGCACCAGCGCTCGATCGCCTCGTCGCTCCAGCGGTCACCCAGATGGCCGAAGGCCGGTGCCGCCCAGTTGAAGAAGCCCACGTGTCCGCTCCTGTCGCTCATCGCCGAGGTCCACCCGGCCGTGTCGGGGTCCTCGGGTACAATCAGCCTTGCGTCTCCGCGTGGCGGAGTCACGCTTCTTCGATACCCGAAAGGCGCCCCGGCACATGGCCGATCGTGTTCTGGCCGTCATAGACGGCAACAGCCTGCTCCACCGGGCGTTCCACGCGCTGCCGGTGACCATGACCGCGCCGGACGGCCGCCCGACCAACGCGGCCTACGGTTTCGTGTCGATGCTGCTCAAGCTCACCGAGTCGTTCGCGCCCGACGGACTGATCGTGGCGTTCGACAAGGGCCGCCCGATGTTCCGCTCCGAGGTGCTCGAGCGCTACAAGATCCATCGTCCGCCCACGCCGGGTGAACTGAAGCCACAATTCGGCATCGTGAAGGAACTGCTCGCGGCCATGAACGTCCCGGTAGTCGAGTGTGAGGGCTGGGAGGGCGACGACTTGCTCGGCACCTTCGCGCTGCGCGGCGAGGACGCCGGGATGCGCGTGCTGCTCTTCACCGGCGACAAGGACGCCTACCAGCTGGTCACCGAGCGCGTCAGCGTCGTCTCCACGAAGAAGGGCATCACCGACATCGTGGTCTACGACCCGGCAGCGGTCGAGGAGCGTCTCGGCGTGCGGCCCGACCAGGTGGCCGACTTTCTCGGACTCAAGGGCGACACGTCGGACAACATCCCCGGCGTGCCCGGCATCGGCGAGAAGACCGCGGCGAAGCTCATCCAGCAGTACGGCTCGCTCGACGCCGTGCTGGAGCACGCGGACGAGGTCCCCGGCAAGGTGGGGGAGAGCTTGCGCGCGAGCATGGACGAAGCGCGCGCGAGCCGCACTGTCGCCACGATCCGGCGTGACGTGCCCGTCGAGTGCGACATACACACATGCGTGTGGGGCGGCATCGACGCCGACGCGGTGGCGCGGGTCTTCACGAGCTATCGGATGGTGTCGCTCGTCGAGCGGGTCCTGCAGCTCGGGCGGCGTGTCGAGAGCGGTGCACCGGCGCCTGCTGCGGCGTCCGCCGAGGGCGATGCGCCGACGGCCCCCGCGCCGCACGCGGGTCCCGACATCGCCGCTTCGCTGGGATGGGAGGTCGTCTCCGAGGAGCGCGCCTCCGCGGCCCCGACAGCCACCGCCGACTCGTGGCCACTACTCACGGGCGCCGATGCCCTGACGGCCCTTCGCGCCGCCCTCGACGAGGGCGCGACGGTCGCCTGTGCCATCGACACCGCCAGCGACAGCCTCTTCCCGTGCTTGGAGTCGGCGTTCGCGCTGCCGTCCGGGCAGGTGGCGATCATCGAAGAGGCCGACTTCGCGCCGGCTCTGCTGGAGTGCCTCGAGCGCGGCACGCTGATCTCGCCCGACCTCAAGGCGCTCATCCAGCGGACGGCACCTCCCGGTGAGAAGCACTCCGGCATCGAGCGCTACCTCGCGGCGTGGAAACCGGAGCGCACCCTCGACATCACGGTGGCCGCCTACGTGCTGGAGTCGAACCGCAGCGCCTACGACGTCGTCACCCTCTACGGCGAGTTGACTGGACGCGCGCTGCTCGTCCCGGGGGAGCCCCGTGAGCGCGCGGCCGCCTGCGCGCGCGCCGCGCTCGAGTTGGCGCCCCTTCTGCGCGAGCGCCTCACCCGTGACGGCTCCTGGGAGTGCTTCGAGACCATCGAGTCGCCGCTCGTGCCGGTGCTCGCGCGCATGGAGGACGCGGGCCTGCGCGTGGACACGGGAGTACTGGCCGGGCTTGCCGGAGAGCTCGCGGACGGCATCGAGCTGCTGCGCGCCGAGATCTTCGAGCTGGCCGGCACTCAGTTCCTGATCGATTCGCCCAAGCAGCTGGGCGAGGTCCTCTTCGACAAGCTGAGCCTGCCGACCGGGCACCGCACCAAGACCGGCTGGTCGACCGACGCAAAGGTGCTCACCTCGCTCGCGCCGAGCTACCCCATCGCGTCGAAGGTCATCGAGTACCGCGAGATGACGAAGCTCAAGTCCACGTACGTTGACGCGCTCCCGCGACTGGTAGCCGTCGATGGACGACTCCACACGACCTTCAACCAGACCGTCGCGGCCACGGGACGCCTCTCGTCGAGCAACCCGAACCTCCAGAACATCCCGGTGCGCACGCCCTTGGGTATGCGCATCCGTGCGGCGTTCATCCCGGCGCGGGCCGGCGACCTCATCGTCTCGGCCGACTACAGCCAGATCGAGCTGCGCATCCTCGCGCACCTGTCCGAGGACGAGGGCCTCATCGAGGCGTTCACGAGCGGCGAGGACTTTCACACGGAGACTGCCGCGCGCGTCTTCGCCGTCCCGCACGACGAGCTCACCCCCGAGCACCGTCGCCGCGCCAAGGCCGTCAACTTCGGCATCGTCTACGGCATCTCTTCGCACGGGCTGTCCGAATCACTCAAGATCCCGCGGGCCGAGGCGCAGGCGATGATCGATCGCTACTTCGCCGCCTACCCGAAGGTACGCGAGTATCTGGACCGGATCGTCTCCGAGGCCCACCAGAACGGCTACGCCGTCACGCTGTTCGGCCGCCGTCGCTGGATCCCGGAACTGCGCAGCTCGAACTTCAACCTGCGCTCGTTCGGCGAGCGCACCGCGATGAACCACCCGATGCAGGGCAGCGCCGCCGACATCATGAAGCTGGCGATGATCGCGGTCGACGACGCGCTTCGC
>JAUSAU010000073.1 GCA_030652345.1 Coriobacteriia bacterium
TCGAAGATCTCGGTCTGGAACTTGGACGTGAGACCCATCTCCTGCGCCATGGCGGCGATGAGGTCGACGTCGAAGCCCTCGGCCGTGCTTCCGTTCATGGACTCGAACGGCGGGAAGGTCGTGTCGGAACCGCAGGTCAGCTGACCGGCGGTGACGAGCTTCAGATCGGCGGCGGGCTTCTCCTCGGCGGGCTTTGCGGGCTCCGGGGCGGCCGGCGTCGAGCAGCCACCGAGAGCCAGCATGCTCACAACGAGAGCCGCGGCGACGAGCAGGGCGACGAGCTTGCCGTACTTGGCCATCTTTCCTCCTCCTAAGAAGTACTGTCTGACAGCCGCGGCTGAGCCGGGCGGCCCTGTGTGCAACACCCGCATACCATACACCAACCCATGCGTGGTTGTGTAACGTGAGCGAGTGCGTCGTGAGGGAATCGACGGGAACATTGGATAACGGAGCGCGGCGAGGCGCATAGAATCCGACCGTTTTCGTATAGGCACACGGTGTCACCAGCATGGGAGCGGAGGAGTGTCGCACGAAGTCGGATACGCCGCAGCGCGACGGGATCGGCAGCGCAGGCCCGCACGGGGCTAGGGAGCCGGTGGCGTCTCGGTGGTGTCGAGGCTGCGCGGGACCTCGAGGCGCGGCATCCCGTCGGTCCACTTGGCCCGCAGCGTCTCGAGGACGCCCTTCGCCGCGAGCTGATCGAGTGCCGCGCGCACGCGCTGCTCGAGCTGCGTATTCTCCTTGGAGACGGCGACACCGAGCGGATACGCGGGGACGAGCTGCCCGTTGAACCGCAGCGCGGGGAAGTCCCGCAAGAGATAGGAACCCACCACCGCGTCGCCCGCGGCGTAATCCGCCTGTCCGCCGGCCGCCGCGGTGAGCGCCTCGCGCAGCGACGGCATGACGATGACGGCGTCCTCTCCGTACTCGTCGATGAGGGCCCAGTACGCGTAGGAATCCTTCTGGACCGCGATCCGCTTGCCGGCCACGCTCGCCAAGGAGGCGGTTGCCTCGGACGACGAGAAGAGCGCCGGTGCGTCCGACGCATACGTCCCTGCGAAGGCGAGGCCCGAGGCGACGACCTGGTCGACCGGGAGTGCCCCGATGGCGACATCCGCATCCCCGGCCTCGACGAGCTTGGCCGCCATCTCCGGCTTGGCGTCGGTCAACTGTACCTTCAGCCCGAGGCGCTCCGCCAGGGCAGAGGCCACGTCCACATCGAGCCCGACCTTCTCTCCGTCGACGATGCCACCGAACGGCGGGTACTGGAGGTCGGCGGCCACGCGCAGGACGCCCTTGTCCCGGATCACCGGAGGCGCCACCTTCGGCGTGAGCGTAGCGCCTTCGATAGCGCCGACGCACCCCGCGAGCAGCGCCACGACCGCCGCCAGTGCGATGACGATGGTGATGCGTCGAGTCATGCGGCGGCCCCTTCATCGTACGGACGATCGATGCTTCCACCCGGCTGACCTGGTCTTTGGCCCCACACTCGCGCACTGGAGCTTCCGCTTGATGCGATCTCACTACCGGCTCTCTCGCCCGGGGCCGCGGGATGCGGCACTGAACCAGGCGGTACGACTTACCCCTAAGACGCGCCATGCTCGCGCGACGGTCTCCCGCCGGCTTACGTGGGTCCTTTTGGCCGCGTCTACCATGGACTAAGGCACCTTGCGGTGCCCGCAACCACAGACCCGGGTGGAAGCGAACACATCTTAGCAGGTGTGAAGCGGGGCGGACCGCACCTAGAGCCTTCCCCCGCACGCGCGCGCGATCGCGAGCACCCGCACCTCGCGTGCCCCCGCCTCCTGCAGCGCGAGCGTGGCGGCGTCGAGGGTTGCGCCGGTGGTGAAGACGTCGTCGAGCACCAGGACGCGCGACGGGACCGCCACGCCCGGCACCAGCTCGATCGACGAGCGCGCGTTGTCACGGCGGCGCTCGCGCGAGAGTCCGCGCTGGTCCCGGCGCGGCCGGGCCTGCAGCGCATCGAGGGCCGGGACACCGGTGCACGCTCCGAACGCGGCTGCCAGCAGCGCGCCGTGGTCGAAGCCCCGGCGCATACGCGCACCCGGGGAGGCCGGGACCGGCACCGCTGCGTGCGCCCACGCCGCCCACTCCCCCGCCGCCTCCGCGAGCAGCTGTGCGAGCACGGGCGTCATCCGCAACTCGCCTGCATCCTTGTGCAGCGTGATCGCGCGGGAGAGCGGCCACTCCAGCACGCCCGCGCACCGCGCCTCGCGGAACGCGAACGACGTGCGGCCGCACTCCGCACAGCCGTGCGTGCCGTCGGGCGCACCGCAGATCGGGCACGCCGCGCCGCGCGCGATGAGCGGGAGCGCGTCACGGCACGACGGGCAGAGCAGGTCGCCGGGACGGTCGCACCCCGCACAGCGAGGCGGCCACAGCAGGTCCGCACAGACGTCGGCGGTCCGCTCGAGGGACGCTCGCATCACCACGGCATCGGCTCCCTTCCGGCAGCCGACCGGCGCGCCTAGCGCAGGAGCAGCTGCACGAGCGGGACCGTGGCCACACACGCCACGGTCGTCGTCAGACTCGCCGCGGCGACGAACTCCGCGTCGAGGTCGAAGCGTTGCGCCATGATCAGCGCCAGCAGCGCTGTCGGCATGCCCGCCTCGATGGCGGCGACCCGCGTCGCCTCCGGGACGCCCAGCAGCGTCGCGAATCCCACCGCGAGTGCCGGCAGGACGAGCAACTTGACCACCGACAGAGCGGCCAGAGGTGCCGTGGCGTCGCGGAACGCCGCGAAGTCGAGCGAGACACCGAGCGAGACCATGATCAGCGGCGCCGCTATCGTGCCGGCGAAGCCTGTCCAATCCATGACCGTATCCATAACGGCGGCGGGCCACGGCACGAAGCGGAAGGCGAGCGCGGCGAGCATCGCGATGACAGCCGGGAAGGTGATGAACTCCCGGAGTACGTCGATGCGGCCCTCGTGCCGGCCGTAGTGCGCCGCGATCGCGATACCGAAGATGAGCATCACCGACACGCTGCCGAACACGTCGTAGAAGACCGCCGGCGCCAACGAGGCCTCGCCGAGCAGCGCCCTGACCACGGGGTAGCCGACGTAGCCGGTGTTCCCGATCGCGGCGGCGATGATGAAACCGCCCGCGATGCGCGGTGGGAGGCGCAGGGCGCGGGAGAGGCCCCACGCGATCGCCAATCCGATGAGCGTGACAGCCCACGCCACGCCCATGACCCTCACGAGATCGAGGGATAGCCGCGCCTTGACCACCACGTTGAAGATCAGCGCCGGCAGAGCGGCGTAGATGATGACGCCGTTGAGCGGCTTGGCGTCTTCGCGCTTCAGGATGCCGGACCGGCGCAGCGCTATGCCCACGACGACGAGCGCCAGGATCCTGGCGATCGCCTCGATCAGCGCGACGAGCGACACGGCGTTCCCCTAGCCGAGCTCGTGGATCGAGCCGGTGCCCTCGCAGACGCCTGCCAGTGACTCGGCGTAGTCGGGTGCGGCGACGCCGCACTCGGTGATGATGCCCGTGATGTAGGCGGCCGGGGTCACGTCGAACGCGGGGTTGTAGACCTCGACGTCCGGCGGCGCGATGCGCGCCCAACCGTCGAGCCGGTACGCCCCGCCCTTGCGGGCGATCTCCATCGCGTGCCCCCGGGCGATCGGGACGGCCCACGGGCCGGTCGCGGTGAGCGCGTCGAGTGCCTTGATCTCGTCAGCGGTCTGCGGCTCGATGACGCCCGCGAACGAGAAGCCGAGGACCTCGCGCGGGTCGCGCTCCTCGATGATGATGTCGTCCCCGCTCGCCAGCGTCAGATCGACGGTCGAGGTGGGAGCTGCGACGTAGAACGGGATACCGTGCTCCTTGCACAGCACCGCGAGTCCGTACGTCCCTATCTTGTTCGCCGTGTCGCCGTTGGCGGCGATCCGGTCCGCGCCGACCACGACCGCGTCGACCCATCCGTTGCGCATGACCGAAGCGGCCATGTTGTCGGTGATCAGCCGGAACGGCACGCCAGCCATGCGCAGCTCCCATGCGGTGAGGCGGGCGCCCTGCAGGACGGGGCGGGTCTCGTCCACCCAGACCCCGGAGACCTTGCCCTGCTCGTGCGCTGTGAAGATCACGCCGAGCGCGGTGCCGAAG
>JAUSAU010000074.1 GCA_030652345.1 Coriobacteriia bacterium
GACGAGTCCGTGGACGCGTCAGCACGCCGAAGCTGTCACCAAGACCGGCATCGACAAGTGCTTCACGGCCTGCCACAAGCAGAAGTTCTGCCTCGACTGCCACACGAAGACGAAGCCGTTCCCGACATCACACAAGGCAGGGACGTGGCTGCACCGCGCGAACAAGGACCCCTTCGCGGGTGACAAGGCGCTGCATGCCAAGAACGCCGTTGCGTCTCCCGCAGCGTGCGAGATCTGTCACGGCGTCGGCGGGACGAAGTCGAAGTTCTGCCAGAGCTGCCACAAGTACGACATGCCGCATGCGGACAACTTCAAGAAGTTCCACGGTCAGACGGGCCGCAAGAACATCAAGCAGTGCGGCTTCTGCCACCAGTTCAAGGAGACCTGCAGCAACTGTCACCACAAGGGCTCCTCGGTGAAGGTGTCGTGGATCAAGCTCCACGGCGGCCAGGTCGCCAAGGAGGGCGGCGAGAGCTGCCTGGCGAAGTGCCACAAGCAGGACTTCTGCGTCGGCTGCCACACCAAGCGCGCCGTGCTTCCGGTCTCTCACAAGGCCAAGGGCTGGACCCGTCGTGCGGAACTGACCAAGCCGGCCGGTCACCCTGCGGCCTTCAAGACCAGCGCCACGCAGTGCGGATACTGCCACGGCTCGTCTGACGTGAATGCGAACCGTTTCTGCAAGGGTTGTCACAAGACGGACATGCCTCACGCCAGCGGCTTCGGTGCCAAGGGCGAGGGAGGAGCGCATGCGGCTGACTTCAAGGCGAAGAAGCTCACCAAGGCGCAGTGCGTCAACTGTCACGCCACCGCGTTCTGCAACGGATGCCACCATGAGTACACCGGTTCGAAGCCGTGGCTCAAGCAGCACCCGGGCGTCGTGAAGACCGGCGATCCCGCGACATGCTTCGCCAAGTGCCACAAGGAGACGTTCTGCTCCTACTGTCACGTGCGGCTGGGCCGCTAGGCGCAGTCACTGATCGATCCGTTCGGACGCGGAGCCCGGCCCCCCTGGGGGGTCGGGCTCCGCTGCATCCGCCTCGTGTTCCCGCCGGCTGCGCCTCCGTCGGGGCGAGCGGCGGAAACCCATCCTTTACGCGCGCGGCGGCGACCGTGTATCATCGGCGCTCGTCGGGATGTGGCTCAGCTTGGTAGAGCGCTCGGTTCGGGACCGAGAGGTCGTGGGTTCGAATCCCGCCATCCCGACCAGCTGAATGCTTCAGGCGGGCCCGGCTCACCCGAGCCGGGCCCGCCGCCTTTCTGCCCGCGATGGTGGGAGAGACGTGCTTGATACCGTTCTCCATTGGCTCGGCTACGGCCTGTGCCATCAGTTGCCGGCCCGCTCCTTCATCGCCGGCGGTCACCAGTTGCCGGTCTGTGCTCGGGATACCGGCATCTACCTCGGATTCGTCGTGTCGTACCTTGTGATCGTCCTGTTGGACCGAGGCCGCCGCCGCGGCGACATGCCCGAGTGGTGGGTGCTGGCGCTCGGTGCGCTGGGAGTGGCGGCGATGGCGTGGGACGGCGTCACGTCGTACGCGGGCCTGCGGGAGACGACGAACATCCTGCGCCTGGCGACGGGCTACATGACCGGCTTTGCCATGCCGCTCGTCGTCGTTCCACTGGTCTCGTCGCAGTTGTGGCGCAGGAGCGAACCGGGCCGCGTGCTCGAAGCGCCGTGGGAAGCCGCTGTGTGGCTCGCAGCGCTTCCGGTGGCGTTCGCCGGGACCCTGTGGGGCGGTCCGGCTGTCGGGACGCTCTACGCCCTTCTGACAGCCGCGGCGATCATCGCCACGTTCACTGCGGTGAACCTGATCATCGTGCTGCTCGCTCCGCGCTTCGAGCGGCGAAGCGACCGGCTCCGGGACGCGTGGTTGCCGCTACTGATCGCGGTCGCGATGACCTTCGCTGAGATCGCGGCGACCGCATGGGTGCGAGGTTTTCTTCTCTCGCTGGTCGGGTACCGCTAGAATCGATGGCGAGGCAGCGCGCCCGGGTCGGCGTGCCCACCGGGATGATGGGGGTGTGAGGTTGTATACGCACAAGGACCGCATCCGCGTCGTGATCATCACGAGCGGTTACCGTATCGAGGGCGACTTCCACGTTCTGGCGGGCAGCAGGCTCACAGACGTGTTGAACTCGAAGGCGAAGGACTTCTTCGCCATCACCGATGCGAAGGTGTACCAGGTGGGGACCGATGTCGTGCTGTATACGCCGTCGTATGTCGCCGTGAATCGCGACAGCATCGCCTGCATCCTGCCGATCGACGAAGGATAGAGCACCCCGTTCGGATCGATGTCAGACCGACTTCATATCCTCCTATCGAACACAGGTTCGATAGGAGGTCTTCATGTATACGACAGATCGCAAGCACAGCACGTCGCGCGTGCTCGACAGGCTGCGCGCGGACGCAGAGCTGCGTGGAACGCCGGAGGCTGTTGCAGCTGCCGCGGTCGCGGCCACGACCGCGTTCGCTTCGGCGACACGCGGTGTCACCCAGAGTCGGATCGAGAACTACTTCTGGGGCGTCGTGCGGCGCTACGCTCTTCGCGGCGACGCGCCGGCGATGCGGGTCGCGCTGCTCGCGGCATCGTTGGAGGATGAGCTCGTGCGTGCCGGGCACTCACAGCAGCGCGTTCATGAGGCGGTCGAGCGCGCGTACGGTGGCGCCGCTTCCGTGGCGTGCATCGCGCCCGGTCCGTCCTTCGGATCCGAGCGAGTCGCCTGAGACGGTCTGGGGTGGCGTCAGCGGAACGCGGTCGCCCGGATCACGGAGCCGGTCTCATAGTCGAAAACCCACAGGCGGCGACGGGTTAGCTTGCCGCTGTCGCCGGGGATGGCCTCGACGACCGACACGGCCTTCTTGCCCTCCACGGGACCGACTCGGACGACGATGGGCAGGGCCGCCGTCACCGGAGGGAAGCCCGCGGTGAGAAGATCCGCCGCACGTCCTCCCTCCGCGCCGTGACCACGGAGGCTCTGGAGGAGTCGCTCGCGTAGCGCGGGCGAGCCGGATGCTTCGACCGAGACCGCGGAACTCAGGTCCGCATCGAGAGCGAATCGCTGCACGGCGGCGACGTCCAGCGACTCGGCACCCGAGCTGAACGTAACCGCCGGCGTGGCCGGCCCGCATGCCGTCATCGACAGGACCGCGGCGATGCAGCAGGCGACGATCACCCGTCCCGCTCGGTGCATAAGGACCTCCGCTCGTGGATTCCCGGACTCCCGTATCGTACTCCGCCGCAGACTTCGGCGGTGTGTGTCAGAGGTGACGCGTAGGGTCATTCTCGCAAGCAGTACCGTCTCAGGAGGGGATCGGCATGAAGGAGCAGTACGTTCGGGACCTCGCCGAGGGTGTGAAGGTCGATTCGCTCTTCGCTCTCCGCTCTCGGGACCTGCGGTCCGCCCGGACCGGCGAGGCGTATCTCGCGATGGAACTCGCGGACCGCTCGGGTCACATGCCGGCCGTGATGTTCCGACCTGACGCCACCGACCAGTCGGTACCTGTGGGGACCGTGTTGCGCGTCAGGGGGACGGTCACGACGTGGCGCGGCACTCGTCGCGTCTCTGTGGACTCCCTCAGGCCTGAGGCCTCGTACGAGCACGAGGACCTGATGCAGTCCGGGACCCGGCCCCGTGCCGAGTTGCTGACCGAGCTGCGTGCTCTGGTCAAGAGGACGCGCGACCCGGGGCTGCGGGCGGTTCTGAAGGGCGTGTTCGGTGAGTCGGGGTTCATCGATCGATTCGCTGCATGCCCTGCCGCCAGCGGGCGGCACCACGCCTACGCCGGTGGTCTGCTCGAGCACACCGTCTCAGTGGCGACGATCGTCCTGTCGCTCGCGCAGGTCTATCCACAGGCGGACCGTGATCTCCTGCTCTGTTCTGCGCTCCTTCATGACGTCGGCAAGGTCGACGAACTCGAATACGAGACGGCGCTGGGATACACGGAGGCCGGGAGGCTCGTGGGCCACGTGGTCCTCGGCGAACGGCGGGTCTCGCGGGCCGTCGAGAGGGCAGGTAGCATCGTACCGGCCGGCGCCGCCCTGATGCTTTCGCACGCGCTCCTGGCTCACCATGGAGAGCTCGAATGGGGTGCGCCGCGACGCCCATGTTCGATCGAGGCGCTGCTCCTGCATCACGCCGACAACCTTGACGCCCAGGCGGCGGCGTTTCTGGATGCCGTGGCCGGTGCCGCCGTTCTGGAGCAGCGTTGGAGCGACGCGGCGAATCCGTTCGGACGTGCGCTCGTGGTTCCGGGTAGCGGGGTCGTCCACGCTCGAGAGGATGCGTGCGCCTAGCGTCAGCGCGGCGTGGGGTACAATCCATCACTGATTCGACCGAAGGCGGCGCGCGCGCTCCGCTCGATACTCAAGGAGAACTCCATGGCGCTTCCCAAGGCTGACATCGGCGTGTTTGGCGGCAGCGGCTTCTATTCGCTGCTTGAGAATCCCGAGGAGTATCGCGTGAACACGCCGTTCGGTGCGCCCTCCTCGCCGGTGATGGTCGGCGAGATCGGCGGGAGGACGGTGGCGTTCCTGCCGCGTCACGGCAAGGAGCACTCCCTGCCGCCGCACATGATCAACTATCGCGCGAACGTGTGGGCGATGAAGGAGTTGGGCGTCTCCCGGATCATCGGGCCGAACGCCTGTGGGTCCCTGCAGGCCGATGTCAGGCCCGGCGACTTCGTCATCTGCGACCAGTTCGTCGATCGTACCTGGGGTCGCAAGGACACGTTCTACGATGGACCGATAACGACGCATGTCTCGTCGGCGGATCCGTACTGCCCGACGATGCGCCAGGTCGCCGTCGAGAAGGCCGCGGAACTGGGAATCACCGCTCACCCGACGGGCACGGTCGTCGTGATCCAGGGTCCGCGTTTCTCGACGCGTGCCGAATCCAAGTGGTTCGCGGCGCAGGGCTGGGAGGTCATCAACATGACCCAGTATCCCGAGTGCTATCTCGCCCGAGAGCTTGAGATCTGCTACTGCAACATCTCGCTCATCACGGACCTCGACGCCGGGGCCGAGGGTGCGGAGGCCGTGACCAACGATGAGGTCGTCCGCGTCTTCAACGAGAACAACGCCAAGGTCAAGGACCTGCTCTTCGCCATGATCCCGGCACTTCCCGAGGCGCGCGCGTGTTCGTGCTCGAGCGCGCTGGACGGGGCCGCCTTCTAGACAAGGTCGTACGTGGCGCGTGATCTTCGGCGTCCGGCGGGGTCGAGCGCTCTGCGGCCGCTTGTATGACTTTGTAACAGTAGTTACGATGGCAGAGGCGACCGAGGCTCCCGGCTCCCTTCGCCGTATGCGGCTCTTCGTGCCCTCCGCTGGATCCGGCGCCTTCAGATTGGGCGACATCGTGACAGAACCACTCCTGCACATCCCGGAGGGCGTCATCGAGCGGCTGCCGCTCTACCTCAACGTGCTCATACAGATGAGGCAGGACGGTCAGGCGACCGCGTCCTCCGCTCGGCTCGGTGAGTCGACCGGTGTCAATCCCGCGCAGATACGCCGGGATCTCACGCACTTCGGCTCGTTCGGCCGGAGGGGCGTCGGATACGACGTGGTCACGCTCATCGACCGTATCCAGTCGATCCTCGGCTCCGACCAGACCCACAGACTCGTCCTCGTCGGTGCCGGCAACCTGGGCTCCGCGATCGCCGCCTACGACGGACTGCGCAAGCACGGCTTCGTCGTCTCGTGTGTATTCGATGCCGACCCGCTCAAGATCGGCAGCCGACTCGGGGACATCATCGTGCGCGATGTCGCAGAACTCGAGCGCATCGTCTCCGACCAGGCGATCAGGATCGGCGTGATCGCCGTCCCGCCATCCGCTGCGCAGTCCGTGACCGACAGGCTCGCGTCAGCCGGCATCCGCGTCATCCTCAACTACACGCCGGTCGTCGTGCGCGTCCCTGTCGGCGTCACGCTGCACAACACCGATCCGGTGCAGGAGTTGCTACACACGCTGTACTACCTGTCGAGGCGCGACGTGACGACCCCTGCCTCGTAGGTGTACCCTCTGTCTCGGTGCATCCCCGGCCTCAGGCCGGTCAGGTTTTGTCGACGGTAGGAGGAAGCATGGCGGTATTCGGTCTCCCGGGCGGAGCTGAGATCTGGATCATTCTCGCGGTGGTCCTCATCATCTTCGGTCCGACCCAGCTCCCCAAGCTGGCGAAGATGTTCGGCAAGTCCGCGAAGTCCCTCAAGGAAGGCATGGAGGGAAAGCTCGAGGACGAAGACGAGAAGAAGCCGGTGTCCGACGACGCCAAGGTCGCGGCCGAGTCGAAGAAGGATGACGCCGGGAGCGAGTAGGACCCGATGCCATCGAGTGCGCCTCGGCCCGCCCCTTGCGGATGCGGGCCGAGGCGCTATACTCTGGCGAAACTCGTGGGCCGCCGTTCAACCGGCGGCCTATGCGTTGCCCGGCTCGACCCTTCAGCGGACGAGCTGCCATGGGGGGCCATAGGCGCGATGGGAGTCACGTACCGATGCACAAAGAGATCGCACTCACCGTCGAAGGTCAGCAGAAGCTCGAGGACGAGCTGCTCTACCTGACCACGACCAAGCGCCGCGAAGTCGGCGAGCGCATCAAGGAGGCCAAGGAGTTCGGCGACATCTCGGAGAACTCCGAGTACGACGACGCCAAGAACGAGCAGGCGTGGGTCGAGAGCCGGATCATCGAGGTCAACCAGATCCTCGCGCACGCCACGATCATCAGCTCGCCGAAGAAGAACGACAAGGTCTCGCTCGGCAGCAAGGTGGAACTCAAGGATGTCGAGAACGGCGAGACGCACATCTACCAGGTCGTCGGTTCGGCCGAGGCTGATCCCGGCAAGAACAAGATCAGCAACGAGTCGCCGGTCGGTCAGGCCATCATCGGGCGCAAGAAGGGCGAGACCGTTCCGGTCTCCCTGCCTTCCGGTCGCGTGCTCGAGTACACCGTCGTCTCCATCGCCCACTAGGCGCCCCACATGAGCGACGAGCAGCACACCGAGTCCGTCCCCAGTGACGACCCGATCGCCGTTCGTCATGCCAAGCTCGACGCGATGCGAGCTCGGGGCGAAGAGCCCTACAAGCTGCGTTTCGACGTGGACGCACGAGCCGGTGAGATCGCCGATCGCTATGCCGAACTGGCTGACGGCGCCGAGACCGAGGACGTCGTCCGGATCGCGGGCCGCGTCGTCGCGATCCGCGACCAGGGGAAGCTCGCCTTCGTCGTCGTGCGGGATGCCACCGGCGATATCCAGGTCTTCTGTCGCGTGAACGTCTTGGGGGAGGACGCCTTCGCGGGCGTCAAGGAGCTCGATCTGGGTGATTGGGTGGGAGCCGTCGGCACGGTCCTGCGCACCCGTCGTGGTGAGCTTTCGATCGCGCCGACCGAGGTCACGCTGCTCTCCAAGTCGCTGCGGCCGCTGCCTGAGAAGTTCCACGGTCTCACCGACACGGAGACCCGTTATCGCCAGCGCTACGTCGACCTCATCGTGAATCCCGAGGTGCGCGACACCTTCGCCAAGCGCTTCCGTATCATCGCCGCGATCCGCCGGTACATGGAGTCCGAGGGCTACCTCGAGGTCGAGACGCCCATGCTGCATCCCATCCCCGGCGGTGCGACGGCGCGCCCGTTCGTGACGCACCACAACGCACTCGACATGGAGTTCTACCTGCGCATCGCGCCGGAACTCTATCTGAAGCGCCTGCTCGTCGGTGGTTTCGAGGCGGTCTACGAGATCAACCGCTCGTTCCGCAACGAGGGCATATCGGTGCGGCACAACCCCGAGTTCACGATGCTCGAGGCGTATCGCGCGTTCACCGACCTGCGCGGGATGATGGATCTGACCGAGGGCATCATCCGTACTGCCGCCCTGGACGTGCTCGGAACCCTTGAGATCACCTACCAGGGCGTAGCCATCGACCTGGGTGCTCCTTGGCGCCGCGCGACCATGGTAGAGCTCACGAGCGAGGCCGCCGGCGAGGATGTCTCGTTCGAGCGGACCCTCGAGGAGTTGCGCACGCTGTGCGCCACGCATGGTGTCCCGGTCGATGCGTCCTGGGGCAGAGGCAAGCTCATCACCGAACTGTTCGAGAAGCTCGTCGAACGCACATTGATCCAGCCGACCTTCGTCACCGACTACCCTCTTGAGACCTCCCCTCTGGCGCGCAAGAAGCCGGGGGAGCCCGAGATCACCGATCGCTTCGAACTCATCATCACGGGCCGCGAGTTCGCCAACGCCTTCTCTGAGCTGGTGGACCCCGTCGACCAGCGCGAGCGGTTCGCCGCCCAGATGGCTGCGAAGGCCGGCGGGGACGATGAGGCGATGGGCTACGACGAGGACTATCTCCGCGCGATGGAGTACGGGATGCCGCCTGCGGGCGGCATGGGTATCGGCATCGACCGTCTCGCCATGCTGCTCACCGACTCGGCCTCGATCCGCGACGTGCTGCTGTTCCCGCATCTGCGCCCGGAGGCCTGAGACCGGTCCGATCCCTGCGTATCGGGCCGGGTGACGCGTAGCCGGTCAACATCTGAGTGCATGCCGCTCAGATATGGCACCGTTTTCGCATCAATCCGCACACCCGGGGGGTTACTGTCTCACCCGCGGGTATACTGACAGCCAGACGTCACACTCCCGCCGGAGCTCGTGCACGCGGGATTCAGATAGGAGCTGCGCCATGTTCGAGCGATTCACCGAGAAGGCCAGACGGGTCGTGGTGTACGCGCAGGAAGAGGCGCGTATGCTCAACCAGAACTACATCGGGACCGAGCACCTGTTGCTCGGGCTCATCCGCGAGCAGGACGGCATTGCCGCCAAGGCCCTCGAGTCGCTCAACATCTCGCTCGAGGACGTGCACCAGCAGGTCGAGGAGCTCATCGGTCGCGGCACGTATGTGCCGACAGGGCACATCCCCTTCACGCCGCGGGCGAAGAAGGTCCTGGAACTCTCGCTGCGTGAAGCACTGCAGCTCGGACACAACTACATCGGTACGGAGCACATCCTGCTCGGTCTCATCCGCGAGGGCGAAGGCGTCGCCGCGCAGGTGCTGCTGAATCTGGGTGCCGACCTCGAGAAGGTCCGCTCCGCCGTCATCCAGCTGCTCAGCGGCTACTACGGCAAGCAGGGCGGCGAACCGGCCGGCGATGAGCGTGCCGGTGGCGCGAGTCAGCTGCTCGACGAGTTCGGCCGCAATCTGACCAAGTCGGCCCGCGAGGGCAAGCTCGACCCGGTCGTCGGACGCGAGCAGGAGATCGAGCGCGTCATGCAGATCCTGTCGCGCCGCACGAAGAACAACCCCGTGCTCATCGGCGAACCCGGCGTCGGCAAGACAGCCGTCGTCGAGGGACTCGCTCAGATCATCTCCCGCGACGAGGTCCCCGAGACGCTGCGCAACAAGCAGCTCTACACCCTGGACCTCGCCGCGCTCGTCGCAGGATCGAAGTACCGCGGCGAGTTCGAGGAGCGCCTCAAGAAGGTCATGAAGGAGATCCGCGAACGCGGCGACATCATCCTGTTCGTCGACGAGATGCACACGCTCGTCGGTGCCGGCGCAGCGGAGGGCGCGATCGACGCGGCATCCATCATCAAGCCGGCACTCGCCCGTGGAGAACTCCAGACCATCGGCGCCACCACGCTCGACGAGTACCGCAAGTATGTCGAGAAGGACCCCGCGCTCGAGCGTCGCTTCCAGCCGATCAACGTCGGTGAACCGTCGGTCGAGGAGACGGTCGAGATCCTCCGCGGACTGCGCGATCGTTACGAGGCTCATCACCGGGTCTCGATCACCGATGCCGCACTCGACGCGGCGGCGAACCTCGCGGACCGCTACATCTCGGATCGGTTCCTCCCGGACAAGGCGATCGACCTGATCGACGAGGCGGGCTCCAAGATGCGCATCAAGATGATGACCGCGCCTCCGGACGTCCGCGAGGTCGAGGATCGGCTGCGCTCCGTGCGTCAGGAGAAGGAAGCCGCGATCGAGGCGCAGGAGTTCGAGAAGGCCGCTTCGCTGCGTGATGTCGAGAAGCATATCCTCGCCGAGAAGCGCACGATGGAAGACGAGTGGCTCAAGCCCGACAAGTCCCGCGTCGTCGAGGTCACGGAGACCGAGATCGCTGACGTCGTCTCGATGTGGACCGGCATCCCGGTCACCGCGCTCACCGAGGAGGAGACCGCAAAGCTCCTGCGCATGGAGGGCTCCCTCCACGAGCGTGTCATCGGTCAGGACGAGGCGGTCTCCGCCGTCTCCCGCGCCATACGTCGTACACGCGCGGGGCTGCAGAACCCTAGCCGACCCGCAGGGTCGTTCATCTTCCTCGGCCCCTCCGGCGTCGGCAAGACCGAGCTCGCCAAGGCGCTCTCATCGTTCCTGTTCGGCAGCGAGGAGTCGCTCATTTCGCTCGACATGAGCGAGTACATGGAGAAGCACACCGTCTCGCGCCTGGTCGGCTCACCCCCGGGCTACGTCGGTTTCGACGAAGGCGGCCAGCTCACTGAGCAGGTACGCCGCAAGCCGTACAGCGTCATCCTCTTCGACGAGATCGAGAAGGCGCACCCGGACGTGTTCAACATCCTTCTCCAGATCCTCGAGGAGGGGCGTCTCACCGATGCTCAGGGACGCAAGGTCAACTTCAAGAACACGATCATCATCATGACCATCAACGTCGGAGCCCGCGACATCACCAAGGGTAAGGCCCAGCTCGGGTTCTCCCAGGAGGCCACCGGCCAGATGGCGCACGACACGATCAAGGAGCGCGTGACGGGTGAGCTCAAGAAGCTCTTCCGCCCCGAGTTCCTGAACCGCGTCGACGAGGTCATCGTCTTCCACGAGCTGACCCCGGACGAGATCGGTTCCATCGTCGACCTCATGATCTCTCAGCTCAGGACGCAGCTCTTCGCGCAGGGCGTCGGGATCACACTCTCTCCCGAGGCCCGTGACCTGCTCGCCAAGGAGGGTTTCGACCCGGCATTCGGAGCGCGGCCGTTGCGCCGTGCCATCCAGCGCCTCGTCGAGGATCCGCTGTCCGAGGAGATCCTCGCCGGGCAGTGGGTGGCAGGCGACGTCGTCGAACTGTCCGCCGCCGCAGGTGCGATGGTGTTCGGCAAGGGCACGGGAGTCGTCGAACCTCCGAAGGCCGCTAGCGCTCGGCAGCCCCGTGGCAAGGCCATGATGCCGAAGCGCTCGTCCGGCAGCGGCGAGGGCGGAGCCGCCACGGGCGGCGCCTCGGGCGGGTAGGCGATGGCCAAGGCGCGTACCATCTGGCGCTGCGGCCAGTGCGGTCACGACGAGCCCAAGTGGGCCGGTCGCTGTTCATCGTGTGGCGAATACGGGACTTTCACGGAGGAGGCCGCGGAGCGATCCGCGTCCTCCTCCCGTCGCGTGTCGGCGCCCCAGCCGGTCCGCATCGCAGATGTCGAGACGGCAGCCGGTCATCGCCTGCCGACCGGGGTGCCGGAGTTCGATCGTGTCCTTGGCGGAGGGCTCGTGCGCGGCTCACTGGTCCTGCTGGGTGGCGAGCCCGGAATCGGCAAGTCGACCCTGCTCCTTCAGGTGGCGGACGCGCTCGCCCGGGCGGGTTCACGCGTGCTCTACGTCTGCGGAGAGGAGTCTCCGGAGCAGGTGAAGATGCGCGCCGAGCGCCTCGGGGACGGCGGGGACATCGGCCTGCTGCCGGTGACGGACGTCGTGCAGGTCGAGGCAGCCGCGCTCGAGGACCATACCGATGTGTTGGTGATTGACTCGATCCAGACGATGGTCGACCCCGATGCCCCCGGCTCACCCGGTTCGGTCGGGCAGGTGCGCGCCGCGACGGCCCGTCTGATGCGCGTCGCGAAGGACCGAGGTATCACCACGCTGCTCGTCGGTCATGTCACCAAGGAGGGCGCGATCGCCGGTCCGCGAGTGCTCGAGCACATGGTCGACACCGTCCTGTACTTCGAGGGCGACAGCGAGCATGCGTTCCGCATCGTCCGCGCCGCGAAGAATCGATTCGGCTCGGTGTCTGAGATCGGTGTGTTCGAGATGGGCGAGGCGGGGCTCGTGGGGGTCGCCAACCCCTCCGCCGCGCTGCTTCAGCATCGACCCTCGGGCGTGTCCGGGTCCGCGGTGATGGCGGCCATGGAGGGTTCGCGACCGGTGCTCGTCGAGATACAGGCGCTCGTCAGCCCGAGCTACCTGCAGATGCCCAGGCGGCTGGCGACCGGCATCGAGTCGCAGCGCCTGCTGCAGGTGCTCGCCGTGCTCGAACGCCGCGCCGGGCTGCCGTTCGGCCAGCACGACGTGTACGTCTCGGTGGCGGGCGGTGTCCGCATCTCCGAGCCGGCCATCGATCTGCCGCTCGCCCTCGCCCTCGCGTCGGCGCGCAAGGACGTCGCGTTGCCGGCGTCCGTGGCGTCGTTCGGTGAGATCGGGCTCGCCGGCGAGGTCCGGCCGGTGGCGCACGCATCGGCTCGCGCAGGGGAAGCAGCGGCACTGGGCCTCTCGCTCGTGATCACCGGCCCGTCTCGCGGCCTGACCGCGCCCGCGGGCGCGGAGCTGCGCACCGTCGCATTCGTCACAGAGGCCCTCTCCGCTCTCGGGCTCTAGGTCGACAACGGTACAATCGGTCCACGGCGTCGTTTCGGAGGGGAGGCAGCACATGGACGTGAGGAGCGAGTCCGCGATCATCGATGCACTCGCGCGCGTGGCTCCCGGGACCGATCTGCGCGAGGCTCTCGACAACATCATCTCCGCCGACACCGGTGCCCTCATCGTGATCGGTGACGTCCAGCGCGCGACCGCGCTGTGCGACGGAGGTTTCACGCTCGACATCCCCTTCACGCCTCAGAGGCTCTTCGAGCTTGCGAAGATGGACGGCGCGATCATGTTGGATGACGACTGCCGGACGATACTGCGGGCGAACGTCCATCTCGTGCCCGATGCGTCTCTCGCGACTCATGAGACCGGGATGCGCCATCGCACGGCGGAGCGCGTCAGCAGGCAGACGGGATCGCTCGTCATATCGGTGTCTCAGCGACGCAACGTCGTGAGCCTCTACCGTTCCGGCATCAAGGTGACGCTCGAGGATGTGACGGTCGTGCTCGCCAAGGCGAACCAGGCCCTGCAGACGCTGCAGCGTTATCGGCAGCGTCTGGACGAGGTGATGGCCCGACTCACGATCCTGGAGTTCGAGGAGGCCGCCACGGTCGGTGACGTCGTCTCAGCTGTCCAACGCTCGGAACTGGTCCAGCGTGTCGGGCGCGAGGTCGCGCGCTACGTCACCGAACTGGGTAGCGAGGGCCGCCTCGTCGCCATGCAGGCTGAGGAGGTCACCGCGCAGGTCGGCGAGGACCATAGCCTGCTCGTACGTGACTACGTCGTCGACGGCGGGACGCGGCACGCGTCTCTCGTACGGTTCATGTTGTCGGACATGACACAGGACCAGGTACTCGACGGCGTCGCGGTCGCCCAGGCGCTGGGGTTCCCGGCGACAGCCGATGTGCTCGAGTATCACGTGCAGCCGCGGGGCTACCGGGTCCTTCGGCGTATCCCGGCTCTTCCGGCAGCCGTCGTCAATCGCCTGGTCGAGCGCTTCGCCACACTGAGCTCGCTCGTCGCGGCCTCGGAGGCTGCTCTTGATGATGTCGACGGCGTGGGCGCCCGTCGCGCCCGAGCGATCCGCGACGGACTGCGCAGGCTTCGGGGACAGACGGGGTCGTAGGTCGGTCACCGTTCACGAGTGCTAGAATCCGCCCTAGGTGTGAAGCATCACGTCCGCGGTTCCTCCGCGGCCATGGCTGGAAGGGGGTGACGGCGCGGGTGGTCGATCGCGGCCGCCGGATGCCACGCGTCGGCTCACATGATCGTCCAGCTCTCCAGATTCGTATTCGCGACGCTGGGAGCGCTGGCCGGACTCGCTGTACGGGGTCTCATCGATTGGACGCAGCAGTACGGGTTCCCTGAGTATGCCGTCATCATCCTGTTCGTCATTCTGGGGACTTCGATCGGCTTCATCTTCGGTGGGATCATCGGACGCGAGCTCCAGAGGGGCTATCTCTTCATCGAGGAGTATCTCGTACGCCTCTCCGTCAGCGACCTCATCCTGGGAACGGCGGGCCTTCTCGTCGGACTCGTCTTCGCGCTGATCTTCTCGTTCCCGATCCGCCTGCTCCAGCCACCCGGTGTAGCCATCGCCGGACAGGTCGGCATGTTCATCGTCCTGGGGTATTCAGGGGTGCGCATCACGATGCTCAAGCGTCGTGACTTCGCCCGCGTCGTACCGCAGTTGGCGTCCAAGCAGCAGGAGCCCGATCTTGCGATGAAGGTCCTGGACACGAGCGCCGTCATCGACGGGCGATTCGCTGAACTCGTGCGCATCGGTGTCGTCGAGGGAGCGGTCAGAGTGCCCGGGTTCGTCCTGGCCGAGCTTCAGACGCTTGCCGATTCCGCAGACGATACCCGGCGCGCGCGTGGCCGGCGCGGTCTCGACCTCCTCGCCACGATGCGGGGAGGCGAGCGCCCTGTCGAAGTCTTCGATGCCGACTACCCCGAGATCCCGGATGTCGACGCGAAGTTGATCCAACTGGGCAAGGACTCAGGCTGCCGCATCGTGACGGTCGACTACAACCTGACTCAGGTGGCGCGTGTCCAGAACGTCGACGTCCTCAACATCAACGATATCGCGGCCTCGCTCCGCCCGAACCATCTGCCGGGAGAGAACCTGCGGCTCCACGTCGTTCGCGAGGGCAAGGAGGCCGATCAGGGAGTCGGCTACCTTGATGACGGGACGATGGTTGTCATCCAGGGCGGCAGGCCGCTTGTCGGGACGGACGTGGACACTGTCGTCACCTCGGTGCTCCAGACCTCCGGCGGCCGCATGATCTTCGCTCGCTTGAAGGCGGCACCGTGAGAGCGGCCGTCATCGTGGCCGGCGGCACCGGAGAGCGGTTCGGCGGCGAACGCGGGAAGCAGCTGGCCACGGTCGCCGGCCGGCCCCTCCTGGCCTGGACCGTAGAGGCGTTCGAGGAGTGCGCCTCGGTCGACTTCATCGTCCTGGTCTGCCACCCGGATCGGGTGGAGGAGTATCGGGCGGCGGCGATCGGGGGCCGGAAGGACACCAAGGTCGGAGCGGTCGTACCGGGGGGCTCGACTCGCAGGCGCTCCGTCGCGGCGGGACTTGCCGTCCTGCCCGGCGGATGTGACGTCGTCGCCGTCCACGACGGAGCGCGCGCCTTCATCGATGCCCCCACGATCGCTGCCGCCTTCACAGCGCTCGACGATTCCGGCGCGGGGGGCGTGGTCGTCGGCCATCCCGCTGTCGATACGGTCAAGGAGGTCGACGGGTCACACCGGGTCGTCGTGACGCCCGACCGCTCTCGCTCGTGGATCGCGCAGACACCGCAGGCGTTCCGTGTCGATGTGCTCGTTCGCGCGCATGCTCGTGCGGCTGCGGACGGATTCGAGGGAACGGACGACGCATCGCTGGTCGAGCGTGACGGCGGCACCGTTCTGATGCTCGAGGGGCCACGCTGGAACCTGAAGGTCACGATGGCGGAGGACCTGGACGTCATGGAGGCGCTCCTGGCGCATCGCGCGCGGATCGGAGCCATCGATGCATGAGATGCGTGTCGGACTCGGCTATGACGTCCACGCGTTCGCGGAGGGGCGCCCGCTCGTGATCGGCGGAGTCATCGTTCCTTCGGATCGCGGATTGCTCGGGCACTCGGACGCGGACGTCCTCGTGCACGCACTCATGGACGCCATCCTGGGGGCGATGCGGGCGGGAGACATCGGAAAGCACTTCCCCGACACCGATGACCGCTACGCGGGCGCATCGTCGATCATGCTGCTGGAGCGGGTCGCCGAACTCATGCGCGACGCGGGGTGGAGGCTGCTTGACGCGGACACGGTCCTCGTCATGGAGCGGCCGAAGATCGCGTCCTACCGCGAGGAGATGCGCACGCGGATCGCCCTTGCTCTCGGCGTAGAGCTCGAGCGAGTCGGCGTGAAGGCCACGACGACCGAGGGCCTGGGTCTCACGGGCCGGCGCGAGGGCGCCGCCGCTCAGGCCGTCGTGCTCCTCGAGAGAGCCTGACCGCGCGCCGGTGCAGTTGCGTGCACGCCCCGTTCTCCCGCGCATGTCCCATGACGCGACCATGCGGTGGTGGGTACACTTGCTCTACACTTCGACCGACCGGCCCCGACCCACGGTGGTAGCCACGTGTTCGACCAGCTCAAGCGCGACATAGCGGCGGTGATGGAACGCGACCCTGCGGCGACCTCGCCGTTGTCTGCGTACTCCCACTACCCGGGGCTGAAGGCGATCAGGTGGCAGCGCCGGACCAAGTGGCTCTACGACAGGGGCTATACCTTCGTCGCCCGGTCGATCAGCCAGTGGGTCCGGCACCGCACCGGTATCGAGATCCATCCCGGCGCGACGATCGGTGACGGCCTGTTCATCGACCACGGCATGGGCGTCGTGATCGGAGAGACCAGCGTGATCGGCAACGACGTCACCATCTACCAGGGCGTGACACTCGGCGGTACCGGCAAGGACACGGGCAAGCGTCATCCGACCATCGAGGACTGTGTCGTCATCGGCGTCGGCGCGACCGTACTCGGCAACATCACGATCGGGTACGGCAGCAAGGTGGGCGGCGGTGCCGTCGTGGTCAACAACGTGCCTCCCAACTGCACCGTCGTCGGCGTCCCGGGACGTGTTGTGGTCCGTGAGGGATCGCGAGTCGAATCGATCGACCTGCACCATGAGGATCTGCCCGACCCGGTGATCGAGATGTTCCGCTGCATCCAGCACCGGATCGACCGGATCGACGCTCGTCTCACCCGGGATGAAGAAGCCGCCGATACCACCTTCGCCCCGACGAGGCACGCGCCCGGGCCGTCGCGGGTGCCGGATGCCGACGATGACGCCGGCATGACCGGCGACGACTGCGCGCTGTAGGAACCGAGAGAAGGAACCGACCCGTGACGCTGCGCCTCTACAACACGCTGTCCCGCTCGAAGGAGGATTTCGTCCCTCGCGAGGAGGGGCGGGTCTCCATGTACGTCTGCGGCCCGACCGTCTACAACCATATCCACATCGGGAACGCGAGGACCTTCCTGTCGTTCGACGTCATCCGACGATATCTCGAGCACCGGGGCCTTGACGTGCGCTTCGTCCAGAACATCACCGATGTGGACGACAAGATCATCAAGCAGGCGAACGAAGAGGGCGTCCCCGCTGCTGACGTCGCGCGCCGCTACGCCGACGCATTCCTGCAGGCCATGGCCGATCTGGGTGTGAAGAAGCCCACGGCCCAGCCGCGGGCCACGGAGACGATCCCAGAGATGATCGCCATGGTCGAGCGGCTCATCGAGCGCGGGCACGCGTACGCGGTCGACGGTGACGTCTACTTCGCCGTCCGCTCCTTCGACGGGTACGGGAAGTTGTCCGGGCGCGATATCGATGAGCTCGAGGTCGGAGCCCGAGTCGCCGCAGACGAGCGCAAGAGCGATCCGCTCGACTTCGCACTCTGGAAGGCGGCGAAGCCGGGTGAACCGCACTGGCCCTCCCCGTGGGGTGAGGGCCGTCCCGGATGGCATCTGGAGTGTTCCGTGATGTCCGAGATGGAGCTCGGCCTGCCCTTCGACATCCACGGTGGCGCGACCGACCTCATCTTCCCGCACCATGAGAACGAGATCGCGCAATCCGAGGCGGCTACGGGTACGCCGTTCGTCCGCTACTGGATGCACGGAGGTCTTCTTCAGGTCAATGCGGAGAAGATGTCGAAGTCCCTCGGGAACTTCATGCTGCTGCGCGACGTCCTGGAGTCCTATCCGGTGCCCGTGGTGCGGTTGCTCATGCTGCAGACTCACTATCGCAGCCCCCTCGACTTCTCCACCGATCGGCTTGACGAGGCACGCACCGCGTACGACCGCCTTGCCAACCTCGTGCGCACCGTGCGCTGGACGCGCAGCCAGCCCGCTCCGGGCGGCGGAGCCCCGGCGGACGACAGCGCGGCGCTTCAGAAGGCTCTGGTGGACACACGCACGCGGTTCGACGCAGACATGGACGACGATTTCAACACGGCAGGCGCGCTCGGGGCTGTGTTCGATCTGTCGCGTCAGGCCAACGGGTTCGTCTCCGCGCACCAGCGGGTGCTGTCCGTTGCCGACCTCGCCATGCTCGGTCGTGTCCAGAACGAGGTGACCGAACTGCTCTCCGTGCTCGGCGTGACGGTCGGTGAGGAGCCTGATGAGCTGGCGGAGTTGCCCGTGGAGGTCCTCGCGCTGGCCGCGGAGCTGGCGGGGTACGCGGGTTCGGATCGCGACGCCGCCGTCGACGCACTCCTCAAAGCCCGGGCAGTGGCCCGCAGCGAGAAGAACTGGGCGCTGGCTGACGCGGTCCGCGACGGTCTGGTGCGGCTCGGCTTCACCATCGAGGACACAGCGTCAGGCGCCCGCATCGTCTATTCGCAGGCCTGACGGTATGGACGAGCGAGTCGAAGGGCGTAACGCGGTCACGGAACTGATGGCATCGAGCCGGGGCGTGAAGCGGCTGTTCCTGCTCGAAGGCGTCAAGCGAGGGGACCCGCTCGATTCGATCCGGCTTGCCGCCGAGCAGCGCGGTGTCCGTGCCGAGCTCGTCTCGCGCCGGGAACTCGACCGGATGAGCGAGCGGGGTGCGCATCAGGGCGTCGTCGCAGTCGTCGAACCGTTCAGGTACGCCGATCTCCGGAAGGTGCTGGCCGGCGCCGAGGGCAAGGCGTCGAGTCTGATCATCGCGCTCGATCATGTGACGGATCCTCAGAACCTCGGGGCGGTGGTCCGGACCGCAGACGTGGTCGGGGCGGAGGGTGTGATCGTCCCCAAGGACCGGGCGGCGGCGATGACTCCGTCCGCGCTTAAGGCTGCGGCGGGCGCGGCCGAGCACGTTCCGGTGTGCCGCGAGACGAATCTGGTCCAGTCGCTCGAGCGCTGCAAGGAAGCCGGATTCTGGATCGCCGGTGCGTCCGAGAAAGCCGAGTCAGTCGCGTGGGACGCTCCGCTCGACGGGCGCCTCGTGCTCGTCATGGGCGCAGAGGGGGAGGGCCTCTCGCGCATCACCGAGCGTGCGTGTGACCTGCTCGTCCGACTACCGGTCCGCGGGCGGGTCGATTCGCTCAACGTCTCTGCAGCCACCGCGGTGCTCGCCTACGAGTGGCTGCGCCGCTGCGGCGCGGAGTGACGCCGTGCGCCGACTGATCATCGACGGGTACAACGTCCTGCGGTCCGCCTCGCGCTACGCGGAGTTCGCATCCGACAGCCTCGACGAGGCGCGGGAGCGACTGATCGCCGATCTGGGCTCGCGGGTCGTCGAAGGCCAGTCGGTGACCGTCGTCTTCGACGGCGCGGGGAACCCCGGATCCGATGGCACGCCGCTCATCTCGGGCGGAGTGACGGTCATATTCTCGCCCTGCGGCGTGGAGGCGGATACGGTCATCGAAAGGCTCGCGGCTGAAGCGCGTCTTAATCAGGATGAAACGCTGATTGTGACATCCGATACCGCAACACGATGGACTGCCCTCGGCGGTGCCGTGACCGTGCTCCGTTCGTCGACGTTCGGTGATGAGCTGACGGAGGATGAGGCTGATTGGCGTGAGCACGCTGCACCTGACAGACGGCGCGCTACGGTGGACCAGCGGCTCGACTCGGTGACGAAGGCGAGAATGCTGAGGATGCGACGCGGGTAGTCGAACCATTCGGTGATTCCCGTCACCGCCATTTCAGATGACCTTATGTTAGCGCGAGCGTTGACGACCCCATGACACAGGAGTAGCGTCGGGTGCGGTCAGGGCCTTCCGGGGTGGAGCCCGACTGCAAAAAGCTTCTCACGCGTACCATTCCTGCCGGGGAGGTCAATCGTGAGCACGTACGTGGGATTGTCACGTCGTTCTCAAGGCGACGAGATCAGCCTGATCATGGCTGCACAGGCCGGTGACGAGGGTGCTTCAGCGACCCTCGTGACCAAGTACCGCAGCTTCGTCCGTTGCAAGGCCCGCTCGTATTTTCTGGCGGGCGCGGATCGCGACGATGTCATCCAGGAGGGCATGATCGGCCTGTACAAGGCGATCCGTGACTTCCGTCCCGAGCGACAGACCTCGTTCCGCTCTTTCGCCGAGTTGTGCGTCACGCGTCAGCTCATCACGGCGATCAAGACGGCGAGCCGCCAGAAGCACACACCGCTCAACACGTACATCTCGCTCCAGCGCCCTGCGACGATGGAGGAAGAGGGCGATCGCGTCCTTTCTGAGATCCTCTCGGCGCGCGAGATCTGCGATCCCGCGGAGGTCGTCATCAACGCGTGGGAGGCGGCGAGCATCAAGGCCGGATTCACCGAGGCGCTCTCGTCCTTCGAGTCGGACGTCTTGCGGCTCTACGTCAACGGCCAGTCCTACTGCGAGATCGCCGAGCGCCTCGGCCGCCATCCGAAGGCGGTCGACAACGCGCTGCAGCGCGTGAAGCGCAAGGTGGAGATCCAGATCCAGCGCTGCAGATTGTGCTGACACCTCCGGTCGGCGTTTGCGTAGAATGGTGCGCGCGCCGGCGTAGCTCAGTTGGCAGAGCAATCGCCTTGTAAGCGATAGGTCGGGGGTTCGAGTCCCCCTGCCGGCTCCACGTTCTCACACGAAGCAGGGCCCGTCGCCACGGCGACGGGCCCTGCTTCGTGTGTACCGGGTTCGACCGTCAGCCCTCGTCATCCGGATGTGGAGGCCGCGCCTGCTGGTCGGCTCGCCAGAGGATCTCGACGACCTCGACCTCCTCGACGATGTTCTTGAGTCGGAACTGACCATGGGAGACGGCGCCGAACGCGGGCTCGCCGCCCGCCCTCTCAAGAACCAGTCGCGAGGTGAAGACCTGACCGCCGTCCGCGAGACTCATGATCCGGGCTGCGAGGTTCAGAGCGTCCCCGAGGAAGGGCTTGCCGCCCCGATCCAGCACCACCTCGCCGATGGCGGCGCCCGCACGGATCAACACGGCTTCCTCGCCCGGTCTCCTCGCGTTGTAGGCCGCGAGTACCTGCTGCATCTCGGCGGCGGCCGCGAGAGCCTCAGCCGGCGTCGCGAACGAGGCCAGCAGCCCGTCCCCGCCGGTCGACTTGCCCTTGCCGCCATGCTGCGCGATCACGGGCAGGAGCAGGTCGCGGTGTCGCTGGACGAGCTTCGCCGTCTCGGTGCTCCCGAGCTCCTGTGTGAGGCGCGAGAACGACTTCATGTCGGTGATGAGGACGGTGCTGGAGACCGTATGCTTGCTCGCGAGCTCCTCTTCAGCTGACGAGATCATGCGCAGGAGTTCGTCGACGTCGGCATCGTCCGAGGCGGTGGGCGCCTCTACGACGGTCGGTGTGAACAGGAACTCGGAAGCCGCCGCACAGCCCGCGGCGACGAGCAGAGCGATGGTCGCCGCGAGCGCCATGTCACCCACGCCCACCGGGCCGGAGAACGCGAGCATCGCGGCTGCGGAGATCGCTGCCGTCGCCGCGACACCGACCGCGACCGCCACGAACGCGAACGGGACGCGGCGCTTGTCGCGCACCGGACGACGCAGAAGGCCGGCCGCGGCGGCGCCGATCGCCCAGGCGAACGGCTGCGCGGCGAAGACGGCGATGTCCCGCAGTCCGGTGAGCGTCGAGAGCGCCTTCGGGACCGAGATGCGCTCAAGGGCGGGCGCCAGCCACCCGAACGACAGCGGCGCAGTGATGAGCCGCAGGTGCGCCAGGTCGACGAGCGGCGGCTGACCGCCACCCGTCGCGATCACACCGATCCGGTCGAATCCGAACGTGAGCCCCGCGCCCTGGATGACCATACAGGCGACGAACGCGGCGATGGCGCCTTCACTCGCGCCGAGGAGGTAGCCCGCCAGGGCGGCGACGGCCCATTCGGCTCGCAGGAGCGTCGCGACGAAGCCGAGCGCGATCACCAGGAACGCGCGCCCCTGGGACTCGCTGAGGAACGTGATGGCGCTGAAGCCGAGAGCGAGGAACACCGCTCCGGCGATGACATCGCCGGCAAGCAACGGGACGCCGAGTGCGAGCAGGAAGACGAGAACCCCGGCGCCCGGGGCGAAGAGGCCGAGTGCTCCCACCGTGAAGGCGAGCGCACCCGATATGGCGGTCGGGAAGAAGCCGAGCGCGGCCAGGCCCAGGAAGGTGGCACCGGCGAATGCGATCGCGCGCAGCCATGGGAGCGCTGCTTCGTTGCGCCGATGATACGAAGCCTTCTTCACGTGCCTGGCACCCCTTTCACGAATGCTCGCGCTTCTGCGCGTGGGAATCTACCGCAGACCGACCGTGAGTATCCGGAGCCCGTCGAGCGACCCGTCGTGCAGGTATGCGATCGCGGCTACGCTCGCCCAGCCCACGATGCACATGAGCAGCCCCGCAGCCGCCTCCACGAGGCGGCGGTCACGCGCTTCCCGTTCGCCGGTGAAGGCAAGGATGAGACGCGGCAGGAACGGCAGGGCGACGAGTGCGGGATGGATCAGCGCCACGGCGAAGGCGCTGCCGCGTTCGACGATGCCGCCCATTCGCGCCGCGTCGAGTCGCAGAAGTCGCCCCTTCTCGACACCCAGAACCGCATTTACCGTCTCGAACACGAAGATCGAGCCGAGCAGCATGACTGTGAGCAGAGCGCACAGCATCGCGAGGTCGACGGTAGGCATCGAGATGCCGAAGACGGTTCCGGTGCCGACGGTCGTCCATCGTCCGGCGACCCACACGATCAGTGCTATCGAGAGCATGTGCAGCGCCTGATCCATGACGAACGTGAAGAGCCCGCGAGTGCGCGTGTGCAGGTAGGTTGTGATGGTGATGCGCTCGATGACCAGATGCAGGCCCGTGACGAGGACCGCAGGCGCCCAGTCGAAGCGCAGTGTTCCGATGAGGACCGCGATCGTCGCCGCCCCCACGATGAGGGTATGCAGGATGAGCCCGGGGATGCCGTCACGCTTCGCGACGACCAGCCGGCCCGGCTGCAGCAGGAAGTCCCCGAGAAGGTGCCCGAGATACAGCTGGAGGAACAGCTCCATGAACTCCCCGTCCCATCGTCGCACTCCCATTGTGCACCATATCCGATGACGGGTGGTCGCGCGCGCGTCCCGGTCGTGTTGCGAACGGGTCTGTGTTCTCCATCACGGAGTCGATCCCGCCCGGCGCATGATCCGTGAGGTCGGCGCACGCGGGTCCCGGATACGGGTACCTACGGCACAACCGCCACGCTATGATGGTTCCGATGAGGAGGGACGCACATGTCGCATGAAGCATTCCTGTCCAAGGTGCCGCTGTTCTCCAACTGCAGCCCCGCGGAGATCGCCGCGATAGCGGCCGTCGCGCAGGAGCATGCGTACGCGGCGGGGCAGATCATCGTCACTCAGGGCACTCCCGGCCAGGCCTTCTACATGGTCTTGTCGGGTCGGGTCGAGATCCTGCGCGACAACAGTTCGCTGGGCACGTTCGGTACAGGTGACTTCTTCGGGGAGATGTCCCTGCTCGACCAGGCCCCGCGCTCCGCTACGATCCGGGCCGTGGATCCGACGAACTGCCTCATGTTGTCCAGCTGGGACTTCAAGGCGCTTCTCGAGCAGCACCCGTCGATCGCGGTAAAGCTTCTCGAGGTGTTGAGCCGGCGCCTGCGCGTCGCAGACGAGCGGATGTCACGCTAGCAGCGTGAGTCCACGAAGAGGGGGAGAGTATTGAAGCTCTACGGGGGGAAGCTGCTTCAGTCCGTCGCCGGACGCATCATCGATGCGTACCTTCGTTCCGATGGCGCGACCACGATGCTGGTCACCAGTGATTCCGATCCGTTGCGCGCATCGGGAGTCGACCTTGTCTACAATCGCGCGGGCCGCGCGGTGAGCTGCAAGGTGAAGCCGGATGCCTACTTCGGGACCGACCCTCGGAAGATCGCCGATCAGCAGCTGGTCTTCTACCGCTGCCTGGCGAACAGCTACGCGTTCGAGACGATCTCCCACCATCTCACCCGCGAGCCGGGCTGGATGTTCAACAGCAACGCCGACGAACTCTTCTACTACTTCCTCGCCCTTGGGCAGACGGAAGACGAGATCGGGGCGCTCATGGACGAACCCGATGAGGTCTTCTTCTCCGAGCTCGCGGTCGAGCGCGATGAGCTGCACATACTGCCGCTCGAACCGCTCAGAGACTGGTTCGAGGCGAACTTCGAGCGCTACACGCCGCGCCCGGTCACGCTCGGGGACCACTCAGGCTGGTACCGGATCATACCGATATCGGATATCGATCCGACCGTGCGCGACGCGGCGGTTCGAGGCCCGATCTTCTCTCGGCTCATTCCTCGCTAGTCCTTCGGGGTATACTGCCTCAGCCTGGACTGGTGTTATGGATACGCCCGGTGGCGTTGCCGCCGTTGACACGGCCTCTGCCGCGTCGTAGTATTCACTCGCCTTTTCGCAGGGTGGCAACTTGACATCGCGAATACGGCTTTTTGTTTGTATGGGGGTGTGCCCGAGTGGCTAAAGGGGACGGGCTGTAAACCCGTTGGCTACGCCTACCCAGGTTCGAATCCTGGCGCCCCCACCATACGCCCACATAGCTCAGTCGGCAGAGCACTTCCTTGGTAAGGAAGAGGTCACCGGTTCAAGTCCGGTTGTGGGCTCCACACAACGATACGTGTCGGCAAACGTACGAGTGAGCACTCTCGACACTGCCGGCACCGAGTACGGCGGTGTAGCTCAGTTGGTTAGAGCACTCGGTTCATACCCGAGTTGTCGCTGGTTCGAGTCCAGCCACCGCTACCACAGGTCATCCGCGCCCGAGCCCGACGGCCGGTCGTAGATACGCATAGAAGAACGAGTCCGAACGCCGGCCGTCGCCCGGCCGTGGGTGCGGAAGCCCCTCACGGGTCCGCGCCGCGTCTTTCCTGAAGGAGGAGACACATGGCGAAGAAGAAGTTCGAGCGCACGAAGCCGCATGTCAACGTCGGTACCATCGGTCACGTCGACCACGGTAAGACGACGCTGACGGCTGCCATCACCAAGCACCAGGCGTCGAAGGGCTTCGCCGACTTCACGCCGTTCGACCAGATCGACAAGGCTCCCGAAGAGCGCGAGCGCGGCATCACCATCGCCATCGCTCATGTCGAGTACGAGACCGAGATCCGTCACTACG
>JAUSAU010000075.1 GCA_030652345.1 Coriobacteriia bacterium
CGTGGGCCGGCACCGACGGATCGAGCGTTGCGCGGCGGTCTACTCGGCGATGACAGCTCCGCTCTCGGAGCCGCATCCACCCTTGAACGCGTACGTGCCGGGCTTCAGCGCCGGGAGCTTGACGAGGCCGCCGCGGCTCAGGTCCGCGTCGACGCCGAGCTGCTCGAACGTGATGCGGCCGGTGCAGCCCGCGCCACCCGGCGGGAACTCGAGTTCGACGGGCTCGTTGGCCTTGACGCGCACCTCATTGGGAAGGAACTCACCCTTGGTCGTGTCGATCTTGAAGCGCTGGACGCCCGCCTGCGCCTGCGGGATCTCGGCGGGACGCGACGAGACCACCACGACGGCGAAGACAGCGATGAAGAGCAGGGCGACGACGGCGAACATCACGGCGCCCATCGACGTGCGCTTGGTTCCGGCCGGGGAGTCGACGTCATCATCGGGGCCGGGGCCGGAGACCGGAGCGGCGACACGAGCTGCCGGCGCTGCGCGACCGGAAACCGGCTCGTCCTCGACCTCGACGGCCTGCTTCGAGCGCATACGCGCGAAGACGAGCGCGCCGAACGCGAGCAGTGCGGCGAGCGCCACGACACCGACGATCAGCGCGGTGGAGTCACCGCCGGGGGCCGCGGTACCGGTCGGGACGGCGGCGGCGCCGGTGGCCGACGTCCCGCCCGTGTAGACCGCCGAGGCGGAGAGCACGGTGCCCGGCTTCACGTTCGTTGCGGTGTAGGTGAGGTAGACGAAACCGGTCGGACCGGGCTCGCGCACGAGTCCGGGGCTCATCGTCACGACGCTGGCGGTCTCGGGTATGCGCAGCGAGACCGCGGCGGTCGGCATGGCCGAGGGGACCGTGAGGGTCACCGACGCCACCGTCGACTCGCCCTGGCGCACTGTCGCGCCGGGCACCATGACCTCGACCTGGACGTTGCGGGACTTGGTGACCGAGAAGGTCGCGAGGTCGATCGCCGGAGTGTCCTCGGTGATCATCGGGCGAGCGACGATGTCCTGGCTGAGGTCGCCCCCGAGCACCTCGCCGGCCCACACGATCTCGGCGCCGTGCGGCACCGGGAAGCTGACGGTCACGGGAAGCTTCACGGACTCGGGGATCGTCCCCGACAGGATCAGGACGGGACCCTCGGTGCTCTCGTGGATGACCGCCTGCAGTGACGAGAACCGCGCGAGCGGCCACGCGGCGAGCGCGGTGGCGGGCGCCAGGACGAGGAGCAGGACGGCGAGCGCACAGGCAAGCGCGATCGGGCGGCGGATGGTGGCAGCGTGCATGGAGTTCCCTTCTTCAGCGAGTGCAGGTCCGTGGTGCGAACGTGCCCGCATCAGATCCGAAGGGGCGAACGGGCGCTCTGGGGCTCGTCCGGCAGCGTCGAGAACGAAGCCGCGGCGATCGCGGCCGCACGGTACGGTGACTGCACGTGAACGCGCTCGGACGCCGGAACGGCATAGTCGAGGACCGCGTCCGATGCCTTCCCCTGCGAGAGGGTCGCCGTCGTGCCGTGAGCAGGCTCGCAGCGGTCGAAGCCGCATGCCGCCTCGGCAAGGACCGGGACGAGCAACAGGCACGGCAGGAGGAGCAGCGCGAAGAGCGGGGCGGCGCGGACGAACGATCGCATGAGGCCCTTCCGACTACAGTGGCGTGCGAGTTCTGCCGGCGCGCTGCCGCGCCGAACTCGGAGAATACACCAGGTCCGGTCTATCGTTCGTTGAGCCGCATCACATCGGGCGTGAAGCCTGTCGAACGGAGGAGTTCCAGGTACCGCTGGGGGGTCAGCGCCGCGGAAGCCCCGTCGACGGCGACCATGGCGGCCTCGATGACGTTCGTCCCGAACGTGCGGCCTTCGATGCGCGGCGTTGAGGTGACGAGCAGCTCGACGCCGCGGTCACGAAGGAACTCGACGTCCTCGGCGGTGGTCGTGTTGGTGACGACCCACTTGCCGCGCATGTCCTTCGGCATGAACTTGCGGACCCACTTGTAGTCGCCGGCGATGATGTCGGCGTCCCGGTACAGTTGCCCGTACTTCGACTCCGCGACCTCCGTCTTGTGGTCGGCCTCGGCCGGGTAGAGGAACGAGATCGGCAGCTGGACCGCGATCGGCGCGACCACGTGGATGACGCGTACGAGCGTGGGGAGCCGGTGGATGAGGATCGGGACGCCCAGGCCGTAGAGCAGGTCGCCGTAGGTCATCTCGCAGCCATAGTCGCGGAAGCCCTCGGACATGCCCCAGCGGTCGAGCGCGCTCGTGACGAGCACGCGCTTGCTGGCCAGCTCGAGCCCGAGGTCCTCGGCCATGAAGCGCACGACGTCCTTCTCGACCGCACCCTTCAGGCCGCTGCCGTCCAGGATCGGCGTGCTCTTCGCGCAGTCGCGGAAGCGCTTCGCGTCGCGCAGCCAGTACGTCTTGCCGGCGGCCGTCAGGAACAGGTCGATGCCGCCGAGTCCGAACGCGTCCACGTTGCCGTCGAGCTCGCGGAGACGCGCCTCGGCGCGGTCCATGTCGCCGTCGGTGCCTTCCCGCCAGATCTTGAACTGCTCGCCGAACAGCTCGACCTCGACCGAGTGGTCGCGCGACGAGGATCCGATGGATACCGAGACGACCTGCTTCATCGCGTGCGCTCCTTGCCGGGGGCCGGAGCGATGACCGCGTCCAGCAGGTCGGACAGTTCCGCGGGATCCACGACCACGTCGTGACGCAACGGGCTCGGGCCGAGGTTGCGGGCGATGACCTCACGCCCGAGGATCTTCTCTATGGTGCCGACCCGCCAATCGCTCGCCAGGACGACGACCTGGTCGAAATCCTTCAGTTGCGCCAGCGTGTCGAGCACGAGGTTGAACACCTGGTCCGCGCGCCCCGATTCGAGGCCCTCCCGCTCTGCCTGCGACATGAGCATGACGAACTCGATGCCGTGCTCGTCGGCGATGCGACGGATCTCCTCGCCGTTGGCCACGGGGAACGCGATGAGCGCCACGCGCTTGCCGCGCCGGACCTCACCGAGCGTCTCGAGGCGCGAGATGAAGGTGCGCTCGACGTCGTGGGCGTCGGCGGCCTCCTGCTGGGTGGCGCCGCCCTCGCGGTCGGTGAGTATCGCGTCGATGGAGTCCGCGATCTTGTCGCGCGAGACGACCTTCTCGCCTATCCGGTAGAAGCGCATGCGGCGTACCCCTCTCGTGTGCACAGCGGTGTGCACAGCGGAGTATACGCCTCTCGCGACGCGCGTCAGGCGTTGCGCTCGTAGACCATGAGCAGGCCTTTGAGCGTGAGGTCGCCGTCCACGTCGGTGATCGTCTCGCACAGCGCCGCCATGCGCTCGGCGAGCCCGCCGGTGGCGATGACGCGCGTCTCGGCGCCCAGCTCGCGCCAGACCCGGCGCACGAGCCCGTCGACCTTGGCCGCCTCGCCGAGCAGCAACCCGGCCTGCACGCTCTGGCGCGTGTTCCTGCCGATGACGACGCCCGGATCCTCGAGATCGACCTTCGAGAGGCGTGCGGCCTTGGTGAACAGCGCCTCGGCGCTCGTCTCGACACCGGGAGCGATCGCGCCGCCGAGGTAGGCGCCGGTCTCGTCCACCACATCGATGGTCGTGGCGGTGCCGAAGTCCACGACGAGCACCGGGCCGCCGAACATCGCGTACGCCGCCACGCCGTTGACGATGCGATCGGCGCCCACCTCGTGTGGGTTGTCGTAACGGATGACCATGCCGGTCTTCAGGCCGGGGCCGACGACCATCGGGTCGCGGCCGGCGCCCTTGCGCACCGCGTCGGTCCACGCGTCGGTGAGGCGCGGGACGACGGAGGAGACGATCACGTCGTTGACGTCGGACCAGCCGCGGCCGTCGAGGCCGAGCAGCCCCGCGACCTTGATGACGAGCTCGTCGGCGGTCAGCGATGCGTTGGAAGACACGCGCCAGTGGCCGGTGAGGGCGCTGCCCTCGAACAGACCGATCACGGTCTGGGTGTTGCCCACGTCGACGGCGAGGATCATGGCCGCTCTCCCCTTCCTCGGTCTCTGGCGGTGCGCCGGCTTCCGCGAGCGTGCTGCGGGAGCGTCACCGCATTGTCACACGACCGTGGGCGCGGCGGCACCGAAACGCTCCATCCACGGTGCTATCATCGCCGCGGAAGCGCAGGCCGGACAAGGGGGACTCATGCTGGGAACGCCGCGGCTGCTCGTGGTCGACGACGAGGATGCGATCCTCGAGTTCGTCTCGTTCAACCTGCGCAAGGAGGGCTACGACGTCACCACGGCCAAGGACGGCGACGAGGCCCTGGCGCTCGCCGAGTCCCGCGACTTCGACCTGGTCGTCCTCGACATCATGCTGCCCGGGACCGACGGCTTCGAGGTCTGCCGCCGGCTGCGCGTCAAGGGCGACATCCCCGTCCTCTTCCTCTCGGCGCGCGACACCGAGCTCGACAAGGTCGTCGGCCTCGAGATCGGCGGCGACGACTACCTCGCGAAGCCCTTCGGCATCCGCGAGCTGCAGGCCCGCGTGAAGGCCCTGCTGCGCCGATCTGCCGCGGCTCCCCGCGCCTCAGCGTCCTCCGAGCCCGGCGAGGTCTTCGAGGCCGCCGGCATCCGGCTCGACGAGGGAACGCACGAGGTCGTCAACGGCGACACCCCCATCGATCTGACCCCGCGCGAGTTCGAACTGCTCGCCTGCCTCATGCGCCACGACGGCAAGGTGCTCTCCCGCGACCAGCTGCTTCGGCAGGCCTGGGGCTGGGAGATCGTCGTCGAGACCAAGACGGTCGACACGCATATCAAGCGCCTGCGCGACAAACTCGAAGCCGCCGGCGTGGACCCCAACATCGTCGAGACGGTGCGCGGCTACGGCTACCGGCTGAACGGCTAGCGCGTGCGCGGCTCCATCCGCACGCGGCTGCTCGCCGCCTTCCTGTTCGTGGCGGTCGCAGCGGCCGCTGCGCTGTCCGTCTACTTCCTGCGCGAGGTCGAGGCGTACGGCCTGCGCCGCCTCGAGGAGCGTCTCTATACCGAAGCGCGGGTGTCCGCGGCCCTGCTGGGCGCCGCACTCGAAGCCGACGTGACCGGAAGCACGGGCCCCAAGCTGTCCCGTCCGTTCGATGAGGCGCTCGGCCGCGCTCTGGCCGAAGCGGGCGATCAGACGGCGAGCCGGCTGGTCGTCATCGACAGCGCGGGCGACGTCGTCGCGGACAGCGGGGGTGCCGAGTCGGTCGGGAACAACTACGGCAACCGGCCCGAGATCGCCAAGGCCCTGCGCGGCGCCTATGGCGGAGCGACGCGCATGCTGCCCACCGGCCGCGTCGCCCTGTATGTCGCCGCCCCGATCCGCGTGCGCGGCGGCATCGTCGGCGTCACGTACGCGTCGTCCTCCACGTTCTCGATCCTCACACTGCTGTCCGACTACCGGCGGCAGCTCGCCGTGGTGATCGTGCTCTACGGACTCGCGGCGCTGCTCATCACCGAGATGCTGTCCCGGGCGCTGTCGCGGCCGCTGCGCGAGCTCGCGGAGGGCGCCACCGCGCTGGCGACGGACCACTCGGTGCGCGTCCGCCCCGCGGGTCCTCGCGAGACGCGCGAGCTCGCGGACGCGTTCAACCATCTGGCCGAGGAGATCGAGACGTCGTCGGTCGAACTGCACGAAGAGGAGCGCCGCAAATCGCGCTTCGTCTCCGATGTCAGTCACGAGCTGCGCAGTCCGCTCACCGGCATCCGACTCGCCGCGGAGACCCTGCTGGAAGGTGGCGTCGACGAGGTCGACGAGAAGCGCTTCCTCGCGACGATCATCCGGGAGTCGGACCGCCTCACCGGCCTCGCCAACGACCTGCTCGAACTCCAGCGCATCGAAGGCGCCACCGGCGAGCTCCCACTCGGACGCGTGGACCTGACACAGGCCGCACGGCTGGCCGCCGAGGCGAACGAACCGATGGCCGCCGGCCGACGCGTCCGCGTCACCGTGACCGGCACCGCGCCCGAGGTGCTCGGCTCGCGCGACCGCATCCAGCAGGTGATCGGGAACCTGGTGGACAACGCGACGCGCCACACGCCCGAGGGCTGCGGCGTCACCGTGGTCCTGTCGCGCGAAGGCGACGACGCGGTGGTCCGGGTGGCGGACGAAGGTCCGGGTATCCCCGAGGCCGATCTGTCCAACCTCTTCGAGCGCTTCTATCGCTCCCAGTACTCGCGCGACCGGATCACCGGGGGTGCGGGGCTGGGTCTGGCCATCGTGAAGGCGATCGTCGATGCGCACCACGGCACGATCGACGCGGCAAACCGGCCCGAGGGCGGCGCTCAGTTCACGGTGCGACTGCCGGCGCTGCCCGACTAGATGCGCGCGGCGCGGCGGACCCCGGCGGCCAGCGCGACGGCCACCGCCGCTTTGACGGCATCGGGGAGCACGAACGGCACGACGCCCGCGAGCAGCGCAGGGACGGAACCCATGCCCGTCACGACAGCGAGCTGCTGCCACCCGAAGCCGTAGACGACCACGATGACCACCAGTGCGGCCGCGGCATCGGCGACCACCTGCGATGTGACGGTGCGCTCGAGCATCTCACGCGTCCACGCGCCGGCGACGGCGCCGACGAGGAAGCCGGACAGGAAGCCGCCAGTCGGTCCGAGGAGCACGGCGAGGCCGCCTCTGAATCCCGCGAAGACCGGCAGCCCCGCACTCCCGAGCACCAGATACGTCGCCACCGAGAAGGCGGCCCATCGCGGCGGCACGAGCAAGGCGATCAGGACGACGACGAGCACCTGCAGCGTGACGGGCACAGGCTGCGTCGGGATCGACAGCAGCGCGCTCGCGCTGAGCAGCGCGGCGAGCAACGCGGTGGTGGCGACGCGGCGCGCATCGGATGGGACCGGGCGCGGCAGCGAGGTATCGGACATCGGTCCCCCTGCTCGGTGGCGCAACTGTAAACCGTACCTCTTGGTTGGTTCACGGTAGCCGAGGGAGCCGCGGCGGTCAACCGGTCTCAGGAGCGCGGGAACGCTCAGCGCGACAGGCGGTCCCGGTACTCGAGAAGCATGTCATCGAGCTCGCGGTAGCCGCCGACCTCGTTCGCCCGCGCGCGCACGTGCGTCGCATCGGGCATGCCGTGGATGTACCACGCGACATGCTTGCGCATGCGCGCGAATGCGCGCTCCCCGCCGAACGCCACGAGTGCGGCCGCGTGCTCGCGCGCCATGTCGATTCGCTCGAAAGCTGTCGGCGGCGAGCACTCGACACCGTCGTCCAGGAGCGAGCGGCACTGCCGGAAGATCCACGGATTGCCCTGGGCCCCGCGGGCGATCATGACCGCGTCGACACCCGTACGATCCAACATCGCCTTGGCGTCGCTCGCCGAGAACACGTCGCCGCTGCCGATGACCGGGATCGAGACCGCCTCCTTGACCGCGGCAAGGACATCCCAGTCGGCCTTCCCCCGGTAGAACTGGTCCCGCGTGCGCCCGTGCACCGCGACGGCGGACGCCCCGGCGGCCTCCATCGCCCTCGCGAACTCGACCGCGTTGACGTCGGATGAGTCCCATCCCTTGCGGAACTTCGCGGTGACGGGAACACCGCACCCCGCCACGACCGCCTCGACGATCGCCGCCGCGAGCGCGGGCACGCGCATGAGCGCACTCCCCTCGCCCTTCGCGACGACCTTCGTGACCGGGCAACCCATGTTGATGTCGATCAGCGCGACGTCCGCACCGCTGCGTTCGACGATGGCGCGCGCCTGCTCGGCCATCATGACCGGGTCCGCTCCGAACAACTGCACCGCGCAGGGAGTCTCGTCGGGTGAGAACGTCAGCAGCGTGCGGGAGACCTCGCCATCCGGGTTGTAGTGCAGCCCCTTGGCGCTGACCATCTCGGTATAGGTCAGCCCGGCACCGAGCCGCTTGCAGATACCGCGGAACGGGGCCTCCGTGATCCCCGCCATGGGACCGAGCACCACGTTGCCCCGCCGGAGGATCTCGGCGACCGGGTTCACGCGTCCCGGCCTTCGCCGAGTGCCGGATCCAGACCCGCGGTGATCTCCGCGATGAGCTCGTGGACGCGGTTGTTCGGGTTCACCGTCGTACGGATGGAGCCGCCGTAGCGGGTCGGTGTGCTCTCGAGGCCCGCCGACAGCATGAGGCCCGCGGACAGGTCGAGCAGGAAGACCGACTCCTTGATCCCGCCCTCCCAGTGCTGCCGCCCCCGCAGATCCGCCACGAATGCGGTCGTCTCGGGCGCCGGCGGCGTCGTCGTCACGCCCACCGTCACCACACACGGGATCCGGTAGCGCAGGACGCGCGGGAGGGTGAACTGCGACTCGGCATACGCTCGACCCGCGGCGTGGCGCTTCGCGAGCGCCGCCGCATCGGTCTCGCCATCCATGTCGTGAAGGAACACGTAGTCCGTGTACGGGAAGAAGGGCCCCAGGCCGCGCCCCTGCTTGACGGCGAGCACTTCGGCGCCCGCCTGACGCGGCTGCCCGCCGTACCCGCGCGCCTCGAGCATGCGCGCGACCTGCTTGATCACGCTCAGCGCGCTGTCCACGGGGCCCGCCTACCCTTCCGGGTCCGGCGTCCCGCTCGGCGCGGTCACGCCCCGCTCGGCCCAGCCGCACAGGTCGGCGATCCGGCCGGCCGTGGTCGGCTCATCCCACGACGGATCGGCCTCCTCGCCGAGCGCTCTCAGGACCTCGATGCCGACCTGCGCGCGCGCGGGCTCCGTGAGCCCGCCGCGGCGGTCGAGGAAGTCGCGGGCGAGCAGGACCGCGGGCTCGACCCCGCCGCCTTCGAAGACGAGGTCGTCGTCTCCCGTGTCGCGGACGACTACCGTGCCGGCGACCATGTCGCCGAGGCGCTTGTTGCGGGCGGAGAGCAACACGCCGACCATACCGATCGCGTAGTTGCCCGGCAGCACGTCGACGACGCGCAGGAGATTGCGCATGACCGCGTCGATGGCGCCGATGCGGCTGCCGTCGTCACGCACGACGCGGATCCTCATCCGGCGCTTGCCCCACGTCCGGCCGTTGCGGAAGCCCTCACCGTAGATGAAGTAGCCCCAGTAGGTGGCGAACGCCACGACCAGGAACCCGCCGCCGATCCAGGCGGCGGCCTGCCCCGGCAGTTCGGAGGTCGACAGACCGAGCGCGAAGACCACCCCGAGGGCGAGCGCCGCCTCGCCGAAGATGAGCAACCCGAGCAGCAGGCTGTCGAGCATCAGCGCAAGGCCGCGCGAGCCGAGTCCCGCGAGTTCGTAGGCGAAGGCGACGGACTCCGGCGTCTCGACCCGGAACAGGCCCTCTGTGGCGTTCTCGTCGCTCATGCGTCCCCTCGAAGCCCGCACGCCGCCCATCCGCGTCGCGCCGAACCGATGATACCCGAGCGGGTGCTAGCATTGCCGTGACAAGAAGGGGCGTGTCGCGTGGAGGAACGGGAGTTCGTCGATGGCGGGCGCGAGGCGTGGGAACGCCTGGCGGGCGCGGTCGTCACGGCCAGGGCCACCGGCGTCTCGAAGATGTCGGCCACCTCGCTGCGCCACATGCATGAGGACTACCGACGCGCGGCGGCGGACCTGGCCTACGCGCAGACACACTTCTCCGGCACACCGACGCAGTCATACCTCAACCGCCTCGTCGCCCAGGCGCACGGTGAGCTCTACGGAGCCGCACCCCGACGTCTCGCCGCCGTCTGGCGCTTCCTCGCCCGGGACTACCCCCGCCTGCTGCGGCGCGAGTGGCGCCCGATCGCGCTCGCCGGCGGCCTGCTTGCCGGTGCTGCGGTGTTCGGCTACATCGCGGCGCACGTCGACTACTCGCTCGCCCGGCTCTTCCTGCCCGCGCAGATCCGTGACGGCGTGACCGACGGCTTCGAGGCGAGGCAGCGGTCGAACGCGGACATGGCGGGGTCACTCGGCCCGCTCATGGGCGCCTACATCGGCGTGAACAACATCCAGGTGGCGATCATGGCGTTCGCCGGCGGTATGACCTTCGGCCTGCTCACGGTCTATGCGATGCTCATGAACGGCGCCCTGCTCGGAGCGCTCGCGGGCGTCTTCGCCAAGGCCGGCCTGTCCGCGGGCTTCTGGGCGCTCATCGTCCCGCACGGCTCGCTCGAACTGCCGGCGATCGCGATCGCCGGCGCGGCAGGGCTGCGCCTCGCCGGCGCGCTCGTCTTCCCGGGCGACCTGCCGAGGGCCGCTGCGCTCAAGGCCGCGGCACCGGTCGCGGTACGGCTCTTCCTCGGGACGCTGCCGCTCTTCATCATCGCTGCGGGCGTCGAGGGATTCTTCACGCCGTCGGGCCTGCCCGTCGAGGTCAAGCTCGCTGCCGGCGCCGGCATGTTCGCGCTGCTGGTGGGCTACGTGCTGTTGCCGGGACGCGAGGCCTGACCGCGACAGGGGCGGGCCCGACGATCGGCCCGCCCCGGGTCGTGCGCTCGTCCGACCCCGCTACGGCACCTTCACTGCCAGCACCGGGGAGTACGCCGACTGCACGAGTTGGTTGTACGCACAGACCCGATACCAGCTCGTCGCGCGTCGGCGCGGGGCGTTGTCGTTGAAGGTCACCGCATTCGCGCCTGTCGTACCGATGCGAACGAATCCGCCAAGGGCGCTGGTGGTGGAACGCTCCACGTAGAAGCCGCTCTCGTTGGTCGCCGTGTCCATCCACGCCAGTGTGACGCGGGTCGTTGCGATCCGGGTCGCTCGCAGCGAGATCGGTGCGGAAGGCGGCGTCACCCGCGTGATCACGACCGCCTCATTGCTCCACAGCGAGACGCCACCGGGTACCCGACCGCAGCGCACCCTGTACGTGTAGGCGGTGGTGCCCGGCGAAGAGAGGTCGACTGTCGTGGTCGTGTTCGCCGCCAGCGTGGCGATCGGCACGAATGTGATGCCCGGCCCTATGCCTTTGGCGCGCTCGAGATAGTAGGCACTCTCGTCCCATGGGACGGTCGCGTTGTCCTTCCATGTCAGGCGAACCGAGTTACCCGACAACACAACCGCGACCAGCCCGGTCGGCGCCTGTGGAGGCACGATCGGCGTGGTGACCCCGGCGATGTTGCTCGCATCGGAATCCCCCGCGCGGTTGAAGGCGAAGACGCGGTACTCACAGACCGTCGATGGCACGAGCGTCGTGTCGCTGTACGCCACGGCTCCGACTGCGAGCGTGGCCACGTTGGACCAGGCTCCGCCGGCGAGGCGACGCTCGACGCGGTAGCCGAGCTCGTCGATCGCGTTGTCGACCCACATCAGGTCCGCGCGGAATCCCCCGACGGCCGTTGCGACCAGGGATGTCGCAGCGGCTGGTGGCCCCGGGGTCATCACGTTGATCGGCGGGGCGCAACCGGACATACCCGACGCATTGTATGCAGCCACCCGGTAGTTGTAGGACTGACCCGGCAGGACGCGCGTATCCACGTACGTGGTGTGGCCACCGAATCCCGGCATGTTGTTCGTCGGGATGCGCGCGATCTCGACGAAGGGCGCAACCGGCGGGACCTCCTGACGCTCGATGACAAAGCCGGACTCGTTGTCCGCCTGGTCGAACCAGCTGAGCGTCACCGCGCGTGCACGTACCGGTGGCACGGCCACGATCGAGACAGGCGGGAACGGCAGATCCCACGGGGTCTTGGCCACGGTCACCGAGGACGACGCGCTCTCACCGCGCTCGTTGAAGGCCTTGATGAGGTAGGCGTACGTCTTGTTCACGTTCAGGCCCTGGTTGTGGAACATCGGTGCAGCTGTCGCCTCGATCACGCCGAGCCGGTCCCATGATGCGGTCTTGTCGGCGGTACCGTAGCGCGTCCAGACCACATACCCGGTCGCGTCGGGCACCGGGTCCCAGGTGAGCATGAATGAGAACGGGTCGTTCAGGCCGGTGACGGGGTCGAGCCACTTGGTGGCGGACGGTGCACCGGGCGTCGCCGGCGCGACCCCGCTGCCCGATGCGGCCTCCGCGATCCGGAACGGCGCACCCTTGCCGGTGGCGAGCCAGGAAGCGTACGCGATGCCTCCCCAGTTGTCCCGCAATGCGTTGCCCTCAAGGTCCCTGATCGAGCCGAGCCCGATGACGTCGGACAGGAAGGTCGGCGTGAGCGGATAGTTGAGGCTGAAGCGCGACGGCGGTGCCTGCGGACGCACGGCGGTCGTGTCCTGATCGCGCAGGTGCTCGACGAACTCGCGCGTATGCGTCTGCCATTCGAGCGCGGCGTCCGCCCGCAGATCGACGGCACCCGGAGCGCGAAACGTGTAGGTGATCTCGTCGTAGCCCTGACCGTCCGGGTAGCGGTCGACGTCCTCCGTCGGGACCTTCGTGACCGGATCGAACGTCCAGAACTGGACACCGGCGTCACGGTAGGTGGCGGCGTCGAAGCCCTTGGGCGGGATGCGGTTGTCGAACAGGATGGTCGAATTGAGCAGGTCCGAAGAGATCGAGTAGGTCAGCGGCTCGAGCGTCGCGACCGATCCGGTCTTGCGCTCGTAGATCATGACCGCGTTGCTGGATGCGTCGATGGCCGGTGCCTGCGCGTTGACCAGCTCGCCGGTCGACGCGTCGTTGGTCAGTTCAGCGGTGGCCTCGTCGTAGTGGCCGGATTCGTACACGGTCGTGCCCGATGCGTCCGTGACCTGGAGCGCGACCCACATGCGCCGACCATCGGGATAGCCTGACGGGATACTGTGCCCCGTCTTGTTGGTCACGCGGACCGTCACGCTGTACTCGTCCGGATTGCCCGTGGAGACGGGGCCCTCGAGCACGGCGAGGTCGGCCGCGTCCGACAGCGACAGTTCGGTGTTGCGCTTCGTGCGGTCCCAGCTGTACGAGCGGTCGGACATCATGCCCGGGAAGACGCGGGTGTCGCGGCCCGTGGGCGTACCGATGATCTCGAGGTCGACCTCGGGATAGAGATAGGTCATCGCACCGGCGAGGTCACGGTTGGCACCCGAGAACTTGTGCGCGGCGATACCGCCGTTCGCGTTGCGGTCCTTGGCGTACGGGAACCAGCCGGCGATGAGCGGGTCGGAGTTGACCGTCACCTTGGCGGTGTCGGTGTACTCGTGCTTGCCCTTCGGCATGTGACAGTCCTGGCAGCGCTGCTCGTCGGCGCCCCCCGGTCCGTAGTCCGAGTACTTCCACTCGGTGTAGGTGCGCTGCTCCGGCATGCCCATGTTCGCCAGCGGGACGGTGAGGTTGTGGCACGTGCCGCAGAACTCGCTGGTGGAGAGGAAGTCGTTCTTGAAGGTCGGGTGCTCGATCGAGAGTGCCTGGGCCTGATAGTCGTACTTCAGCGTCGGCGTCGTCGTCTTGACCGGCGGTCCCACCGGCTCCTCGAAGTGGATCGGCAGCGTCCCGTCCGGTGCGACGAACGGCTCGCCGGAAACATCGTTGCCCGACTCGTCCTGCCAGCCGTCGGGGTAGACGCCGTAGGTCTGTCCCGTGTAGGTCGTGTCCATCGCGACGACCGGCTTGCCGGTGACCGGATCGGTCACGAGAGGCTTGTCGTCGAAGTGGAGAGCGGCGGAACCGCCGTACGGGCCGCCGTAGCTCATGCCGTCGTCGAGCTGCATCGTCGCATCACCGAACGGGTCGCCGGCGATCTGGTTGGTGTACTCGTTGCCGAGGTGCGGCCAGTCCGACACACCGGCCATCATGTTCCACACCGGGTCGATCTGACGCAGATCGGCCCGCTTGTAGGTCACGTTGCCGATCGAGCGATGGCAGAACTCGCACAGGATGCCTTCGCCGTCGGTGGAGAGCACGATGCTCTGGATCATGAGACTGCCGTCACCGGCGCCCGCCATCGCGGGGTTGAAGCGGCCGGAGTACCAGCCGTTCGGGGAGTGGCAGCGGAAGCAGATGTTGCCCGCGCCGTCCTCGCCCGTGAGCGCCTGCACGCGGGCGTTGACGCCCGCCTCGTTCGCACGGAAGAACGGGTCGCGGGCGGCCGAGGCCATATTGGTGCCGGCCCACACGCCGCCGTGGGCGACCTGCTGGTCCACCGTGCCCGCATGGCACGCCATGCACGTCACCGCGAACTCGAAGGAGTTGTACGGCGCCGGGAACGTGATGTTCGTCAGTTCCTGCTCCTGGGTGCCGGGGTTCGGCGTGGCCCCGCGCGGGGTCGCGCGGCCGGGGATGTCCGCGAAGGCGGTCCCGACCCCCACGGCGAGCGCGATGATCAGCACCCCCGCGAGCCAGATGACGAGCCGTGTCCCCGTCCGAGTGGACGACCGTGCCCCGGTGACGTTCATTTCGTACCTCCTCCTGAGGAGCCGCCCTGCATGCGGCCCTGTGCGTGCCCGACGAGCAAGAGCTGTCCCTCGAACAGCTCGGATCCCGTGAAGGTGCCTTCCGCCTGCGAGAGCGCCGCGCCCGCGGGGAGCCACGGGCAGCGGAATGTGAGCGTCAACCGGCCGTGCGCGAGGACCGGGTCGGCGGCCGACTCGCCGGCGTAGGTGCCGCGCAGAGCCGATGAGCTGTGCCGCACGGCGAGCGCGCCCGCCGGCGCGGCGGAGTCCGTGATGCGCCAGGAGCCCTGCAGATACCAGCGCCCGCGGCGCTGGCCCGGCACGTCGCGCGACGGACGGAACGCCGCCGTATCGATGCGCACGCGGCCGGAGCGGAATGGCGCGGCGTCACCGGATGCGACCGCGTCGGCCTCGATGATGCGACCGGTGACCCAGGTCCCGCGGTCTGTCTCGTAGCGCGTGCCCGAGGCGACCACGCTCGCGCGCGAGAAAGCCCAAGTGGCGGCGTCCGCAACGGCGGGCGCTTCCGGCGTCAGGGGCGCTGCGGAAGCAGGCGACGTGCCGGCAACAGGGGGCACCGCCACCGAAGTCGCCGTGGGCGCGACGGCGCCCGTCGCGGGGAGTGTCGTTGCATCGCGGGCCGGCGGGGCGGCGGTCGGCGACCCGGGAGCGGGGCGCACGACGAACGCGCTCGTCACTGCTACGAGCCCCGCGGCCACGACGGCCGATGCAATGAAGGTGGTCCGCTTCATACGAAGAGCACACTCCCGCCGATCAGAATCGATCACCGAGAGGATGCCCACGCCGATGAACGGACGAAACCAACGTACGAGCGGAAGTGACGAACGGTCGGCGCTAGAGGCGTCCGCGCGCCTTGACCTCGAGGTAGCGATTGACCGCGGCGATCGTCATCTCCTCGGGGAAGACGTCGAGGACGAGCGCGCCGCGCGCCTGCAGCATCCGCAAGGCGGCCGCCTTGTCGGCGAGCAGCGACTCGGCCACCGATGACTCGAACACGTCGGTCTCTGTCCTCGCCTCGCATCGGGTACGCGCCTCGATGTCGCGGTTGCGCTGCGTGATCACGAGCGGGAGATGACGCGGCGCCATGCCCGAGAGCGTGGCGAGCAGACGGCGCGACGGCTCCCGTCCCTGCAACTCCGTGAAGACGACGGCGAGCGAGCGTTTCGGCAGCTTCGCGGCGAGGAACCGCATCGCGCGATCGTAGTCCGGCTCCTCGACTCGCCCTTCCACGGAGTAGAGCGCCTCCAGGATCGCGAGGAACTGCCGGTGACCCTTACGGGGCGGCAGGTACCGCTCGACATCGCGCCCGAAGACCAGCAGCCCGACGAGATCGTCGCGTTCCGTGCCGATGTAGGCGAGCATCAGCGCCGCGTTCACCGCCCGGTCCAGCTTGGTCAGCGCCCCGACGCGCGGCGTCATGAGGCGGCCGGCATCGATCGCGATCACCATGGTCTGACTGCGCTCGACCTCGAACGAGCGGACGATCGGCTTGCCCCGCCGCGCCGACGCCTTCCAGTCGATGTCGCGGAAGTCGTCGCCCTCCAGGTAGTCGCGCAGCGCCTCGAACTCGGTGCCGTCACCGGCGAGCCGCATCCGCTTGACGCCCATCTCGGCGAGCGCGCCCTTGCGCGCGAGCAACGCGTAGCTGCGGACCGCCTGGATGTCCGGGTAGACCTTCGCATCCTGCGCGAGCGGCAACCGGGCGATGCGTCCCGCGAGCCCCCACGGACCCGCGCTGCGCACGCCGACATCGCCGAACGCGTAGAGGCCGCGGGCGCGCGGCGTGAACGCGAACGCGATCTCGGTCTCGGTACGGGGTTCCAGGGACAGCGGCCCGAACGCCCGCGCTCCGTCGAAGCCCGGCGGGGGCGTCTCCCGCCCCGTGAGCAGCGCCGTCCTGCCCGAGCGGTTCTCGACCGCGAGCACGACCCGGTTGGCGACGCCGATGGAGTGCTTGGGCGGCAGCTCCCGGCGCACGACGAGCTCGGCCGGGTCCGCTGCGGCGAGCGCGTCGCGCGCACACGCGAGCACGCTGGCGAGCGCCCACGCGGCCGCCAGCCAGCCCGCGACGGGTCCGCGGGCGAGCAGCAGCAACGGCGCCGGAACGGCGACGAGCAGCGCGGCGCGCGGTGTCACGTACCAGTCGCCGAGCCTCGCTATGGCGGCAGGCACTCTCATCGAGGGACAGGCACCTGGTCCAGCACGTCACGCAGGACGGCATCCGCGCCGATGCCCTCGATCTCGACCTCGGGCCGCAGGATGATGCGGTGCCGCAGGCAGCGCGGGGCCATCGTCTTGACGTCGTCCGGGGTGACGAAGTCGCGGCCGGCGAGCATCGCGTGCGCCTTGCTCGCCACGAGCAGCGAGACGCCGGCGCGCGGGCTCGCTCCGAGCAGGACAGTCGCGTGGTCTCGCGTCGCGCGGGCGACGCCGGCCGTGTACCGCACGACTCCTTCGTCCACCACGACGTCATCCAGCGTCGCCCGGGCGGCCAGCACGTCGGCACACGACGCGACGCCCCGGATCCCGAAGGCGGCCAGATCGGTCATCTCGAGCCCTGACAGGTGCCGCGTCAGGATCAGGTTCTCGGCGGCCTCGTCCGGGTAGTCGAGCACGACCTTCTGCTGGAACCGGTCCAATTGCGCTTCGGGCAACGGGTAGGTCCCCTCGTACTCGACGGGGTTCTGCGTGGCGACGACCAGGAACGGCTGCGGCAGCGGATGTGCGACGCCGTCGATCGTGACCTGACCCTCCTGCATCGCCTCGAGCAGCGCGGCCTGTGTCTTGGGTGGCGTGCGGTTGATCTCGTCAGCGAGGACGAGATTGGCGAAGACCGGCCCGCGTCGCAGATGGAAGGAGCCGGACTCGACATCGTAGATGGTCGTTCCCACCACGTCGGACGGCATCAGGTCGGGCGAGAACTGGATACGCTTGAACGACGCGTCGAGCGCGCACGCGAGGCAGCGCGCCATGAGCGTCTTCGCCGTGCCCGGTACCCCCTCGAGCAGGACGTGGCCGCCCGTGACGAGACCGATGAGCAGCGACTCGAGCGCCTCCTCCTGCCCGACGACCGCTTTGCCCACCTCGGCCTTCACCGTCTCGGCAAGCCGCCGGATCGCTGTCGGATCACCCATGCGTGCCCTCCACTTCGTTGCGTGCCCGGCGCAGGCCCTCGGCCAACCCCAGGAACTCGTCTCGTCCGATGGTGCCGCGCAGCCGCGCCGTCGTCGAGGCGTCGAGCGCCTCCCGGGCTGCCGGCTGTCGCTGAAGTCCCGTCGCCCTCGTCCCGTACCGTCGGCCCAGAGCGCGCGTGAGCCCGTCCTCGAGCGCCTCGAGCGCCTCCGCCCGCGCGCCGGCGGCACGGTAGAGCTCGGCCAGTTGCCCGATGTAGGCGCCCCCGCGAGCCGCAGGCTCCTCGACCACCGCGATCGGCGGCCCCAGGCGCCGCGCCCGGCCGCCGACGAGGATCACGACACCGGCGAGGATGAGGACCGTCGCCGCCTGACCCCCGTAGCCCAGGCGGTCCCAGATGCTCGCCTCGTCCTTGAACCCCTGATGGAACTCGTCGAAGTAGATCGACCGGCCGCCTTCCGACGCGAGCAGCAGGGCGAGCCGCGCGTTGTCGGCCTTCCCGATCCCCGCATTGCTGACGGAGTGGGCATCGGCGAGCCAGAGCACCTCTCCCCGCCCGAACACCTGGGAGATGAGCGTGCGCCCCTGCGCATCGCCGAAGAGCCCGACCCATGCCGGATCGCCCTTCCCGAAGCGGCCGATCCCCGCCTCTGTCGTACGCACGCCCTGTGTGTAGACTCCCGGTTGCGTCGGTCGCACCGCCGCCGTGGCCTCGGCGTTGGCGGGCACGGGAAGGGTACCGAACTCGTCGATCAGGCCCTGCATCTCGATGCTGACGAGCACCAGGCGGCCGCCGTCCCGTACCCAGCGGGCCAGACGCTTCGCGTCACCCGGGCCCGGGTTCTCCCCGAGCGGGCCGGCGATGATGAGCGTCGCACCCGCGGGCAGTTCGTCGAAGGTGCGCAACGTCGCGGGCGCCAGTCCGAGGCCGTCGAGGTACGCGTACCAGATCGACAGCCCGCGGTCGGACTGCGAGAAGACCGACGGTCTCGGCGAGGTGCGCTGATAGTAGTCGGTGATGTAGCTGCCGAGCCACGCGTACATCCCCGCGAAGGCGAGCGCGACGAGGATGACGGCGACCGTCGTGCGGTCGGGACGCGGCAGACGCCACCTCACGACGCACCCCCTCCGTCCGCGCCCGGCACAGGAGCGGCATCGACCTGACCGAGCAGGTCGCCGTAGACCTCCCGGGCCAAGGCATAGCCGGCCGGCCCGGGATCCGAATGACCGTACCAGGCCATCTCGAACCGGTCCGTGAGCTCGGTGAGCGTCGGCGCGACCGACGGAGCCGCCGACCGCACGTCCCGCAGAAGCTCGGCGTTGGTGCGCGTCCGCATCCGGCGCACCGCCCCCGCATCCACAAGGCGCCGCGCCGCGCCCCCGTAGAGGGCGCGCAGAGCATCCCGTCCGCGCCCCTCGGCTGCGAGCGCGTCCGCGTAGGCGAGGGGGTCCTCGGGCAGATCGGCCGCGGCGGCCACCACCGGACCGGGATCCGCCTCGCGCAGGCGCTTGTCTCCGCGCGTGGTGCCTCGCCGCCAGAGCACGAGCGCGCGGACGAGCACCCCGAGCGCGAGGAGGGCGGGCACGGCGAGGACCAGGATGATGATGAGCCGGTCGGTCCCGCCACCGCCTCCGCCCCCGAGTGAGTTGAGCCACTCGGCGAGCCGATCGAGCCAGATCCGGAGCTGATCGCCGAGCCAGTCGCTGCGTGCCACGTCGCCCGGTCGCCGACCGGCCAGCAGGCGGTCGAGCAGCTCGGGGTCGGACCGAGCGCCCTTGGCGCCCTCCTCACCGAGCGCTCGCATCAGGGTGTCCAGATACGTGCGGAGCGCCCCCGCCGCGATCACGCGGGAGTCGGGGCTTGCAGCGTCACGCAGGCGCGTCACGAGCGCGCGGACCTCGGTCGGGTCGGTCTCGACCGTCGTCGTCCCCTGCGTCACCTCGAACGGCATGCCGAGTTCGTCGTCCACGGTGTCGGCGAGCGACTCGGCCGCGGCCTCCCGGCCCACGTCCTTCCCGGCGCTCACTACCGCCGCACGCGCCCGCTCGACGCGGGAACGGTACTCCGGGTAGCCCACCGGGACGCCCAGCGCCGTCGCCGGAGCGCTCCAGAGCACCGCCATGGCGACCAACACCGCCGCCAGCGCCGACCGGCCCCTCATCGCGCCGCGTCGGTCAACGCACGCGCCCTGACGACGAGATCCATGCCCTCCTCGCGGGAGCGCAGGTCGAGGTAGCACTGCAAGAACGCGAGGTCGAGGAAGGGCACGACGATCGCGATCGCGACACCCTGGAGCACGCCGTCGAAGACCTTCCATCCCCAGGCGAGCTGCGCCGTCAGGACGCTTTGCTGCTGAGCCCCGAAGATGACCTCGCGCAGGACGACCGGCGAAGCGAGCGCGCTCTCGAACTGCGTCGAGATGAAGTAGGCGCCGGCAGCGAAGAGGGCGACGCGCCAGAAGTTGCCGCGCACCAGGGAGAGGGAGCGCTTGAACGCCGCGCCGATCACACCCTCGATGACGACGACAGGGCCCGCCACCGCGAAGAGCACAGCCACGACGAGCCCGCCGACGTAGAGGGAGAGCGCACCCGCGATGCCGGCCGCCCACCGCACGGCGAAGTCCACGATCAGGAGCGGGAGGAACGCCACCGCGCCCGCCTTGAGCATCGACCTGAGGGGCGGCTTCGCACCTTCGAGCAGAACACCGGCGTTCGCGTACAGCGTCGCCGCGAGGAAGACGCCGGCGACCTGATACGCCAGCGCCGCGACGCTGGAGATGGCTGCGATGATCGTGATGGCCGGGTCGAGCTGCGGGGGGCCCCCGCTCGACAAGGCGGCGGAGCCGACGAAGCTCACGAACCACTCCGCGACCGCACGGAGGTAGAAGATCGAGATGATGCTGTAGGTGACCGCCGCCGGGAGCATGACGATCCCCGAGATCTTGAGGATCGTGCGCCAGTTCGCCCGGTACAGCGAGATCGTGTCGTCGATGAGCACGCCGATGGTTCGCGGCCGGAAGTCCGTGGCCACCGTCACGCCTCCCGCGTCGTGGGCTCGCGGAGCGTGACGTCGCCGGCGAGCATGGCCTTCGGACCCTCCGCCGTCTCGACGATGAGGCGGCCCGTCGCATCGATGCCGCTGGCGATGCCGGAAGCCAGGACTCCGCCGTGCACGTCGCTGACCGTCACCTCACGACCGTCGAGCCAGGAGCGACGTTCGTAGTCCGCCCGCAGGGGATCGAATCCGTCCCGGGACCATCGCGCATAGGCCTCTGCGATGCCGTCGAGCAGGGCCGCGGCGGCCGTGGCCAACGGCACGCGCCGCCCGACCAGGTCGTCGAGGCAGACGCACGGCGCCTCATCGGGAGCGTGGCGCACGTTGATGCCGATCCCGGCGACGATCCACGTGATACGCCAGCCCTCGCTCAGCCCCTCACACAGGATGCCGCCGATCTTGCGGCCGTCGGGCGCGAGCAGGTCGTTGGGCCACTTGAGGCGGACATCCGCCCCGAGGGACTCGAGTCCGAGTGCGGTACCGACGCCGACCACGAGCGGCAGCACGATCGCCTGGGGCGTCTCGACCTCGGGGCGCAGCACGATGGACGCGTACAGGCCGCCCGCGGGCGAGGTCCACCGCCGTCCCAGCCGTCCGCGCCCGCTCTCCTGCTCGCGGGCGAGCACGACCGTACCTTCCGGCGCGTCCGCGAGTGCAAGCGCACGCGCGTCATCGTTGGTCGAACCGGTACGGACCTTGCCGTCGATGCGCGGGTAGAACGCGGTCCGCATCAACGGCGCGACCTCGTAGGGCAGGGGCGCGTCCGGAGTCGAGGTCAGGCGGTATCCTTCGCCGGCGCGCGCCTCGATCTCGTAGCCCATCTCGCGCAGCGCGGTGACATGCTTGCGGACAGCGACCCGGCTCACGCCGAGGCTCGTGGCCAAGGCCTCCCCTGAGCAGCTCTCGCACTCTCGCAGGGCGCTGAGGACGGCGATCCGGCGATCGTCCGACTGCTTGGTCACGCGCGCCCCTCCGGTCCGGTCGTGTCGTCGTTCGCCCCGGCCTCGGCCTCATGCGCCTCGACCTGGCGCTCGATACCGGCCGTCCTCCATCGACGATACGCCACGTACACGGCCACTGCGACCGCCAACGCGACGAGCGCCCACACGCCCGCCTTGTTCATCCACTCGCCCACCAGATCGAGGTTCGAGCCGAAGAAGTAGCCGAGCAGGGCGAGCCCGGTCGTGTAGACCACGGCCGACAGGAACGTGTAGATCTCGAACGGCAACAACTTCATGCGCGTGACACCCGCCAGCGTCGGAACGAAGTTCTTGAAGCCGGCGGTGAACCGCGCGATGAAGACCGTCTTGGTCCCATGGATCTCGAAGTACTCCTCGGCGTCATGCATCCCGTGCATCAGCCGGGGGAACCGAGCCACGATCCGGTCGAGCAGCGGACGCCCGCCGCGGTGCCCGATCCAGTAGGAGATGTTGCTGCCCGCCATCGTCCCGAACACCGAGATGAGCCAGACCACGACGATGTTGAGCCGCGGGTCCTTGCTCGCGACGAACGCGACGGCCATGACGACCGTCTCGCCGGGTACCACGCTGCCCGCGAGGAAGAGGTTCTCGAGAAGCGCGCCGGCGAACGCGACGGCGTAGCCCCACGCCCCCATGACGAGCAGGAACGCATCGAGCCACACGATGCCGGTGAAGTCGGTCGGCATCACGAGGGCGCCTCGTTGCCGCGCCGGAGCTTCGCCTGCCAGGTCCACCGTTCCCAGAGGTTGCGCCTCGGCCACATGAACGCCCAGTACACGATGGTGAACGCCGATCCGATCGCGAGCGGGGCGGGCGAGCCCGCCATGATCGTTCCGACGAATCCCAGAAGCGCCCCGACCTCACCGATGCCGTAGCCGACCAGCGCGCCGGTCACGAACGCGGTGTAGACACGGGACTCGCGCGACAGGCCCGCAGGCATCGTGTCGGGCGATCCGACATCCGCGCCCGCGAGGTGAGCGCCCACGACGCGCCGTACGAGCCATTCGCGGATGTACGGCCCGCCGATGAGCGCGAACAGCGTCACGAAGGTGAACAGGGCGAGCTCGGCAGCCGGCTCCGCGGGCGCCGTCGCCGGCGGCTCCGACAGGATGACGAACGTGACGGCGGCGAGCATCGGGACGATGGCGGAGGTGGACGCGCACAGCAGACGCGCCTGCCGCAGCGACTCCTCGAACCCGACTTGCTTGGTCTCCCCCGTCACGTGCGCTCCCTCAGTCGTTGCGTTCGTCGAGCCCGACGTCGAACGGCCGCGCGAACGTGAGCGCGCTCGCGCTCACCCGGTCGACTCCCGCCGCCGCGATGCCGGCGAGCCGTTCGATCGTCACGCCGCCCGACGCCTCTGTCAGGCAACGCCGACCATCAGGCGTCGCGGCCTTCACGGCGACGACCGCCTCGGCGAGCATGGCATCGTCCATGTTGTCGAGCAGGACGAGGTCCGCGCCGGCCCCGGCGATCTGGACCGCCTGCGCAATGGTATCCGCTTCCACCTGGACGAGCACGCCCGGGTGCATCATACGTGCACGCTCGACCGCGGTGGCGATACCGCCGGCAGCGGCGATGTGATTGTCCTTGATGAGCACCATGTCCCACAGGCCCATCCGATGATTCGTACCGCCGCCGACCGCAACGGCGTACTTCGACAGCGCCCGCAGGCCCGGCGCGGTCTTTCGCGTGTCACAGACAGCGAGCGAGGTTCCCGCCGCGGCCTGCCAGCGCGCGGCTTCAGTGGCGATGCCGGACAGCACCATGAGGAAGTCGAGCGCGCTCCGTTCGCCGGCGAGGACGAGGCGCGCGAGCCCGTCGACCTCCATCAGGCACGTCCCGGCCGAGACCGCCGCGCCTTCCGCCACCAGGGGGAAGCACTCGACGGGCTCCAAGCCGCACGCCGCGGACAGCGCAGCCCAGACACGCTGGGCGACCGGCAGCCCGCACACCGTACCGGCGGCCCGCGCCGTCACCACACCCGAGAATCGGGCGCCCTCCGGCAGCATCGATCCGGTCACGTCACGCAGGAGCAGGTCGGGAGCGCCGGGCGCGAGCAGTCGGGCGACCGGGACACCGAGGTCCTCGGCGAGCGCGGCAGCGACGATCTCATCGGTGTCCGGGACCCGGAAGAGCGCGCTCACGATGCGCTCCGCGAGACCGAACGACCGCGCACGGGCTCGAGCCGCGGGCTGGCGCCGAGCTGCCAGACGGTATGCACGCGCCAGTTCTCGTCGTCGCGGGCGGGGAAGTCATCGCGCCAGTGTGCGCCGCGGCTCTCCGTGCGGTAGCGGGCAGCGTGCGCGGTCAACGTGGCGAGAGTGGCCATGTTGCGCACCTCGAGTTCGAACGGTGTCCTGAGACGGGCATCGAGCCGGGCGCTCAGCTCCTCGAGCCGGTCCCCGGCACGGGCGAGCCCCTCCTCGGAGCGCATGACCCCGACCGCGTCGCTCATGGCTGCCTGTATGGCCGCGCGAGCGGACAGGACCTCGGCGGGACGGGGCGCCGTCGGCGCATCGGCGGTGATGCGGCCGGGCGCGCCCGGGCGTTCGCCCGCCAGCGCTCGCACGATGCGGCGCGAGAGCACGAGCCCTTCGAGCAGGGAGTTCGATGCGAGCCGGTTCGCGCCGTGCAGACCGGAGCACGCGCACTCGCCGGACGCGTAGAGCCCGGCGACGCTCGTGCGACCGTCGATGTCCACACGGATCCCGCCGATGGAGTAGTGCGCGGCCGGCGCGACGGGGACGAGGTCGCGGGACAGGTCGTATCCCGCCTCGAGGCAGTTCTCGAAGATGGTCGGGAACTTCGCGCGCAGGACCGCCTCGCCGAGATGCCGGGCGTCGAGCCACACGTTCGGCCGGCCGCAGCGGTCCATGACCTTCACGATCTCGCGACTGACGACGTCACGCGGAGCGAGTTCGGCGAGCGGATGTACGTCGAGCATGAACCGCTGCTCGTCGCAGTCGAGGAGATAGGCGCCCTCGCCGCGCAGTGCCTCGGTGATGAGCGCCTTGGGATTCGCCGTCGAGTCGAACGCGGTGGGATGGAACTGCACGAACTCGAGGTCGGCGAGCTCGGCGCCTGCGCGCCACGCGGCCGCCACGCCGTCGCCGGTGGCGATCGCGGGGTTCGTGGTGACACGGAAGAGCTGCCCGGCACCGCCGGTGGCGAGCACCACCGCGTCGGCGAGGAACACCTCCAGCTCACGGGTGTCGGGGTCGTGGATGAGCGCGCCGACACAGCGGCCGTCCTCGGTGAGCAGGTCGACGAGGAATCGCTCCTCGAACAGGCGGACTCGTTCGGCTCGCTTCACGATGGCCGAGACGGTGTTCTGGATCTCGGCACCGGTCGCGTCTCCCGAGTGCAGGACGCGCGGGAGCGAATGACCGCCTTCGCGATGCAGGTCGATGCGCCCGGACGCCTCGCGGTCGAAGTCGACGCCGAGCGCCTCGAGATCGCGCAGAGCGAGCGCCGCCTCACCGACGACGGCCTGTACCACGTCCTCATCGCACAGTCCCGCACCGACGACGAGCGTGTCGGCCAGATGCAGGTCGACGGAGTCTGCCTCACCCACCGCTCCCGCGACCCCGCCCTGCGCGTACCAGGTGTTCGTCTCGCTGATGCGCGCCTTCGTGACGATGTGGACGGTCCGTCCGGACGCCGCGGCGCCGAGCGCCGCGGTCAGGCCGGCGATGCCGGAGCCGATGACGAGCACGTCACTGCGCAGCGTCGTGAGCGTATCCGTGTCGAATCCGAGCAGATAGCGGCGCGACAGCGACTCGGGCAGTCGCCGGTGGGGCGCGGTGCCCGCGTGCGTCGCGCCGGACCCGCCGGCATGCGCGCTCGGCGCGGTCACCGTCATCCGATCGCGATCATGCGCTCGACGCTCGCGAGCGCGGCGTCCGCGACGTCCGCGGGCACCTCGATGCGCGGCTCGAGCGTCTCGAGCGCCGCGCGCACCTTCTCGAGCGTCGTGAGCTTCATGTTCGGGCAGACCGGGACCGGGTCGAGCGTGTAGAACCGCTTTCCGGGTGCGGCCTTCGCCAGACCGTGCAGCAGCCCCTCCTCGGTCACGACGATGAACTCGGTCGCGTCGGACTCCGCGGCGCGCCGGAGCATGCCGCTGGTCGACAGGACTTCGTCGGCGAGCGCGAGGACCTCGGGGCGGCACTCGGGATGCGCGAGCACCTCGGCCTCCGGGTGGGCGTCGATCGCCGCGAGAAGCATCTCGGGCTTGATGCGCTCGTGGGTCGGGCAGAAGCCCTGCCAGGCGATGACCTCGACCTCGGGGACCTGTTCGGCGACCCATGCGGCAAGATTGCGGTCCGGCGCGAAGAGCACCCGCGGCGCACCCAGGGAGCGGACGACCGCCGGCGCGTTCGCCGATGTGCAGCACACATCCGTCAGCGCCTTGACCTCCGCCGTCGAGTTCACGTACGTCACGACGGGCACGCCCGGGTACTGTGCCTTCCACGCGGCGAGCTTCTCGCCGGTGATCATATCGGCCATCGGACACCCCGCGTGCTCCTCGGGCAGCACGACCGTCTTGGTCGGAGCGAGGATCTTCGCGGTCTCGGCCATGAAGTGGACGCCGCAGAAGATGATGACCTCGGCGTCCGTCTCGGAAGCCGTGCGGGACAGTCCGAGCGAGTCGCCCACGAAGTCGGCGACGTCCTGCACCTCGGCGCGCTGGTAGTTGTGCGCGAGGATGACCGCCCTCCGCTCGGCCGCGAGGCCGCGGATCACCTGTGCGAGGTCCTCGTCGTAGCCCACGTGTGCTCCTGTCGTCGCCTGCAGCTGCGTGCGCGGGAGCGGATCGTCACCGGCCCGGCGGCTGTATCGCACCATTATCTATCAGCCGGGCGCCGCCCACACGCGCCGCCACCAGAGCGCGACACGGACGTTGCACGAGCGTCATCTCCTCGAGGGTCTCGGCGTCGACGACCGCCGCGTAGTCGAGCGTCACGCCGGGCTCACCGGACACGGTCTCGGCGATCGCCGCGACCAGCGCCGGCCCGCTCACCTCGCCCGCGCCCGCGAGATCGCGCGCGCGCTCGATCGCCCGGGAGAGCACGAGCGCACGCGCGCGGTCCTCGGCTCCGAGGTAGCGGTTCCGACTCGACATCGCGAGCCCGTCGCTCTCACGGATGATCGGGCACCCGACGATGCGGGCGCCGAGGTCCAGGTCGGAGGCGACGCGCTCGATGATCTTGAGCTGCTGGTAGTCCTTCTC
>JAUSAU010000084.1 GCA_030652345.1 Coriobacteriia bacterium
GGCGAAGGCAGGCTGGTTCTTGGTGGGATCGTCGACGGGCTCATCGAGTACACGCATGTCCACTTCGCAGCTGAGGAGCGCTTCTTCGTCGCCTACGACTATCCGGAGGCCGCGGCGCACAAGGCGCAGCACGACGAGTTCGTGACGAAGGTGACGGACTTCCGCGGCGGCCTCGATCAGGGTCGCCTCATGCTCACCCTCGAGGTCATGGACTTCCTGAGCGAGTGGCTCGTCGGTCACATCCAGGGCAGCGACCGGGAGTATGTGCCGTACCTCCGCGGGGGGAGCGGGCACGGATTGCCTACGGCGTGAGTGCCCGCAGCTCGATCCACTGGGCCGGCGTCGTACCAGCCCAGTCGTAGAGGCCCGCACCGAGGATCCCGGTCTCGCGGGCGGCGCGGACGAAGCCGCGCACCTCGGCCGGCGTGGACTTGTCGGTGAGCCCGCCGATCAGGTTGATCGGCATCGCGGCGCAGCCGGGTTGTGCACGCAGGATCCGTACGTTCGCGAGCGCATCCGCGTACGCGGCCGCCTCGCCCTTGCCGTGATACGTGTAGTACGCCATGGGGACGAAGATGTCGTAGACCCCGGCCACCTTCTCATACGGGAACGGTCGCCAGTAGCCGCCGGTCTTCGCGAGGCCGACCGGCGAGGGGATGATCGCCCCGAGGGGGTAGTCCGGCCCCGCGATCTCGCGGATCTGGGCCGACAACGTTGCCAGCGCGGAGTTCCGTGCGCTCACGGGCTTCAGCGCGGGGGATTCGATGTCCAGCGCGAAGGAGTCGAACTGCTGGCCTTCGGCGGTCTGGAAGCGGATCGCCTCGGCGCACCGCTGGTAGTCGAGAAGCGGGCGCTCCAACGTCGGCAGGTACCAGGCGATCACCTTGATGTCCCGCGCGTGCGCCTCGCGGATGAAGACCTGCATGGCCGCCGGGTCCTTGATCGCGACCGCGGCGCCCGAGTTGCCCGTCTCGATGAAGAGAGCCTTCACTCCGTGCGCCGCCATATCGTCGACGGCCGCCACGGGGTTCTTCCACGCGCCCGTGTCGTAGATATCGACCCAGGCGGAGAGCCCGCGGTATGCGGCGACGGATCGCCCCGACGGCGAGATGCTCGGGTCGGTCGGGACGACGGAGCCGGTGGGGACCACCGTGCCGGTGGGTGATGCGGGAGCCGTGACGGTCACCGACTGCGTGACCTCAGGGGATGGGAGGGGCACCGCCGGGGTCGCGGTCTCTTCGCGGGTCGCGGCGCGCGGCGCGGGCGCGGCGTTCAGCCCGACCAACGTGACCACCGCCCAGCCGCCGCCGAGTACGACGACGAGCGCGATCGCGGTCAGGCCGAGATGCAGTACCTCGCGGGTACGTCGACGTGTGGCCATGCGCACACTCCTTCTCCCGCCATTCTACGTCCGTGGGGCGCTCCGTGCGGGCGGACGATCGTGTGGCGGATCGGACCGCGGATGACTACTCTGAGAACCGTTCGCCGTCGAAGGTCGAACGAACCGCCCTCCTCCACGCCGACGGGAGCGAGCATGGACTTCCTCGAGACGAAGGTACCGCCTCCCGTGGTCACACTGCTGCTCGCCGTCGCGATGTGGGCGGTATCCCGGGTGACGCCGGGCTTCGGCATGCCGGCGGGGGCCTCGTCGGTCGCCGCTCTGGCGTTCTTCGTCGCGGGGGTGATCGTCATCGCCGCGGGGGCATGTCGTTCGTCCGTGCCCGGACCTCGATGAACCCGATGAGCCCGCAGTCGGCCACGACGCTGGTGACGACGGGGATCTACCGGTTCACACGGAACCCCATGTACCTCGCGGATCTGCTGTTCCTGCTGTCGTGGGGTACGTATCTCGGCAGCCCGGTCGCTCTGCTCGGTGCCCCGGCGTTCGTGCTCTACATCGACCGCTTCCAGATCTCGGTCGAAGAGCGCGTGATGGCGGAGCTCTTCGGTCAGCAGTACGAGGAGTACCGCGCGCTCGTGCGCCGCTGGCTCTGAGAGGGCGCGGCGCGCCGTCTGCGTTTGTCCACCACCCGTCGCGTGTGCTACTATCGCGCGGCTGTCGAGCGCCCGGTCGGAAACCGTGCGCGCCCAAACGGAGGATGAGACCCATGCGCGATGCAATCCACCCGAACTACGTCGAGTCCACGGTCCACTGTTCCTGCGGGAACAAGTTCGTGACTCGTTCCACCAAGAACGAACTCCACGTCGAACTCTGCAACAAGTGCCACCCGTTCTACACCGGCCAGCAGAAGTTCGTCGACACCGGCGGACGCGTCCAGCGCTTCTCCGACAAGTTCGGCGGCGCCGCCGAGGCCCTGCTCGCCAAGGAGGCCAAGGCCAAGGAAGCGCGTCAGAAGGCGCACGACGAGGCAGCCGCCGTGGCGAAGGTCGCCCGCGAGGCCAAGGAGAAGGAAGAGGCGCTCAAGGCCGAGAAGGCCGCCGCGCGTGCTCCCAAGGCCGAGGCCGCTCCCGCCGAGGACGTCGCTGAGGAGGCTGTCGAGGAGACGGTCGCCGAGGTCGCCGATGACGCCGTCGAGGCCCCCGTCGCCGACGAGGCGCCCGCCGAGGAGTCCGCGGAGTAAAGTCCGCCGCACCGATTGCTATGATGGGGAGGCGGGGCCGTATCCGGCTCCGCCTCCTTTCATTCAGGGAAGGCTGTGCTCCATGGACGTCCGCCTGCTCAACCACACGCCCGACCCGGAGCGCGCCATCGCAGCGGCGGCGCGGCTGTGCTACGCACCGGTCGGAGCCGCGGAGCTGCTCGAGACGATGACCGATGAGTCGATCCGTCGCGTACTCAAGACGGTCATCACCTCGGGCCACACCTCCACGCTCGAGCACGCGAGCTACACGTTCGCCATCGACGGCGTGTCTCGCGCGATGACGCATCAGCTCGTGCGGCATCGCCTCGCGTCGTACAACCAGCAGTCGCAGCGCTACGTGAGCTACGACGACCCGTCGTTCGTCATCCCGCCCGACATCGATGCGGACCCCGGCAAGCGCACCGCCTTCATCACGGCGTGCGGCGATGCCTTCATGACGTACCGGGTGCTGCTCGACGCGGGAGTGCCTGCGGAGGACGCGCGCTATCTGCTCCCCAACGCGATGGAGACCAAGATCGTGGTCACCATGAACGTCCGCGAACTGCTGCACTTCTTCGAGTTGCGATGCTGCCGGCGGGCACAGTGGGAGATCCGCGCGGTGGCGCTACGCATGCTCGAGCTGGCGGAACCGACCGCACCGTACATATTCATGGACGCCGGCGCTTCCTGCCGCAGCGGCGCGTGCCGCGAGGGCAAGATGACGTGCGGCGACCCCTACCCGAAGGCGCCGAAACGTGACTGACGAGATGCTCGAGACCGTGCCCGGCGCGGCGGATCCCGCTGACGGAGTGCCCGCTGCTGTCGTGGAGCACCTGCACGCGCCCGGGGCGACCCATATCGGCGGCCAGGCGCTGCTCGAGGGCGTCATGATGCGCGGCAAGCTCAACTGGGCGGTCGCCGTGCGCAAGGCGGACGGCGAGATCTACATCGAGGAGCATCCGCTGCCCGGCGGAGTGAAGACCGGCTGGAAGAAGTGGCCGATCGCCCGCGGCGTGTGGGCCATGTACGAGACCCTCGCTCTCTCGATGAAGGCGTTCGGGATCGCCGCCCAGTTCGCCGGAGGCGAGGAGGAAGAGGAGCAGCTCACCTCCAAGGAGATCGCCTGGACCATGGTCGCGGGCGTCGCCCTGGCCGTCGTCACCTTCATCATCATCCCGGCCGTGCTCACCAACCTCGTGGTGGGCAACTCGCTGGACCGCCCCGTCACCTGGAACGTCGTCGACGGCATCCTGCGCCTCGTCGTGTTCTTCATCTACATCTGGGGCGTCGGGTTCGTCCCGGACATCAAGCGCGTGTTCGCCTACCACGGCGCCGAGCACAAGACCATCCACGCGTACGAGCACGGCGTGCCGCTCGAGCCGGAGTCGATCCAGCGCTACGGTACCCTGCACGTCCGCTGCGGCACGGCGTTCCTGCTCATGGTCATGGTCATCGCGATCCTCGTGTTCTCGCTGGTGCCGGGGAAGGCCATCCTGGGCTCCATGGGAGTGAGCGCTTCGTGGGCGGTCGTGCTGTTCAACATCGCGATCCGCATCGTGCTGCTGCCGGTCGTGGCGGGACTGGCGTATGAGATCACCGTCAAGTGGGCCGGCAACCGGCCGGACAACCCGTTCGTGAAGGTCCTGCTGTGGCCGGGCATGCAGATGCAGCGCATGACGACCCGTGAGCCCGACGACGGTATGGTCGAGGTCGCCGTGGCCGCGCTCAAGGCCGTAGCCGATGCCGAGGCACGGGCAGCTGCCGGCACCGGCGACGTGCCGGCCGTCGGGCCGGAGCCCATCGGCGCGTAGGTGACCGCCGCTCCAGCGGTTGACCGTGTCACACCACCGGCGTAGTGTCGCCTTGTATGTACACTATGTATGGGGTGATGCCATGGCCGAGTACACCACCAAGCCCGCGCAGTTCCGCCTGCCCTCATGGGCGCATGAGTTCCTCGCGCAGGAGTCGGCCGCGGGCGGTGTGACGAAGACCGACGTGGTCGTCGAGGCGCTGGAGACACTCAGGGAGAAGCGCTTCTCCGAGCTGATGGCCGAGGGCTACCGCATCTGCGGCGACCTGATCCTCGAAGAGGTCCGTGAGTGGGACGCCACGCTCGCTGACGGATTGGAGGATGAGGACTGGTGATGCGCCCGAGACGAGGCGAGATCTACTGGACCGAGTTCGATCCGGTGGTCGGGTGTGAGATGGGGAAGACGCGTCCGGCGGTCGTGGTGCAGAACGATGAGGGGAACCGCAATTCGCCGACCACCATCGTGGTGACGGTGACCTCACGGCTCCTGGGTCTGCGATACCCGTTCATCGTGGAGGTTCCGGAGGGGCTCCTGCCGAAGCCGTCGGTCGTCAACTGCGCTCACATCCGCACGGTCGACACGGCCCGCGTCAGACCCGGCAGGATCGCCACGCTCGACGAGGCGACGATGGACAGGGTGGACGACGCCCTTGCAGCCTCGCTCGGTCTGGGCCGCTGAACCTCCCGTGCTACCCTTGTGCCCGCGATATCCCCGGGCCCGCGTGCGCCCGCATCACTGAAGAAGGACGATCCCATGCGTGACAGACTCGCACAGATACTCGCCGCGTTCGACGACCTCACGGCGCGCCTCGGCGACCCCGCGGTCCTCGGCGATCAGAAGGAGTACGCGAGACTCGCCAAGGAGCAGTCGGCGCAGAAGCCGCTCGCCGAGAAGGCGCGCGAGTATGTCACGGCGGTCGACGAGCTCGAGGCCGCCAAGGAGATGCTCAAGGCCGAGACTGATCCCGATATCAAGGAGATGGCATCCGAGGAGATCAAGTCCATCGAGGAGCGCATCCCGGCGCTCGAGGACGAGATCAAGATCATGCTGCTCCCGGGTGACCCGAACGACGACAAGGACATCATCGTCGAGATACGCGGAGGTGCGGGCGGCGACGAGGCCGCCATCTTCGCCGGCGACCTCTACCGGATGTACATCCGCTACGCGGACCTCCAGAAGTGGAAGCACGAGGAGATCGACGCGAGCGAGTCGGAGTCCGGCGGCTTCAAGGAAGTCTCCTTCCGCATCCGCGGCAACCGCGTCTACTCGAAGATGAAGTTCGAGTCCGGCGTGCACCGGGTGCAGCGCGTCCCGGCCACCGAGTCGCAGGGTCGCATCCACACGTCGACCGCCACGGTCGCCGTCCTTCCGGAAGTCGATGACGTCGAGATCGAGATCAATCAGAGCGATCTTCGCATCGACGTCTTCCGTTCCTCCGGGCCCGGCGGGCAGTCGGTCAACACGACCGACTCCGCGGTGCGCATCACTCATCTGCCGACCGGGACCGTCGTCCAGTCGCAGAACCAGAAGTCGCAGCTCCAGAACAGGGAGGCGGCGATGCGCGTCCTGCGCGCCCGTCTCTACGAGGTGGAGCTCGAGCGTCAGCAGGCCGAACTCGGCGCCCAGCGCCGCAGCCAGATCGGCTCGGGCGACCGTGCCGAGAAGATCCGCACCTACAACTACCCGCAGGACCGGATCACCGACCACCGTATCGGGCTGACCGTGCACAACATCCCGGGCGTGATGGCGGGCGATCTCGATGCGCTGACCGAGGGCCTCATCACCGCTGACCGGGCCGAGCGCCTGAAGGCGGTCGTGTAGCGCCCATGCCCGCCGACGCCGTCTGGACCGTGAAGGCCGCGCTCGACTGGACCCTCGACTACTTCGGACGCAAGGGTGTCGACAGTCCGCGCCGCAGCGCGGAATGGCTTCTGTCCGCGGCGACAGGGCTGTCCCGGCTCGAGCTCTACGCGTACCACGACCGGCCGCTGACCCCCGAGGAGCGCACCTCGTTCCGCGCCGGGATCGAGCGCCGCGCGGCGGGGGAGCCGCTGCAGTACGTCACGGGCGAGATGCCCTTCCGCCACCTCGTGCTCCACGTGCGTCCCGGAGTCTTCATCCCGCGGCCCGAGACCGAGGTCCTGGTCGATGCGGCACTCGAGGCGCTCGCCGCTGTCGTCGCTCCTGTCGTGATCGATCTCTGCACGGGATCGGGGGCGATCGCCGTCTCCATCGCGTACGAGCACGCGGATGCGCGCGTGTGGGCGAGCGAGATCGTGCCGGCGACCGCGGAGGTCGCCCGCCTCAACGCCGCGCGTGCCGGGGTGGAGGAGCGCGTGACGGTCCTTGACGGGGACCTCTTCGCACCGCTTCCCCTCGAGTTGCGCGGCCGTGTGAACGTCATCGCGACGAATCCTCCCTACATCCCGACCG
>JAUSAU010000088.1 GCA_030652345.1 Coriobacteriia bacterium
CGCGAACCCTCGACCAGATCGGCGGCGCGGCGCGTGTCCGCAGGGGGCACGATCCTGTCGTCGTCGCCCGTCATGAACAGTACGGGCGCCCGGATGGTGCGGACCACGCCCGGCACATCGGATGGCCGCGGTGCGATCGTCAGCAGCCACAGCGCCTCGTCCCAGTCGGTCGTGCGCAACGGCGTGCGGTATCCCTCGTACGTTTCGGCTGTGATGCGGGACGGATCGTGCCAGGCGCTCTTGATGAAGTCCGTTCCCGCCTGACCGGCCAGGCTCCGTGAGAGCAGCGGACCGATACGACGGAACTGCGGCGTGCGGAACACCGGGGCGAGGAACGCCGGGGGACCGCCGTTGAAGACGGCTGGATCCTCGAGGATGACAGCGGCCACCCGGTCGGGATAGCGCGCGGCCACGAGTGCCGCGACCGTACCCCCCGCGGAATGCCCTATCAGCACCGCTCGGCGTATACCGAGGCGATCCATGAGCTTCACCGTGAGGTCCGCCTGCGCCTCGGGTGCGTACGGGTCGGGCCCGGACCACGTCATCGGCCGCTCGGTGAGCCCGAACGCCGGTCGGTCGAACGCCACAACGGGGAGCCGCTCCGACAGTGCCCCGGCGACCGTGTGCCACGAGAACGTCGACGCGCCGAATCCGTGGAGCAACACGATCGCGGTGTCGACGCTCCCGGTCGTCGCACTCGATGAGGCGATCTGCGATGGCATGCCCCACATCTTGTAGTGGACGCTGATGCCGCCGATCGTGGTGAAGCGCGAGTCAGCGTCCGCCAGCGTGTGCGGGTCGACCGTGTCGGTCAGCGGCGGCACGGGCCACACCAGCGGCACGACGATCAGCGCCGCCACGATGGTCACAAGGACGATCGCGGCGGCGCGGAGGGTCGTTCGACGTGTCGGTCGAGGCGTCACCCGGTCCTACGCCGTACCGAGGATGACGTTCGAGGACTTCACGATCGCGTAGACCTCGTCGCCGACCTTGAGGTCCATGTCCTTGCATGCGTCGAGCGTGATCATCGACGACAGCATCTGCCCGCCGCCCAGATCCACCTTCACGACCACGTTGACCGTCCCGACCTCGATCTCCGCGACCTTCCCTTTGAGCATGTTGCGCGCCGAGAGCTTCATGATGCGTCCCTTCCGTCTGCGGGCTTCCCCGCGGCTGTCCAGGCTTTGTGTATACCCGCCCGGTGCCCCGGGGGCGGGGGTTCCGCCGCGAGTTGCGCAGACGGAGAGGCGGCACCCATCGCAGATGCCGCCCCTCCGTCGAGCACTGTCTGAGCGCCGGAGCCCCCGCCCTCGGGGCACCGGGCACCTGCAGGCACTACCCGTTGATGATATCCATCGCCTCGGCCCGGTACGCGTCCATCACGTACGGGATGCCCGAGATCTCGGCGGCCTCACGCGTCAGGCACATGACGTCGCCTCGGCCGATCGTGTCCAGGCGCATGTTGCGGCTGCCGCTCATGAGCTGCTGCAGCCCGACCTTGAGCCGGTCGGCGTAGGTGTAGATCGCGATGGCGCCCATCGGCATCTTGTCGAGCTCCGCACCGTACTTCTCCTTGAGGGTCTCGTAGGTGACGAAGATCTCCTCCTTCGTCGCCCCGAACTCCGAGACGCTCTTGGGCAGGTCGTTGCCGTCCATCCAGCCCTGGATGTTCTTGCCGACGAAGCCAGGGATCATGAGCGCGCGGCCCATGCAGACGGCCTTGGTCCACGGGGCACCCATCGCGAGCACCTTGAAGACGTGGTCCTCGGCCGAGAAGCCGCCGGCGATCGCGATGTCCGGGACGCGCTCGCCGCGGGCGGCCAGCGCGGAGCACAGCTCGTTGGTCATGCACTGCAGGTAGAAGGTCGGGACGCCCCACTCCTCCATCATGCGCCACGGGCTCATGCCGGTGCCGCCCGGCGCACCGTCGATGGTGAGCAGGTCGATGCCGTACTTGCTCGACCACTTGATCGCCATGGCGAGCTCGCGCATCGGGTAGGCGCCCGTCTTGAGCGTGACGCGCTTCGCGCCGAGCTCACGGAGGCGCTTGACCTCGCTCGCGAAGCTCTCCTCGTCGACGAAGCCGAGGCGGCTGTGGCGCTCGAACTGCTTGATGGCGCCTTCCTTGAATGCCGCCTGGATGGCCGGATCGGACGGATCCGGCGTGACGAGGTAGCCGCGACGCTGCAGCTCGAGTGCGCGATCGAGGCTGCCGACCTTGATCTCGCCTCCGATGCACTTGGCACCCTGGCCCCACTTGAGTTCGACCGTCTCGACACCGAGCGTGCCGACGACGTATTCGGCGACGCCGAGGCGCGTGTCCTCGACGTTCATCTGCACGAGGATGTCGCCGTAGCCCTCGTGGTACCGGCGATAGAGTTCGACGCGGCGCTTCATGTCCGGTGCGTGCTTGACCTTGCCGTTGCCGTCGAGCTCGAGCTCCGGGTCGATGCCGCAGACGTTCTCGCCGCACACGAGAGAGATACCGGAGATCGCGGCGCCGGTCGCGAAGTGCTCCCAGTTCTTGCGGGCGAT
>JAUSAU010000093.1 GCA_030652345.1 Coriobacteriia bacterium
GGTGTCGGCGGCGAGGTCATCGCCTACATCTGGTAATCGGACCGGAGAGAAAGGAGCAAGCCGTGTCTCGTATCGGCAAGCAGCCCATCCCGGTCCCCGCCGGAGTGGAAGTGACAATCGAGGGCTCGGACGTCAACGTCAAGGGGCCGAAGGGCACCCTGGAGCAGTCGTTCAATCCCGACATGGCGATCACGCTGGAGGAGGGCACCGTCATGGTGCGCCGTCCCAGTGACGCACGTCAGCATCGCAGCCTGCACGGGCTCACCCGCACGCTCGTCGCCAACATGGTCATCGGTGTGTCGGAGGGCTTCCGCAAGGACATGGAGATCGTCGGCGTCGGTTACCGTGCGGCGCTCAAGGGCTCTGACCTCGACCTGTCGCTCGGCCTGAGCCACCCGATGGTGGTCAAGGCCCCCGAAGGCATCACCTTCGAGGTCCCGGCGCCGAACCGTATCTCGGTCATCGGCATCGACAAGCAGCGCGTCGGCCAGGTGGCAGCCGAGATCCGCAAGATCCGTCCGCCGGAGCCGTACAAGGGCAAGGGTATCCGCTACGCGGGCGAGCACGTCCGTCGTAAGGTCGGCAAGGCCGCCAAGTAGGCGATCTATGGAGCGTGCCTGCTAGAGACGGGCGCGTACACGAAGGAGTCGGAGAGGGATCATGGATAAGACGAAAGCGAAGGCAGCAGGTCTCGCCCGCCGCCAGCGCCGTGTCCGCGGGAAGGTGAGCGGCACCGCGTCGCGTCCGCGCCTGCGGGTCACCCGCACCAATCTGCACATCTACGCGCAGCTCATCGACGACGTGGCCGGTGCCACCCTGGCGTCAGCATCGTCGGTCGACCCCGAGCTGCGCCCGGCGCTGAAGTCCGGCGCCGACGCCGACGCCGCCAAGGCGGTGGGCGGTGCCCTCGGGCGCCGCGCCCTCGAGGCCGGCATCACCGAAGTCGTCTTCGACCGCGGTGGGCGTCTCTATCACGGTCGTGTGGCCGCTCTCGCCGAGGGCGCACGCGACGCCGGCCTGAAGTTCTAGGAGGAGGATCAAGTAATGGCGTATGACAGTAACGCTCCTGTCTCCGAGATCCAGGAGCGCGTCGTCTACATCAACCGTGTGTCCAAGGTCGTCAAGGGCGGTCGCCGCTTCTCGCTGACGGCACTGGTCGTGGTCGGCGACGGCAACGGTAACGTGGGTGTCGGCATGGGTAAGTCCGCCGAAGTCCCCGTGGCCATCAAGAAGGGCGTCGAAGACGCGAAGAAGAACATGTTCAAGGTCCCGGTCCAGGACGGGACGATCCCGCACCCGATCCTCGGCGAGTTCGGTGCCGGCAAGGTGCTCCTGAAGCCGGCCGCTCCGGGTACCGGTATCATCGCCGGCGGTCCGGTCCGCGCGCTTCTCGAGCTCGCGGGTATCACCGATATCCTGGCGAAGTCGCTCGGTTCGGACAACGCGCTGAACATGGTCAAGGCTGCCGCTCAGGGCCTCGGAGCCCTCGTGAGCCCGGCGGATATCGCTCGCCGCCGCGGCAAGAGCATCGGCCAGGTCTATGGCTGGGAGGAGTAGGGCGATGACGAAGGCAACCCCCAAGACGCTCAGGGTCACTCAGATCCGAAGCGGCATCGGCCTTCCGCGTGATCAGAGGGCGACGGTCCGCGCGCTCGGTATCAAGCGCATGCACCACACCGTCGAGCAAGTGGATACTCCGACCGTTCGCGGTATGATCTTCAAGGTCAAGCACCTCGTGAAGGTCGAAGAGATCTAGAGCGTTTGACGCGGACCGGCCTTGCGGCCGGTCCGCTCGCATGTCATTACACGAGTCCGCCGGCGGCGAGCAGCCGGCGACCGGGGCGCCGAAGGCGCACTGGTGGCGAACACGAAGGAGAACGAGATGCAGTTGCACGATCTTGCCCCGGCTCCGGGGTCCACGAAGAAGCGCAAGCGCGTCGGTCGCGGTAACGGCAGCGGCCACGGTTCGACGTCCGGTCGCGGTGACAAGGGTCAGGGCTCGCGCGCCGGCGGCACCAAGGGCGCCGGTTTCGAGGGCGGTCAGACTCCGCTCGCCATGCGCCTGCCGAAGCTTCCGGGCTTCAAGAACCACTGGCGCACCGAGTACGACGTCGTCAACGTGGGCCGCATCGAGGGCCTGTACGCTGACGGCGACACCGTCGACGCTGAGACACTGAAGGCCAAGGGTGTCATCAAGTCCTCGGACACGCCCGTCAAGGTCCTCGGCGACGGCGATCTCACCAAGAAGCTCACGGTCCGGGTCGACAAGGTCTCCGGGAGCGCGCGCACGAAGATCGAAGCTGCTGGCGGGACGGTCGAGTAGCCATGCTGGAAGCCCTCGCAAACGCCTTCAGGATCCCGGACCTCCGGAAGAAGATCCTGTTCACGATCGGCATGATCGCGCTCTACCGCGTGGGTGCGCACATCCCCGTCCCTGGTGTCACCAACGCGATGATCGACGCGCTCACCGAGGCAGCGAAGAACTCCAGCGCGCTTGGGCTTCTCAACCTGTTCGCCGGCGGCGCCATGCAGAACTTCGCGATCTTCGCGCTCGGCATCATGCCCTACATCACCTCATCGATCATCATGCAGCTGCTGCAGGCGGTCATCCCGAGGCTCGAGCAGTGGTCCAAGGAGGGCGAGTCGGGTCAGCGCAAGATCATCCAGATCACGCGCTACATGACCCTCGGTCTCGGTCTGTTCGAGTCGGTCGGCCTGATCGCCACGTTCCAGAGCACGTTGATCCAGGCGGGTGCGCTTCCCACCACCGGCTTCGACTGGCTGACCCGCGGGCTGATCCTCGTCACCCTCATGGCCGGCACGGCATTCATCATGTGGATGGGCGAGCTCATCACGCAGCGCGGCATCGGTAACGGCATGTCGCTGCTGATCTTCGCGAACATCGTGTCGCGGTTCCCGATCACGATCATCGAGGCGATCCAGCTCGGTCAGTGGTACTGGGCTATCGCCATCATGGTCGCCGCGGTCGGTATGGTCGCCGCGATCGTGACCATGGAGCGCGGACAGCGCCGGATCCCGGTGCAGTACGCCAAGCGCGTGGTCGGTCGCAAGGTCTTCGGCGGGGTCGGCACGTACATCCCGCTCAAGGTGAACTCGGCGAACGTGATCCCGATCATCTTCGCGAGCTCCATCCTGTACTTCCCGACGGTCATCGCCGGCCTGTCCCGCAACGCGACGTTGACGACGGTGGCCAACACGCTGGCATCCGGCCCGCTCAAGTGGACGCTCACGGCCGTGCTGATCGTCTTCTTCGCCTATTTCTACACCGCTCTCGTGTTCAATCCGATCGACCTCGCCGACAACCTGCGCAAGCAGGGCGGCTTCATCCCGGGCGTCCGTCCGGGCAAGGCCACGTCGACCTACATCGAGAACGTGCTCAACCGCATCACCCTGCCGGGAGCGATGTTCCTCGCGGCGATCGCGATCGTCCCGACGATCCTGTTCGAGCAGACGCAGGTGTCGCTGCTCCAGCAGTTCGGTGGTACGTCGATCCTCATCATGGTCGGCGTGGCGCTCGAGACGATGACGCAGCTCGAGAGCCAGCTGAAGATGCGGCACTACGACGGCTTCTTCAAGTAGGAGCCTGTACCAGACGTGACGGACCGTGGGGCGGGATGGCTGTCGAGCCGTCCCGCCCGGCGTGACGAAGGGGAGGGGAAGCCATGAACGTCGTGCTGCTCGGGGCACCCGGCGCCGGCAAGGGCACGCAGGCCGCCAAGATGGTCGAGGAGTTCGCGCTGCCGCACATCTCCACGGGCGATATCTTCCGGAAGGCCGTCGGCGACGGCACGCCGCTCGGGCTCGAGGCGAAGCGATACATGGACGCAGGAGAGCTCGTGCCTGACGAGGTCGTCATCGGTATCGTCAAGGAGCGCCTAGCCCAGCCGGACTGCGCGGAGGGGTTCATCCTCGACGGGTTCCCGCGGACCGTGCCGCAGGCCGATGCGCTCGGCGCGGGCCTCTCGTCCATGGGCACGGCGCTCGACGCCGTCATCCTCGTGGACGTCGAGAAGGATGCGCTCGTCACCCGCCTCACCGCGCGGCGGCAGTGCCGGTCGTGCGGCAAGATCTACAACGTCCTCTATGATGCGCCGACCGTCGACGGTGTCTGCGACGAGTGCGGTGGCGAGGTCTATCAGCGCGACGACGACTCCGTCGAGACCGTCACGAACCGTCTGGACGTGTACGAGAAGAACACCCAGCCGCTGATCGACTACTATGCAGGCCTCGGCTTGCTGAAGTCGATCGACGGCGCTCGGGGTGTCGACGAGGTCTTCGCGGATGTCGCGAAGGTCATGCGCGGCGAGGCATAGGGAAGGCCGGCGGGTGATCGTTCGGAAGTCCCAGGCCGAGTTGGCCACGATGCGCGAAGCCGGGCGGCTGACGGCGAGAGCGCTTCGGGCCGTCGGTGATGCGGTCGCGGTCGGCGTGACGACCGGCGAGCTCGACGAGATCGCTGCTGAGGTGATCGGTCGTGCGGGCGCGAAGGCCGCGTTCAAGGGCTACCACGGCTACCCGGCCACGATCTGCTCGTCGCGCAACGGTGAGGTGGTCCATGGGATACCGGGGCGGACGAAGCTCGTCGAAGGCGACATCATCTCCGTCGATGTCGGTGCGATCGTCGATGGCTACTTCGGCGACTCGGCCAGGACATTCGCGGTCGGCGCCGTCTCGGATGAGGCCGGACGTCTCCTCGAGTACACGGAGAAGAGCCTCGAGGCGGGGATCGCACGGTGCCACCCGGGGATGCGTCTCTATGACATCGGCGCGGCGGTGCAGGCGGTCGCTGAGGCTGCCGGCTTCTCCGTCGTCCGCGAGTACGTGGGGCACGGCATAGGCCGCGCCATGCACGAGGAGCCCCAGGTGCCGAACTACGGCACCGCCGGGAGGGGGCCGACGCTGCTGTCGGGTATGGTCCTGGCGATCGAGCCGATGATCAACGCGGGAGGTGCCGCGGTACGCCAGCTGAACGACGGCTGGACGGTCGTGACGACGGACGGATCGTTGTCTGCGCATTTCGAGCACACCGTCGCCATCACTGATGATGGACCGGTTGTGTTGACGATAGAGTAGGGTTCGCTGGACGCGGCCAAGGAGTGTTGCTATACTCCCCGTTTGCGGCTTCAACGGCCGCCGGTAGAAGGAGATCTGTTTGGGCAAGAAAGACGACGCCATCGAGATGGAAGGCACCGTGGTGGAGCCTCTCCCCAACGCGATGTTCCGCGTTGAGTTGGAGAACGGCCACAAGGTGCTGGCTCACATTTCGGGCAAGATGCGGATGCACTACATCCGCATTCTCCCGGGGGACAAGGTCGTTGTGGAGTTGTCCCCCTACGATTTGACGCGCGGCCGTATCACGTATCGCTACAAGTAGGCGTCGTGCGCGGAGCCGCTACGGGCTACGCCCGGCGGCGTGTATTTGACAGACAACTGACACCTGCGGCTGGGTGTGCACATAGAGCGAACCGATCCGAAAGGGAACGGGATATGAAAGTGCGACCCTCTGTGAAGAGGATCTGCGAGAAGTGTAAGGTGATCCGTCGCCATGGGCGCGTTCTCGTGATCTGCGAGAATCCGCGTCATAAGCAGCGGCAGGGCTAGTCCGACTCGAGGAGATACCACTTTGGCGCGTATAAGCGGCGTCGACCTCCCGCGCGAGAAGCGTGTCGAGATCGGCCTCACCTACATCTTCGGCGTCGGTCTCACGACCAGCCAGAAGATCCTGCGCGAGACGGGCATCAGCCCTGACACGCGCGTGCGCAACCTCACTGAGGAGGAAGTCGTCCGCCTCCGTGAGTTCATCGACCGCAATCTGAAGGTCGAAGGCGACCTGCGTCGTGAGGTCAGCCAGAATATCAAGCGTCTGATGGAGATCGGCTGCTACCGCGGCCTGCGTCATCGCAAGGGCCTGCCGGTCCGCGGTCAGCGGACCCACACGAATGCGCGTACGCGCAAGGGTCCTCGCCGCCAGATCGGCGCGAAGAAGAAGGGCAAGTAAGCGATGGCTGCTCCCAAGAAGAAGGCCAAGACCCGGCTGAAGCGCAGCGAGCGCAAGAACATCGCTGTCGGCCAGGCTCATATCAAGAGCACGTTCAACAACACGATCATCAGCATCACCGACCCCGCGGGCAACGTCATCGCGTGGCGCAGCGCCGGCCAGGTGGGCTTCAAGGGCTCACGCAAGTCGACGCCGTTCGCCGCGCAGCTCGCTGCCGAGCAGTGTGCGAAGGACGCCATGGAGCACGGTCTGCGTAAGATCTCGGTCTTCGTGAAGGGCCCCGGTTCGGGCCGCGAGACCGCGATCCGTTCGTTGCAGGCCACCGGGCTCGAGATCGCGAGCATCCAGGACTGCACTCCCGTCCCGCACAACGGCTGTCGGCCGCGCAAGCGCCGCCGCGTGTAGTTTTCTCGAGGAGGAATACGACAGATGGCACGTTATACTGGCGCGGACTGCCGCCTCTGCCGTCGCGAGGGCATCAAGCTGTTCCTGAAGGGCGATCGCTGCTACAGCGATAAGTGCGGCGTCGAAAGACGCCCGTTCCCGCCCGGTCAGGCCGGCCGTAAGCGCCCGCGTGACAGCGAATACCGCGTGCAGCTTCGCGAGAAGCAGAAAGCCAAGCGCACCTACGGCGTGCTGGAGAAGCAGTTCCGAACGTACTACGAGCTGGCAAGCCGCCAGCAGGGTAAGTCCGGCGAGAACCTTCTCCGCCTGCTGGAGAGCCGCCTGGACAACGTGGTCTACCGTCTCGGCTTCGCCGCGTCTCGCGACGAGGCACGTCAGACGGTCCGCCACAATCACATCTCCGTCAACGGCCGCCGGGTGAACATCCCGAGCTACCGTCTCCGTCCGGGCGACGAGGTCGCCGTGGTGGAGAAGGCGAAGAACCTTTCGGTCGTCAAGGCTGCGATCATCTCCTCGGCTCGTGTCGAGGTGCCGGCGTGGCTGCAGGTCGATGTGGAGAAGCTTCAGGGCAAGGTCCTGGCGCTCCCGACTCGCGACCAGATCGATTGCCCGGTCCGCGAGCAGCTCATCGTCGAGCTCTACTCGAAGTAATCGGCGTCTTTGACACCACGCCAAGGAGGCTAGGTAGATGACAGAGTTCATGAGGCCGTCGGTCTCGGTCGACGCTATCGATGAGCGCACCGCGCGCTACGTCGTGGAGCCGCTCGAGCGCGGGTTCGGCTACACCCTCGGCAACTGCATGCGCCGGGTGCTGCTGTCGTCGCTCCAGGGCGCGGCGGCCACGTCGATCCGCGTCGAAGGCGTGCAGCACGAGTTCTCCGCGATCGAGGGCGTCCGCGAGGACGTCACCGACATCGTGTTGAACGTCAAGCAGCTCGTCTTCCGTGAGACCGGCATCGGCGAGGACGCCGTCGCGACGCTCGCGGTCACGGGACCCAAGACCGTCACGGGCGCCGATCTGGTCGTCCCGTCCGAGTTCGAGTTGGTCAACCCCGAAGCGGTCATCGCGACGCTCGACAAGGGCGCCAAGCTCGAGATGTCCATCCGCATCGGCGTCGGTCGGGGTTATGTGTCCGCCGACAAGAACAAGCGTGCGGACGATCCGCTCGGCGTTATCACGATCGATTCCCTCTTCAGCCCCGTGTCCCGTTGCACCTACGTCGTGGAGAACACGCGCGTCGGGCAGCGCACGGACTACGACAAGCTGACGCTGGAACTCGAGACCAACGGTGCCGTCGCTGCTGACGATGCTGTGGCTCGCGCTGCGAAGATCATCAACGACCACATGATGCTCTTCGAGGCTCACGCCAAGGCCGAGCTGGGCGGCGATACCTTCGCTGACCTGCCGGAAGAGGGCGAGACCATCCTCGACACACCGATCGAGGAGCTCGACCTGTCCGTCCGTTCGTTCAACTGCCTGAAGCGCCAGGGTGTCAACACCATCGGCCAGCTGACGGAGTGTACCGAGGCGGACCTGCTCAACATCCGTAACTTTGGCGCCAAGTCCATCGAAGAAGTGAAGGACAAGCTTCAGTCGATGGGCCTGGGGCTCAAGGGCTAGAGGGAGACGCCTCAATGCGACACCTGAAGAAGGGCCGCGCGCTCGGCAGCGATGCGAGCCATACGAAAGCCATCCTGCGCAGTCTCGCCCTGGCGCTGTTCGTGAACGAGCGCATCAAGACCACGGAGACCCGTGCCAAGGAGGTGCGGAGCCTCGTGGACCGCATCATCACCTGGGGCAAGAAGGGCGACGTGCACTCGCGCCGTTTGATCATCGCGGCGCTCGGCGGCGAGAAGAAGATCGACAACCCGAAGACCGGTAAGCAGGACCTCGAGGTCTCCTACCGGATCATCAGCGAGATCGCGCCGCGGTTCGCGGAGCGCGAGGGCGGCTACACCCGCATCCTCAAGCTCGGCCCGCGCAAGGGCGACAACGCCCCCATGGTCATCCTGGAGCTCGTGGAGTAACACGGCATCAGGCAGCGCCCGTGAGGGTGCGAGCGGTACTATCTCGGGAGGGTCCGCGGCTGAAGCGGGCCCTCCCGCCGTATCGACACGGGAGTGTGCTACCGCAACGTGATCGTCTTCGACGATGTCACCTACCGATACGCCCCGAGTTCCGCACCGGCGCTCGAAGGGATCTCACTGACGCTCGCGCCGGGCGAGTTCGTGGCGCTGGTCGGCGCGAACGGCTCCGGCAAGTCCACGCTGGCTCGCCTCTGCGACGGTTTGGCGCTGCCGTCCGCGGGCTCGGTCGCCGTCGACGGACTCGACACGCTCGACGGGCCGTCGAGCCTTCGTGTCCGCTCGGTCGTCGGGATGGTGTTCCAGGACCCCGACGACCAGATCGTCGGGACGGTCGTCGAGGAGGACTGCGCGTTCGGGCCCGAGAACCTCGGCGTTCCGTCAGAGGAGATCCGTGTACGGGTCGACGAGTCCCTGGCCGCCGTCGGACTCACAGGTCTCGAGCGACGCGAGCCGCATCTCCTCTCGGAGGGGCAGAAACAGCGGCTCGCCGTCGCCGGTGCTCTGGCGATGCGTCCGCGCTATCTGGTACTCGACGAGCCGAGCGCGATGCTCGATCCTGCCGGGCGTCGCGCCGTGCTCGCGATCGTCGAGCGGCTCGCGCACGAGGACGGACACGGTGTCCTGCTCATCTCGCACGACGCGGTCGGTGTCGCCCGTGCGGACCGTGTCATCGGGCTCGTGCAGGGCCGGGTGGTCTACGACGGAACCCCGGTCGGCCTGTTGGCTGACGCGACCCTTCTGGAGACCCTCGGCCTCGCGATGCCGCCGGCGGGCGTGCTTGCAGCGTGTCTGCGGGAGTCGGGCGTCGCCGTGCCGCCGGATGCTGTGGAGCCGGAGAGTGTGGTGGCCGCGCTATGGCCCTGATCCTCGACGCTGTCGTCTGTGACTATGCCCGGGGTACGAGACTGAGCTCCCGGGCGTTGGACGCCGTGAGTCTCCACCTGAAGCCGGGGGAGCTGGCGATCGTCCTCGGACCGACCGGTGCCGGCAAGACGACGATGCTGCGAGCCGCTGCGGGGCTTCTTCAACCGTCATCGGGCAGCGTCATGGTCGATGAGCATCCCGTCATGGGTCGCGGTGCTGTTCGCGGTGCAGTGGGCCTTGTGTTCCAGCGTCCCGAGGCTCAGTTCTTCGCGCCGAGCGTGGAAGAGGACTGCGCGTTCGGGCCGCGCAATCTGGGACGTTCGCCCGATGAGGCGGTGCGCTCGGTGCGCGATGCCCTGTCAGCAGTCGGCCTCGACCCCGATACCTTCTCGTCACGGGAGCCGTGGGGCCTCTCGGGCGGGGAGGCGCGCCGCGCGGCGATCGCGTGCGTGCTCGCTATGCGGCCGTCGTACCTGCTCCTGGACGAACCCACGGCAGGACTGGACGCTGCGGGAAGGTCCGCCGTGATCTCGGCGATCGCCGGGGTGCGTCAGGCGGCCGGCGTGCTGGTCGTCACGCACGACCCCGATCTCTTCCTGTCCGACGCGGACCGGGTGATGGTGCTCCGCGACGGCTCTGCCGCGTTCTCCGGGTCCGTCGACGCGTTCCTCGACGCGCTCCCGGAGCTGGTTGCGGCGGGCTCGGCGGAAGCTCCCGAGGTCGCGCGCACGCAATTCCTCGCACAGGACGCGGGAGTCTTGCTGCCCGGACGGCTCACGTTGGACCCCCGGCGCGCGGCTGAGCGCCTCGCCGCCGGCGTTCGAGGTGCCCGATGAGGTCGTTCTCGGGCATCGGGCAGTACGTTCCGGCCGTCTCGCCGGTGCACTCGCTCGACGCTGCTGCCAAGCTCGGTGTCGTCGTCGCGTTCACCGTGGGACTCTTCCTGGTGGACGGGTTCTCCGGACTGGCTGCGATGGGCGCGGCGATCGCGCTCGCCGTCCTCGTGTCGCGTGTCCCCGTACGCGCGGTCGCGCGCGGTCTGGGGGCCGTGGGCCTCATACTCGTCTTCACGATCCTTGCGAATGCGCTGCGCTGGGATCCCGCGACGGTCGCCTTGGTGCGTATCGGTTCCCTTGCGGTCGACGCCGCGGGACTGCGGACGGGACTGTTCTTCGCGGTACGGATCGTCCTGCTGGTGACGGGCACGTCGCTGCTGACGCTCACGACGAGCCCGGTCGAGCTCACCGGCGGCATCGAGCGGGCGCTCGGACCGCTGCGGCGCGTGGGAGTACCCGTGGGGGAGCTGGCGATGACGCTGACGATCGCCCTGCGCTTCATCCCGACGACCTGGGAGGAAGCCGATCAGATCATCACGGCGCAGCAGGCGCGCGGAGCGTCGTTCGACGCGGGCGGTCCGCTCGCCAGGGCCCGCGCGTACACGCCGGTGCTCCTGCCGCTGTTCTACCGTCTGTTCCGCCGTGCGGATTCGCTCGCAACGGCCATGGAGGCGCGCTGCTACTCGGGTTCGGCCGTGCGCACCCGACTGCACGATGCCCGGATGGGCACCGGTGACTGGGTCGTCCTCGTCGCATCGGCGAGCGCGCTGATCGCTGCCGGGTGGCTCCTGTGAATCGGCCTGTCACCGCACTCACCGTGGCGTATGACGGCGCGGCGTTCAGCGGCTTCGCCAGGCAGGTCGCCGTGCCTACCGCGCAGGGCGTGCTCGAGGACGCGCTGTCGACGGTGTTGCGGCGCCAGGTCCTGACCGTCGGCGCAGGGCGGACGGACGCCGGCGTGCACGCGCGCGGGCAGGTCGTCAGCTTCACCTCGGCGGAGACGGATCCTGATGCGAGGACCATCCTTCGCGCCGTCGGTGCGCTCGCCGCCCCGCACGTCGTGGTGTCGGACGTGCGCACCGCTCGCCCGGGATTCTCCGCGCGCTTCGATGCGCTCGCCCGTGAGTACCGCTTTCTGATCGTGCCCGGGCCGGTCGCTCCCATGGCGCTGCGCCACGCAGCGTGGTGGGTGAAGAAGGACCTGGACATCGATGCGATGCGGGCGGGCGCCGCGTTTCTCGTCGGGAGTCACGATTTCCGGTCGTTCTGCGTGACCGGATCCGCGGTCGACAAGCCGACGGTCCGTGAGGTCCGCGCGATCGAGATCGAGCCCGCGGTCGAACTCGGCGAGTCGTGCATCGCCGTCCGTATCTTGGGACGCAGCTTCCTGCATTCGATGGTGAGGATCATCGTCGGCTCACTCGTGGACGTTGGTCGCGGGCGTCGGGACCCTGCGTGGATCGCGGAGGTGCTGGCGGCGGGCGAGCGCGCGACGGCGGGGATCACAGCGCCGGCCCATGGCCTCACGCTGTGGAGCGTCACCTACGCGGACGATGTCTGGATCTGAGCGTCACCGAGCGCGCGGGATGGATACGCCCGGCCGCGTTGTACCCGTTGACTTGCCAGTAACCGCGTGGCAGACTGTGTGGGTTCGTTCCGATGAGCCCCGTGAACTCTTGGAACCTACCTGCACGTCCGAAGCTTTGTGTTGAGGAGAACGAGTGAAGACGTATCACGCCAAGGTCGGTGAAGTCGAGCGCGAGTGGCTGCTCGTCGATGCTACCGATGTGACGCTCGGACGGCTTGCGAGCGAGATCGCCCAGATCCTCAAGGGCAAGCGCAAGCCGCAGTACACCCCGCACGTGGACACCGGCGACTTCGTCATCGTGGTCAACGCCACGAAGATCAAGGTCACCGGAAAGAAGCTGACGGACAAGAAGTACTTCCGCCACACCGGCTACCCGGGCGGCCTCAAAGAGGTCACGCTCGAGGTCCAGTTGGCGAAGCACCCTGAGCGTGTCATCGAGCATGCCGTCAAGGGCATGTTGCCGAAGAACACGCTCGGCCGCGCCATGGGCATGAAGCTCAAGGTGTACGCCGGTCCGGAGCACCCGCACGCGGCCCAGAAGCCGCGTCAGATCACCCTGGAGGGTTAGGACGTATGACCGATAAGGCTGTCTACTACGGCACCGGTCGCCGCAAGACCTCGGTCGCGCGCGTCCGTCTCCTGCCCGGCACGGGCACCATCACCGTCAACGGTCGCGAAGCCGCCGGCTACTTCGGCCGCACGGTGCTCATGACCCTGATCGAGACGCCGTTCAAGGTGACCGACACCGTCGGCCGCTTCGACGTCATCGCCTCGATCCACGGTGGCGGTCTCTCCGGCCAGGCCGGCGCCCTGCGCCACGGCATCTCCCGTGCCCTGCTCGAGGCCGGCGACGACTATCGCGGCGAGCTCAAGAAGAACGGCCTCCTGCGCCGCGACCCGCGTATGGTCGAGCGCAAGAAGTACGGTCTCAAGAAGGCCCGCAAGCGCCCGCAGTTCAGCAAGCGCTAGTCCGGGACCCGAAGCACGCACTTCTCCGGAGGCCCGTCGCGCATATGCGGCGGGCCTCCGAGCGTGAACGGGTATCATCCCAACGCTCCGCAAGCGGCCGTGCTCCGGATGGGGCGTTGCCGGCCCCGAGGGACGATCGGAGAACGTACACGATCATGGGACGACTCTTCGGTACCGACGGCGTACGCGGCATAGCGAACGCCGAACTCACGCCCGAACTCGCATTCCGCCTCGGCGAGGCTGCGGGCCGCTTCCTGTGCGATCGCGGCCGCGGCCGCATCGTGGTCGGTAAGGACACGCGCCGCAGCGGCGACATGCTCGAGGCGGCGCTCGTCGCCGGCATCTGCTCCGCAGGATCCGACGCGCTCACCTGCGGTATCGTCCCCACACCGGCCGTGGCCTTCCTGACCCGCGAACTCGGCGCCGACGGCGGGGTCGTCATCTCGGCTTCGCACAACGCTGCGGAGTACAACGGCATCAAGTTCTTCAGCCGTGACGGTTTCAAGCTCCCGGACGAGTTCGAGGACGAGATCGCCGAGTTCGTCGAAGAGGGTTCGCGATCGACCGCGAGGCCCACGGGGCTCGGTGTCGGCCGCGCGCACGCGCTGGCCGACGCCGCCGACCGCTATGTCGCGCATGTCGTCGCATCGGTCCCGGAGCGCCTCGATGGTGTGCGCATTGCGCTCGACTGCGGTCACGGCGCCGCGGCGAGGACGAGCGTGCACGCTCTCGAGGCACTGGGCGCGGACATCGTCGCGATCAACTGCGACTGGGACGGCATGGACATCAACGACGGCTGCGGTTCGACGCATCTCGGGCCGCTCGTCGAGCTGGTCCGGTCGAGCGGCGCCGCGCTCGGGCTGGCGCATGACGGCGACGCGGATCGTGTGCTCGCCGTCGATGAGACGGGTGCGGAGGTCGACGGGGACCAGATCATGGCGGTGTGCGCCGCGCAGCTCAAGCGCGAAGCCCGCCTGCCGCACGACACCGTCGTGGGCACCGTGATGGCGAACCTCGGCTTCGACGTCGCCATGAAGGAGCTCGGCATCGCGCTCGTCAAGACCAAGGTCGGCGACCGCTACGTCCTCGATCAGATGCGCACGATGGGCGCCACGCTCGGCGGGGAGCAGTCCGGCCATATCATCTTCCTCGAGCACGCGACGACCGGCGACGGACTCGCGACCGGTCTGCAGCTCGCCCGTGTGATGAAGGTGACCGGCAAGCCGCTCTCGGAACTGACCAAGGTGATGCACCGCTATCCGCAGGTGCTCGTCAACGTCCGGGTCGGGGACAAGGCGCGCCTTCCGGCCAGTGCGGCGATCGCGCGCGCGGTGGCCGCTGAGGAAGAGAGACTCGGCGTGACGGGACGGGTGCTCGTACGGCCATCCGGCACCGAGCCACTCGTGCGCGTCATGGCGGAGGCTGCTGATCTGGACGTCGCCCGGAGCACGGTCGACCGTCTGGTCGAGGTCGTGAAGGCCGAGCTGGGGTAGGCGCACCTGTCATCGAACCGACACCGATGCGGCCCGCCTCGTCTGCTACGATGAGGCGGGCCGCCGCCTTTCCACATCCACCGGCGGCGGGAAGGGAGGCGTGTCACGGATCTGACGCACGGACGCATGACACGAGCGCCGGGACTGCGCGGTACGGCCACGCGTAGTCGACGAGGCGGGAGCTTATCGAAACATTCGGCGGATGGCTCCCCGGCACACGTCCCGATGTCGACATCGGCTCCGACAAATCCTGCGGGCGACTGCAGGGACAAAGCGGACCGGATTCGGGAATCCAGCACACACGTGCACATCTCCGACGAACGAGGGCGGATCCATCGCGTCTGCGCCCGCGCATACCGTCGGCATGCCCTGATACCGCGACCGGGAGGTCATTCATATGTGTGGAATCGTCGGATACGTCGGGCCCCAGCGTGCGACCGACGTCTTGATCGCCGGTCTTGCCCGGCTGGAGTACCGCGGCTATGACTCGGCCGGCGTTGCGATCATCGACCACGGGGAGCTCACCGTCGCGCGGCGCGTCGGCAAGCTCGTCAACCTGAGCGACGCACTCGCCGGCCATCCCGTACCCGGCTCCACGGGCATCGGCCATACCCGCTGGGCGACCCACGGCCGCCCCTCGGAGGAGAACGCGCATCCGCATACCGACTGCACGGGCCGCATAGCCGTCGTGCACAACGGCATCATCGAGAACTACGCCGAACTCCGGGACGAGCTGGCGTCCGCCGGCCATATCCTGCGTTCCGAGACCGACACGGAGACCGTCGCCCACCTGATCGAGAGTTACTACGACGACGATCTGCTGACGGCCGTCCGCAAGACCATCAAGCGTCTCTCGGGCAGCTACGCGCTCGCGATCGTGCATCTCGACCGGCCCGACCAGATCGTGGCCGCACGCAGGGATTCCCCGCTGATCATCGGCCTCGGCGTCGACGAGAACATCGTGGCGAGTGACATCCCCGCGGTGCTCGAGTACACGCGCGACGTGCTCGTGCTTCACGACGATCAGATCGCCGTCGTCACGCCGGGTTCGGTCGCGGTCTTCGATCTTGAAGGAGCAGCCGTCACCGACCCCGAGACGATGCTGGTCGAGTGGGACCTCGACGCCGCCGAGAAGGGCGGCTACGACGACTTCATGCTGAAGGAGATCTTCGAGCAGCCCAAGGCGCTGCGCGAGACGCTTCGCGGCCGGATGCTGGACGGCGAGGTCCAGCTCTCCGAGCTTCAGATGACGCCCCAGGAAGTCGCGGGGATCAACCGTGTCTTCATCATCGCGTGCGGTACGTCCTATCACGCCGCGCTCGTCGCCAAGAACCTCATCGAGGCGTGGGCGCGCATCCCGGTGGAGGTCGACGTGTCGAGCGAGTTCCGGTACCGGGATCCGATCGTCGATGACGAGACGCTCGTGGTCGCTGTCACGCAGTCGGGCGAGACGGCCGACACGCTCGCGGGCGTACGCGAGGCGCGCGAGCGTGGCGCGAAGGTCATTGCGATCACCAACGTCGTCGGATCGCGGGTGACTCGCGAATCGGATGGCGTGATCTACACGCACGCCGGACCGGAGATCGGCGTCGCCGCCACGAAGACGTTCACGGCTCAGATCGCGGCGCTCACCGTGCTGGCGCTCAAGCTGGCACAGGCGAGGGGCGCCCTCTCCGATGAGCGGGTCGCCTCGTTGTGGGAGGAGATCGTGACGCTTCCCGATGTCGTGGAGGCGATCCTCCAGGACCTCTCCTCGCTTGAGGAGTGCGCGGCGGCGTACAAGGATGCCTGCTCGTCGCTCTTCCTGGGGCGCGGCGTCGGCGTGGCTGTCGCGATGGAGGGCGCGCTCAAACTCAAGGAGATCTCGTACATCCACGCGGAGGCGTATGCGGCAGGCGAGATGAAGCATGGCCCGATCGCGCTGATCACCACGGAGGTCCCGGTCGTGTGCGTCGCCACGCAGGGGCACACGTACGAGAAGGTCGTCAGCAACATCCAGGAGGTGCGCGCACGCGGCGCGGAGGTCATCGTGGTGGCGACGGCCGGCGACGAGGACATCCGCAAGCATGCGGAGCACGTGCTGCACATACCCCGGACGAGCGAGGCGTTGTCGGCCATACCCGCCTCGGTGCCGCTCCAGCTGCTCTCGTACTACATCGCGAAACTGCGTGGCTGCAACGTCGACCAGCCGCGCAACCTCGCCAAGTCCGTGACGGTCGAGTAGGCGCCATGACGATCAAGGGCCTCGGAGTCGACATCGTCGAGATCGACCGCATGGCGGCCGCACTCGCGCGTCATCCCCGTCTCAAGGAGCGCATCTTCTCGGAGGAGGAGCGGCGCTACTGCGACAAGCGTAATCGGCCCGAGGTCCACTACGCGCTGCGCTTCGCTGCGAAGGAAGCCGTCCTCAAGGCGCTCGGGACCGGCTTTTCGGGCATGAAGTTCACGGACGTCGAGGTCCTTCGCGACGCGACCGGTCGCCCTGCGCCCAAGCTCTCGGGCCGGGCCGCCGAGGTGGCGGACGAGATCGGCGTCGTCGAGATGCACCTGTCGCTGTCGTACACGCATACCACTGCCGTCGCCTCCGCAGTCGCCATCACTGAGCGCCGGGAGGTGGCGCCGCCGGATCCGGCAAAGGTGCGTGCCGCGGCGTTCAAGGATGCGAAGGCGTTGCTCGACGGCCTCGACCGACAGGAAGAGTAGACCGCCCGCCGCTTGCGGCAGTGCGATCGGGGGAGCGATGCGATACGTCCTGACCGGCGAGCAGATGCGCGAGGCCGAGGCCGAGGCGGTCGCGGCGGGGCATGCGCTCGGCGACCTGATGGAGCGCGCAGGCGCGGCGCTCGCCGCGGAGGCCGCGGTCCGCGTACCCGAGGGCCGGATCGTCATCGCCGCCGGGCACGGCAACAACGGCGGCGACGGATGGGTCGCGGGCAGGTACCTCGTGCGGGCCGGTCGCGAGGTCCTGGTCGTCGCGCTTCGCGACATCGCGGACCTCCCGGTGCCGGCCGATGCGGCCGCGCGCGCCGCGATCGAGGCAGGCGTGCCGTATCGGGTCGCGTCGAGTGACGCGGATCTCGTCCTCGCCTTCGCCGACGCGGCGATGATCGTCGACGCACTGCTCGGCATCGGCTCGCGGGGCGAGCCGCGTCCGCCGTACGCCGATGCGATCGCGGCCATCAACGACGCGGGTGCTGTCGTCATGGCAGCCGACCTGCCGAGCGGCGTCGACGCGGACACCGGCGGTGTCCCGGGCATCGCCGTGGTGGCGTCGGCCACGGTCACCTTCTCCGCTCTGAAGCCCGGGCTGCTGCTCCAGCCGGGGGCGTCATGCGCCGGGGAGATCGTCGTCGCGGATATCGGGCTGCCACCCGCGGCGCCGGCTCCGGGCGGATCGCTCGAGGCGTGGGGATGGGAGGAGTACGCCGACCTGCTTCCGCTGCCCGGGCCGCTCGTCCACAAGCATTCGCGCGGAAGCGTGCTCATCGTGGGGGGCGCTCCGGGGATGACGGGGGCTGTGTGCCTCGCCGCGGACGGTGCCCTGCGCTGCGGTGCCGGACACGTGACCGTCGCGGTCCCGGCTCCGTCGCTCGGCGTCGTCGAGGTCAAGCTCACCGCCCCGGTGAAGCTCGCCATCCCCGCGGGTCCCGACGGCGACCTGTCCCGGTCGGCTGCCGACGCGATCCTCGCAGCCGCCGACCGGTGTGATGCGGTCGTCATCGGTCCCGGTCTGGGCCGGTCGGCCTCCACTGCGGAGGCCGTGATGGAACTCCTGGAGCGGCTGACGCTCCCGGTGGTCCTTGACGCCGATGCGCTCTGGGCGCTCGGGGAGAACGGGCTGGACGCGGTGGGACGGCGCGGGGCGCCGACGGTCCTCACGCCGCACGCCGGTGAGGCCGGCCGGCTTCTCGGGCTGGAGGGCGACGCGATCGATGCCGACCGCCCTTCGGCAGTGCGCGCGTTGGCGGCCTGTGGCGCGGTCGCCGTGCTCAAAGGTCCGGCGACGCTCATCGCGGGGAGCGGCCGTGTCGTCGTGAACCCGACCGGCGGTCCCTCTCTTGCCACACTCGGCACCGGCGACGTGCTCGCCGGCATGATAGGCGCCTTGCTGGCCCAGGGGCTGCCGCCGCTGGAAGCCTGTGCGCTTGCGGCCTATCTGCACGGCGCGGCAGGCGACGCGGCCGCGAGTGACCTCACTCCCGTTTGTTGTACCGCCGAGGATGTGGTTGCATATCTCCCCGAGGCCGTGCGGCCGCTGCTCGAGCGGCGCACCTGAGTGCCTGCCGACCTCCACGGAAGGACTTCCACCATGGCCGACCTCACTGCACGGGACATCATGACTCCCGATCCGATCACCGTCTCGCCCGAACTCGGTGTCACGGAGGCGGCGAAGCTCATGACCGAGAAGGGCATAGGCGCCTTGCCAGTCATCTCTGGCGGACGCCTGGTCGGACTGGTGACCGAGGGCGACCTCATCATGCAGGACGTGAAGGTCCACTTCCCGACCTACCTGAGCCTGCTCGGCGGCTATGTGTTCGCACCCGGCTCGACCGACCGGTTCGAGTCCTCGCTGAAGAAGGCCGTCGGAGCGACGGTCGAGGACGTCATGACGCCCGACCCGGTCACCATCTCGGCCGACGCAGCGGTGTCCGACCTCGCGACGCTGCTCGTGGAGCGTGATGTGAGCAGGGTCCCGGTGCTCGACGGGGACGTGCTCATCGGCATCGTCAGCAAGCACGACATCGTGAAGTCCCTGGCGGCGGGAGAGTAGCGTGACCGACCGGCGCTGGGCATGGGCTGAGGTTGACCTCGCCGCGATTGCCGCGAACGTGCGCGCCCTCAAGGCGCTGACGCGTCCGGGGACCCTGTTCATGGCTGTGGTGAAAGCCGACGGCTACGGCCACGGCGCTGTCGAAGTCGCGCGCGCGGCCCTCGGCGCGGGGGCGGACCGCCTCGGCGTCGCGACGATCGACGAGGCGATCGAGCTGCGCGGTGCGGGCGTCGACGCACCGGTGCACGTGCTCGCAGAGCCTCCCCACACCTCGGCCGCGACGGTCGTCGAGTACGACATCACGCCGACGCTCTATTCACGGGCGTTCGCCGTCGCCCTCTCTCGCGCTGCGGCCGAGGCCCAGGCGACGGTGCGCTTCCATCTCAAGGTCGACTCCGGCATGAACCGCATCGGCGTCCGCGCCGAGGATGCCGCGGACTTCGTCGAGTCGCTGACCGGTTTGCCGGGTATCGCGATGGAGGGCGTCTTCACGCACTTCGCCACCGCCGACATTCCCGGCGACTGGGAGTTCGAGGGGCAACTCGACCGGTTCAACGCTGCGATAGCGGCGATGCGGGCCCGGCAGATGGATCCGGGCGTCGTGCACGCTGCGAACAGCCCGGCCACGATCCTGCATCCGGAGACGCACTTCGACATGGTCCGGTGCGGCATCGCCATCTACGGGCTGCATCCCGCGCCCTCCACGCACGGGGCCGTCAAACTCGAGCCCGCGATGTCGGTGAAGGCGAGGGTCAGCCGTGTCGCCAAGCTCGGCATGGGCGACGGGGTCAGTTACGGCTTCACCTGGCACGCCGCGGCGCCGACGAGTGTGGCGACGTTGCCGCTCGGGTACGCGGACGGCGTGCGCCGCTCCCTCAGTAACGAGATGCGCGTCCTCGTCGGCGGGCAGGAGTGCCGGCAGGTCGGACGCATCTGCATGGACCAGTTCATGGTCGAGGTGCCCCGGGGGCTGAGCGTCTCCGCCGGGGAAGAGGTCGTGATCGTCGGCCGACAGGGACGGGCGTCCCTGACGATGGAGGGGCAGGCCGAGATCGCCGGGACGATCGACTACGAGATCGCCTGCGGGTACGGGGCGCGTCTGGAGCGCCGCTACCGGTCCTGACCGATCGCGAGCACATCGTTTCCCGCGCGGCGGCACCTTTTGGAGGTGTCGCCGCGTTGCGTTGTGCCGTGTGTCGGGTCGGCGACTGACGACGGTTGCGAACCGACGGGGGGATTCTTCGGACGGAAACGCGATTCCTAGAAGGAATCACCTCCACGACGTGGAACTGTACGTTCAGGAGGGACAAGTGTGCCTCCTCGCCGGGATTTCCGGCGGCGGGTTGCCGGCCCGCCATCTACCCACACGAGAGGAGACGCCAAGTGGTCGACGACAAGGTGCTGGAGGAGATCCGATTCCACCAGGATGTCGTGGAACACGAGAGCGGCTCGCCGCTCCACCAGATCCGCGAGAAGGAGATGGAGATCTCGGGGCGCGTGCTGGCGGCGAAGCAGCAGGCCGACGAGATCGTGGCCGAGGCTCGACGCCGCGCCGCGGACATCGTGGGGAAGGCTCAGAGCGAAGGCGACCGGCTGGCCCGTGACTTCGAGCAGAAGTCGCTCGCGGATGCCGAGAAGGAGGCGAAGGTCGTCAAGGAGCAGGCGGTGGTCGAATCCGCCCAGCTCGAAGAGGCCCTCGTCGCCCGAAGGGATATCGCAGCGCAGGCAGTCGTGGAGGCAGTGACCGGTCTCTGACCGCCCTGTGCGCAGGGCGGCCCGTTAGGGGGTGAGGGACGTGCTCGTCCCGATGGCACGGGTCGAGATAATCGGACCGAAGAACCGCTTCTTTGAAGTGGTGAGCTTGCTGCATGAGCAAGGCACGCTGCACATCGAGGATCTCACCAAGAAGATCGGATCGGGCGAGATGCCGGTCGATCAGATGGAGGTCCTCTCCGGGCAGCAGATCGAGCGCGAGCGCATGGAGGATCTTCTCATCCGCGTGCGTGCGATCATCAAGGCCTTGCACATCCCGGGCTCGCAGGTCGAGGAGACTTCCCGGCAGCGAGAGTACCTCTCGCTCTGGAAGCTCTCCAGCGACGAGCTCTCGACCGAGATCGCCAACGTGATCGCTGAGGTCGAGGACCGCACGAGCGGGCTCGCCCAGTCTCAGACCGATCTGGAGAACGACCTCTCGCTCCTCGGTCGCTATGAGCCGATCCTCCACAAGATCCAGCCGCTCGCGCGGCAGATCGTCACAACCGGCAACTTCGACTCAGTCGCGCTGCTCATCGAGCGGCGCTACAAGGGTCTGCTCGACCAGCTCAAGGAAGAGCTCGACAAGATCACCAAGAAGCAGTGCGAGATCGTCTCGACCGATGTCGATGAGGACACCACTGCGGCGATCGTCGTGTTCTCCAAGGTCTACTCCGAGCCGGTGCACAAGTTCCTGGCGATGGAGAACGTGAACCAGATCCGCCTGCCCTCCGATATGCAGGGCATGCCCTTCGACGAGGCGTACGAGCAGATCCGCGTACGCCGTCGCGAGATGCCGGCTCAGCTCCAGGAGGTCCGCTCCGAGCTCGAGGTCATGTCGGCCAAGTGGTACCTGCGCCTCACGACGATCCGTGACGTCCTGATGGACAAGCTGGATGAGATCAGCGCGATCCCGAAGTTCGGTCAGACCGAGTACGCGTTCGTCATCACGGGCTACGTCCCGATCGAAGAGATGACGACCATGCGCAAGGGTCTGGTGGCCGCGTTCGGGGACGACGTCATCGTCAACCAGAAGGAGATCACGGAGAAGGAGTTCGCGGATACGCCTGTGGCGCTCAAGAACTCCAAGGCGATGCAGCCGTTCCAGTCGCTCCTGAGCGTGTACGGCATGCCCCGGTACGGGACGATGGATCCCACGTGGATGCTGTTCGTCTTCTACCCGGTGTTCTTCGGCATGATCGTCGGCGATATCGGCTACGGCCTGATCATGCTCGGCATCGTCTTGTGGATGCGCTTCCGCTACAAGGAGAACGAGACCATCCAGCTCGCGACATCGGTGCTGGGCCCCGCGTCCACGATGGTCGTGGCCTTCGGGTTCCTGTATGCCGAGTTCTTCGGCAACTGGCTCTACGTGAACAAGTGGATCATCCCGATCCCTCTCGGGCCCATGGAGCTACCGTTCGAACGTGTCGTGCTGGTGCAGGAATTCATGTACCTCGCGGTCGCGGTCGGCGTGCTCCAGATCCTGTTGGGACTGGCCTTCGGCATCGTGAACGCCGTGCGCACCAAGAACAAGCACCACCTGTTTGAGAAGGGTGGCATCCTGACCTTCCTCCTCGGCGTGTTCATCGCCCTTGGCATCGGTGCGGCGACCTCGTTCTTCGGCAGCTGGACCATCTGGGGCCAGGGACTGTTCGCGTTGGTCGCACTCAGCGGCTTCATATTCGCCGTTCGCGGCGGGGGCGTCATGGGCGTCGTCGAAACGGTCGAGTCCGTGACCCACATCGCGAGCTACATCCGAATCATGGCCGTCGGCCTGGCCGGCGCGATCTTCGCCGACGCGGTCAACTCCATGATGCAGAAGTCCGGCAACATCGTCGCGGCGGTCCTCATCGGGATCTTCCTGCATGGACTCAACTTCATCATCGCGGCGTTCAGCCCGACGATCCACGCACTGCGTCTTAACTTCCTGGAGTTCTTCGGGAAGTTTTACGAGACCGGCACCAAGGAGTACAGCCCGTTCCACAAGACCGGAGGTGAAAGGCAGGCATGATGACGAAGAGGCTCGCAAGGGTCATGTCCAGCGGCGTGTTCATGGCAGCGGTGGCGCTGCCGACGATCGCGATGGCGCAGGAAGCTGCCGCGACAGGACCCGTCGAATGGCAGACGAGTGTAGGTAAGGCGATAGCTGCCGGACTGGCCATGGGGCTCTCCGCCCTCGGCGCTGGCTACGCACAGGCGAAGATCGGCTCCGCTGGCGCCGGCACACTCGCCGAGCGTCCTGAGGTCGCGATCTGGGTCATCACTCTCCAGGCGCTTCCCGAGGTTATCGTTCTGCTCGGGTTCGTGTCCGCGATCATGATCACCGGCTAGGTCCCCCGACCGAGACATCCAAGGGGGACTCCCGATGGCTATCGAGGACATCTTCAAAGCACTCGAGGAGCAAGGCGAGGCTGAGATCCGCGACATCGTCGAGGCTGCGCGCGAACAAGCGCGTGGCATCGAGGAGGACGCTCAGGTCCAGGCTGAGACCGTTCGCTCGCAGAAGGTCGAAGTGGCGCGTTCGGCGGTGCAGTCGAAGACCGCCCGCGTGACCAACGCGTCGCGGCTCGACGCCCGGCGGATGCTCGCCGCGGTCAAGGAGCGTGCGATCAGCTCCGCGTACGACGAGGCGCTGACGCGCCTTGCCGGACTGCGTTCTACCGCGTCGTACGAGGCGCTCTTCGCCTCGTTGGCCGAGGAGGCGCTTGCCGGTGTCGAGGGCGACTTCACGTTGCTGGTCGACCCGGCCGATGAGGCGCTCGCAACGCGGATCGTCGCGGGGAGCGCTCTTCCGGGGGCCGTCGATGCGACGGCTTCCACGCGCGGCGGGCTGACCGTCGTCGCGAACAACGGCACCATGTATCGCCGCAACACGATCGAAGACAGGCTCGAGAAGTTCCGTGCCGCCGGTCAGGCGTCTGTGGCGGAGATACTGTTCTCATGAGCGTGACCGCGATGCGACATACGCCGCCTGCAGGCCGTGACTACGGCTACTGCAACGCGCGCGTCCGGGGCATGCGGTCACGGCTTATGGATCCGGCGTTCTTCGACTCGCTCATGGATGCGCAGGACATGAACCGGCTCATCCAGGCGTTGTCGGACACCGAGTACGCCGAGTACATCGACGCGGCGATCATCAAGGGCAGGACGCCCGCTGCGATGGACGAGGCGTTCCGGGCGAACATGGTCGGCACGTTCCAGAAGGTCACGGGCTTCCTGAACGCGGAGGCCTACGACCTGGTGACGACCCTGCTCGGCCGCTGGGACCTGTTCAACATCAAGTCACTGATCCGCGGCAAGCACATGAACCTCAGCGGAGACGAGATCCAGGACGGGCTCTATGCGGTGGGAGCGCTCACGCCTGTCGAGCTGAACATGCTCGGCAATCTCGACGGGGTGCGTGCCGTGGTCGATACGCTGTGGACGTGGGGCTCGCCATATGCGGAGCCGCTCAGGTCCAATCTCGCGGCGTACGAGGCCGAGCACAACCTCACGTTGCTCGAGCTTGCGCTCGATCGGTACTACAGCGGGTGGGCAGCCGCGCGGCTCACGGGCAGGGGACCGAACACGGCCTCGGCGCGGCGCATCCTCGGGTTGCAGATCGACTCGGTGAACCTGCTCACGACGTTCCGGCTTCTCAAGAGCGACGTGGCCGACACCGACGTTCGACAGTTCTTCCTGCCCGGAGGCGAGCACATAGCGGAGGACCTCTTCATGGAGCTCGCCGCGCTCTCTGATGTCGACGAGGTGCTCGACAAGCTTCAGAGGACGCCGTACGGGAAGCACTTGGAGGCGGTCGTCGTCCGCTACATCGAAGAGGGCTCACTTGCCGTCTTCGAACGCGCGCTCGAGGACTACGTCATGCGCCGGGCGCTCGCGGCCGGCCGTGGCGACCCACTGGGAGTCGGTATCGTGATCGGCTACCTGTGGGCGAAGCAGAACGAGATCACGAACCTTCGCATCATCGTGAAGGGCAAGTCCGTCGGGATGCCCGCGGACCGCATGCGGAAGGAACTGATCCTTGTATAAGCTCGTCGTCCTTACAGACCCGGAGCATGCCGACGGCTTCAGGCTCGCCGGCTGCGACGTCGTGGTCGCGGAGACGCCGGATGACGCACGCCGTCATCTCGCGCAGCTCGTCGACGACGACACGAGCGGCATCATCGCCGTCAACGAGGCCATGATGGCCGCCGTGGACGAGCGACTGCAGCGCAAGATCGACTCGATCTACCGGCCCATTGTCGTTTCGCTTCCCATCAAGGAGACGCTGCACATCGGAGAGGACCACAGGGCATACCTGTCGCGCCTGATCCGACGGGCAATCGGATTCGACATCACACTGAGGCGAGGATAGATGATCGCAGGAAGCATCTCGAAGATCACCGGACCGGTCGCTGTCGCGTCCGGCATGACCGGCGCGAAGATGTACGACGTCGTTCGCGTCGGCGCAATCGGCCTCATGGGCGAGGTGATCCGTCTCGAGGGTGACCTCGCGACGATCCAGGTCTATGAGGACACATCCGGCCTGAAGGTCGGCGAACTGGTCGAGTCGACCGACGGCCCGCTCATGGTCGAGCTGGGTCCCGGTCTGCTCACGTCGATCTACGACGGCGTCCAGCGCCCGCTGCCGGTCATGGCCGAGCAGGGCGGCGACTTCATCGAGCGCGGTACCGTCGCGTCTGCGCTGGACCGTGAGAAGAAGTGGCCGTTCGTCCCGGTCGCCGAAGTGGGCGCTGATCTTGTCACCGGCGACGCTCTCGGCACCGTCCAGGAGGGCCAGACGATCGTACACAAGATCATGGTCCCGCCGGGTCGCGCCGGGAAGCTCAAGTGGCTGGCGAAGGCCGGCGACTACACCGTCGACGAGGTCGTCGCGAAGCTCGAGGACGGCACTGAACTCACCATGACGCAGCGTTGGCCGGTCCGTCAGGGACGGCCGTACACGCGCAAGCTGGATCCGACGACGCCGTTCACCACCGGCATGCGGATCCTGGACACGTTCTTCCCGATCGCCCTGGGCGGCAACGCCATCATCCCGGGCGGTTTCGGGACGGGCAAGACGGTCACCCAGCAGTCGCTGGCCAAGTTCGCCGACGTCGACATCATCGTCTACATCGGCTGCGGCGAGCGCGGCAACGAGATGACCGAAGTGCTTACCGAGTTCCCGGAGCTCGAGGACCCGAAGACCGGCGCGCCCCTCATGGACCGCACCGTGCTCGTCGCGAACACCTCGAACATGCCGGTCGCCGCGCGCGAGGCCTCCATCTACGTCGGAGCCACGCTGGCCGAGTACTACCGCGACATGGGCTACCACGTGGCCATGATGGCGGACTCGACATCCCGCTGGGGTGAGGCGCTCCGCGAAGTATCGGGACGCCTCGAGGAGATGCCGGGCGAAGAAGGCTACCCCGCCTATCTGGCAACGCGTCTCGCGTCGTTCTACGAGCGCTCGGGGCGTGTCCAGGCGCTCGGCGGAGAGGGACGCGTCGGTTCCGTCACGATGGTCGGCGCGGTATCGCCGGCAGGCGGCGACATGTCCGAGCCGATGACGCAGAACTCGTTGCGCGTCACGGGTGCCTTCTGGGCACTCGACACCTCGCTGGCCCATCGGCGTCACTTCCCGGCCATCTCGTGGACGAAGAGCTACACGCTGTTCCTCGGGCAGGTCAAGGGCTGGTATGAGACCAACGTCGCGCCGGACTGGCAGTCGTGCCGCGACCGGTCGATGTTCATCCTCCAGAAGGAGACCGAGCTTCAGGAGATCGTGCAGCTCGTCGGTCCCGACGCACTTCCCGAGTCGGAGAAGATCATCCTCGAAGTCGCGCGTATGCTGCGTGAGGACTTCCTCCAGCAGTTCGCGTTCGACGAGATCGACGCGTACTGTCCGCCGCAGAAGGCGTACTGGATCCTCAAGGTCATCCTCTCGTTCTCAGACGCCTCTGTCGCGGCTCTGAACCGCGGGGTGTCGCTGCGCCAGATCCTCGAACTGCCGATCCGCGATACAGTCGCGGGTCTCAAGACCACTCCGCACGAGGAGGCCATCGCCTTCATGCAGACCTACACGGGACAGCTGTCCGAGGACATCGCCGCGATCGAGGTGCTCTAGATGACGCCGACCGCAGAGATCACCCCGAAGTCGTCGCTCCTGTCCACGGACTACCGGACGATCGACTATGTCACCGGTCCGCTGATCTTCGTCCACAACGTGCACGGCGTGGCCTACAACGAGATGGTCGGTATCTCTCTGCCTGACGGCAGTTCGCGAAGCGGCCAGGTCCTTGAGATCGCCGGCGACATCGCCGTCATCCAGGTGTTCGAAGGCACGCAGGGCATCGACGTCGATCGCACGACCGTGCGTTTCCGCGAAGAGGTCGCCAAGATCGGCGTCTCTCCGGACCTGCTGGGTCGCGTCCTGAACGGAACGGGCAAGCCCATCGACGGCGGTGCTCCGGTCATCCCGGAGAAGCGTCTGGACATCACGGGTGCGCCGATCAACCCGTTCATGCGTGACCAGCCCGCGGACTTCATCGAGACAGGCATCAGTGCCATCGACGGTCTGAACACGCTGGTCCGCGGCCAGAAGCTGCCGATCTTCTCAGGCTCCGGCCTTCCCGCGAACGAACTGGCGGCACAGATCATCCGTCAGGCGCGCGTGAAGTCGGGCGAGGAGTTCGCCATCGTGTTCGGCGCCATGGGCATCACGCACCGCGAGGCCGCCTACTTCATGCAGCAGTTCGAAGACACCGGAGCGCTCGAGCGCGTCGTGTTCTTCATGAACTTGGCGGACGACCCCACGGTCGAGCGCCTGCTGACGCCGAAGTGCGCCCTTACGGTCGCCGAGTATCTTGCCTTCGAGAAGGACCTGCAGGTCCTCGTCGTCCTCTCGGACATGACGAACTACTGCGAGGCCCTGCGCGAAGTGTCGACCGCACGCGAAGAGGTGCCGGGACGCCGCGGCTACCCGGGCTACATGTACACCGACCTCTCGATGATCTATGAGCGCGCGGGCCGCATCAAGAACCGCAAGGGCTCCGTGACGCAGCTCCCGATCCTCTCGATGCCGGACGACGACATCACGCACCCGATTCCCGACCTCACCGGCTACATCACCGAGGGTCAGATCGTGCTGAGCCGCCACCTGCACCGTCGTGGCGTCTTCCCGCCGATCGACACCCTCCCGTGCCTGAGCCGCCTGATGAACCTGGGCATCGGCGAGGGCAAGACACGTGACGACCATCGCGCCGTGGCGAACCAGCTCTATGCCGCGTACGCACAGGGTCGTGACCTTCGTCGTCTTGTCGCCATCGTCGGCGAAGAGGCGCTGTCGGACAGCGACCGCCGCTACCTGCGGTTTGCCGACGACTTCGAGGCCCGGATCGTCGGGCAGGGCGAGGAGGGGCGTTCGATCGAGCAGACGCTCACCATCGCCTGGGAGCTCATGGCTGGGCTGCCGATGGGCGAGCTCAAGCGCGTACGTGACTTCATCCCGAAGTACCATCCCAACGCCGCCGAGCCGAAGATCGGGGAGTAGGTCACCCCATGGAAGAGGTTCGCCCCACCAGATCAGAGCTCCTCGAGAGACGGAGTCAGATCGGGCTCGCCCAGCAGGGCATGGATCTGCTCAAGCAGAAGCGTGACGCTCTGCTGATCGAGTTCATGTCGGTCATGGACGAGACGCTCCGACTCTCATCGAGCCTCCAGAAGTCGGTCTCAGAGGCGCAGTACGCGCTCGCGGTCGCCAAGGCGGTGGACGGCAACGTGTCCGTCCGTTCTGCCGCGATGGCAACCAAGGGCGAGGTCGTCATCGACATGACCGGTACGAAGATCATGGGCGTGTCCGTCCCGGTGGTCACGAAGGGCGAGAGTCCCCTGAGGACGTCGTTCACCCGTGGCTACGCGATCACCGGCGTATCGAGCCGCATCGATGAGACCGCGGACAAGTTCGAGCACATCCTCGACGTCATCATCGAGTACGCCGACATCGAGACGCGCCTCAAGCGTCTTGGCGAGGAGATCCAAAAGACGAACCGGCGCGTGAACGCTCTCGAGCAGATCACGGTGCCGGCGCTCAAGGAGCAGGTCAACTACATCCGCCAGACGCTCGACGAGCGCGCGCGGGAGGACCTGTTCCGCCTGAAGAAGGTCAAGAAGAAGATCGAGCGCAAGAAGGCCGCGCACTCCGCAGCCTGACGCGGTCACCCTAGCGGGCTCCGCACGCTCGCCCACAAGTTGAGGCGGCCCACCCACCGGGGGTGGTGGGCCGCCTCGCTTCACGTCCGGGGTCGTGCGCCCCGCGAGAGAACGAAAAGACGGAAACGCGGGCCCGCTTGAGGCGGGACCCGCGTTCCGATAGAGGGTCGGCCGCCCCCGGACGGCCAGACCCTGGCTAACCCTTGGCTGCGACGACCGCGTAGACGTCCTGGAGCACGTCGACGCTGTTGCGCGAATGCTTCGTGATCTCGCGTGCGAAGTTGAGGATCTTGCGCGCGTCCGTGAGTGTGAGCAGGCTGAAGTGCAACTCTTCCCACTCGGCACGCGCGACGTAGGCCCAGACCTCGCCGAGGATCCACTGGAGCGTCTCGATCTCCGGCTCGGAGAACTTCGCCCAGTCCGTCTTCAGGCCGTTGCGCATACGTTCCAGAGCGCGCTCGACGGCGCGCGCCTTCTTGATCTGGAATGTCCGCATCCCGATCTCTTCGTCGGTGACGTCGGGCCGCTGGTTGTTCATGCTCATTTCCGGATCACGCTCCTCTCGACGTAGGGATTCGACGCCGGCGCTGCGAATCCTTCACGCTGCGCTGCGGCAGGACTGCGGGCGGCGCCCCCATTCCTCTAGAATGGGCGACACGGTCGGTTCACAACCGGCCGCGGTTTGTCCGAATCGGGTCGGAGGGCTGCATGGAGTTCCAGGAAGTCATCGCGAAGCGGCGGAGCGTGCGTCACTTCAACACCAAGCTGGCGGTCTCTGAGGCGGATATCCGCGCGCTGCTCGAGGCTGCGACGACGTCCCCGACTGCGGGCAACATACAGCCATGGCGCTTCGTCGTGGTCCGCACGGCCGCCGCGCGCGAGCGGCTCGCGGCGGCGATGGGACAGAAGTGGGCGACGGCAGCCCCGGTCGTCATCGTGGTGTGCGTCGATCCCCGGCCGTGCGCGGCGCGCTACGGCGATCGCGGCGAGCAGCTGTACGCCATCCAGGACACCGCGGCGGCGGTCCAGACCATCTTGCTCGCCGCCGTCGACCGCGGGTTGGCCTCGTGCTGGATCGGTGCGTTCGATGACCGGGCGGTGTGCGAGGCCATCGGCGTCCCGCACCCGATCACCCCCGTCGCCGTGCTGCCCGTCGGATACTCGGCCGAGGCGGCCGCCAGGCCGTCGCGCAGGCCGCTCGAGGAGGTCACCACGTGGATCTAGGCGGTCCGGACGACTGTCCGGATCTGGAGGGGTTACGCGGGCACATCGGCGACTGCCGCCGCTGTCATCTCGCGGAGACGCGCAACCGGCTCGTGTTCGGCGTGGGAGATCCCCGGGTGCGCCTGCTCTTCGTCGGAGAAGCGCCCGGAAAGAACGAGGACCTGACCGGAGAGCCGTTCGTCGGTGCGGCAGGGCGCCTCCTCGACGAGCTGCTCGGCTCGATCGGGTACGACCGCTCGCAGGTCTACATCGCGAACGTGCTGAAATGCCGACCGCCGGGCAACCGCGATCCGCTCCCGGATGAGATCCGCGCGTGCACGCCGTTCCTGAAGCGACAGATCGAGCTCATCGATCCCGTCGTGGTCGCGACCCTCGGCACGTTCGCGACGCAGTACGTACTCGACACCACTGCGCCGATCAGCGCCCTGCGCGGCAGGCTGTACCATGTAGGCGCGCGCCGCGTGGTGCCGGTCTTCCATCCGGCTGCGGCGCTCTATGATCGATCGAAGCGATCGGTGCTCTTCGACGACTTCCGTCGACTGAAGGCGGTCATCGACGCGCGCGGGGAAGCGGCCGAGCCGCGGGAGCGCGACGCGGCGGGACTCGCCGGACCCGGCCCACTCGGGCATACGGGCATCCGCCGCGAGGACGCCCGTTCGGTCGCGCCTCCCTCGGAGGAGATCGTCGTGGGTTCGACAGGGGTCGCGGCGGGTACCGAGCACGTGGATGATCGACCCCATCTCTTCTAGAAGGGACGGCCCCGTGGCCGAAGATCACATCATCGAGACCGCCGACGAGGCCGCGACGCACCGCGCCGGCGTGCTTCTGGGGAGCTCGTCCCACGCGGATGACGTGATCGCCCTGATCGGCGGACTCGGCGCCGGCAAGACGGCGCTCGTGCAGGGTATCGCGGCCGGGCTCGGAGTCACGGAGCACGTGCCGAGCCCCACGTTCAACATCCTGCTGGTCCATGTCGGTGATCGCACGCTGTATCACTTCGACCTGTACCGGCTCGATCGGGCCGACCAACTCGAGGACATCGACTTCTACGAGACGGTCGAGTCGGGTGGCGTCTCGGCGATCGAGTGGGCCGACCGGTTCGAGGACGAACTGCCGCCCGACCACCTCGTCGTGAACATCGAGGTGCTCGATGCGACCCGACGCCGCATCGTGTTCCGCGGATGCGGCCCCGCCTCTGAACTGCTCGCCCGCCGATGGGCCGATGCGTGGGCCGGCGGGGTGGCGTCATGAAGCGGGTGCTCGCGTTCGACACGGCCACGGAGGAGGTCGCCGTCGGGATCGGCGAGATCCACGCCGACGGCGTGCACCTGCTCGGCGATGCGAACGTCGACGTACCGCGTGCCTCGCTGACGCACCTCGTCCCGCAGATCTCACGCCTGCTCGACTCGCTCGACCTGCAGATCGGGGACATCGACGCCGTCGCTGTCGGTCGCGGGCCGGGTTCCTTCACCGGCGTGCGCATCGGCGTCGCGACCGCGAAGGGCGTCGCGCAGGGACTCGGCGCTCCGCTCTACGGCGTCGGCACGCTCGACGCGATCGCGGAGCGCTTCGCGGGCCGCGACGGCCTGCTCGCCGTCGTGGGTGACGCGATGCGCCGTGAGGTCTATCCCGTCCTGTTCCGGTGCGGCGCCGGCGCCGTGATGCGCCTGACGCCCGATGCAGTCGCGAAGCCGGCCGAGGTCGCCGCCCGATGGGCGGACGAGATCCGGGAGCCGCTCCTGCTCGCCGGCAACGGGCTCCGGAAGTACGCGGACATCTTCTCGGATGCACTCGGGGAGCGTGCGACATTCGCGCCCGAGGCGTCCTGGACGCCCACCGGTGAGTCACTCCTGCTGGCCACGTGGCGCGCATGGAGCGCTGACGAGTTGGGCGACGGGAAGGCGGCCACCGTGCTGCCGGTGTACACGCGGCTCTCCGACGCCGAGGAGGACGAGCGCGCGCGTGCGGGGCTGCCGCGAGCGCTTCCCGGCAGCGGCGTGGTCGGGAGTGCGTCGTGAGCGCGCGGATCCGCCCCATGGTCGAGCGCGATCTCGATCGTGTGCTCGCGCTCGAGCGCGCGAGCTTCACCACGCCGTGGAGTCGCGGCATGTTCCTCGACGAACTGCTGCAGGGGCGCTCGCGCCACTGGCTGGTCGCCGACTCCCCGTGGGGCATCGTCGGCTACGCCGGTCTCATGGCGGCCGACGGGGATGGCCACATCATGAACATCGCGGTGCGCGCAGATGCGCGAGAGCTCGGCATCGGGTCAGCGCTGCTCGCTGAGATCCTCGGTGAGGCGTGCCGCCGGGGCATCGGGAAGCTGACGCTCGAGGTGCGCCCGGGCAACGAGGCGGCGCTCGGACTGTACCGCGACGCGGGCTTCGTCGAGTCCGGTCGTCGTCCCGGCTACTACTCCGATACGGGCGAGGACGCGCTCATCATGTGGACGCCGCGGCTCGATTCCCCCGACATGGTGCGGGCCACCGCAAGGGTCGCGTCCCGTGGTGCCGAGGCGCTCACCTCGTTCCGCATCGAGCGGGCCGAGCCCGGGGTCCCGATGCCCGCGCACCGCGACCTCATCCTCGCCATCGAGACCTCGTGCGACGAGACCGCGGCAGCCGTGCTCAGGGACGGGCACGAGGTCCTCTCCAGCGTCGTCGCCAGCCAGATCGACTTCCACGCGCGCTTCGGCGGCGTCGTTCCGGAGATCGCCTCGCGCAAGCATACGGAGGCGATCGTCGGGGTCATCGACGAGGCGCTGGAGCGCGCGGGTGTCACCCTGGGCGACCTGACGGCGCTCGCCGTGACGTACGGCCCCGGGCTCGTCGGCGCGCTCGTGGTGGGGGTGAGTTACGCGAAGGGCCTCTCCCTCGCCACCGGCCTGCCGCTGGTGGGCGTCAACCACCTCGAGGGCCATCTCTTCGCCAACGTGCTCTCGGATGCCGAGGTCGCGCCGCCGCTCGTGGCGCTCGTCGTGTCCGGCGGACATACCTCGCTCGTGCACGTCCCGTCGTGGGGTGAGTACCACACACTCGGGTCCACGCTCGACGACGCGGCGGGGGAGGCGTTCGACAAGGTCGCCAAGGCGCTGGGCCTGGGATACCCGGGAGGGCCGGTGATCTCCCGCCTCGCGGCCGAGGGCGATCCGGCGGCGATCGACTTCCCGCGGGCGATGATACGCACTCCCGACTACGACTTCTCACTCTCGGGGCTGAAGACGGCGGTCGTGACGTACCTGAAGACGGAGGCGGCTGCCGGCCGCGAGATCTCGATGCCGGATGTGGCCGCGTCCTTCCAGCAGGCGGTCATCGACGTCCAGGTCGCAAAGGCGGTGCGGGCGGTGGCCGACTGCGGTGTGAAGGTCTTCTGCATCGGTGGCGGCGTGGCCGCGAACCCGGCCCTGCGCGACGCGTTGCGCACGGCGATGGAGTCACGCAGCGTGCATTTCAGCGTGCCGCCGTTCGCGCTGTGCACCGACAACGCGGCGATGATCGCGGCAGCGGCGCACTTCCGGCTCTGGCGGGGCGAGACGCTCGGCCCCACGAGCGAAGCGGTCCCGTCGCTGCGGCTGGACGACATCTGATCCGCGCGGCGGCGATGCGGACCTGAGTGTCACGCGCTCACATCCGGTACCGACCGCTTGCACTCACCGTCCGCCCTCGGTATCATCACCTCCGGCGGTTGGCAGTCGTGCCGTGCGAGTGCTAGCACTCTCCGCCGATGGGTATCAAGACGTGTGGACATCCTCGGGGGCGTGGACTGCGGCTCCCGGGACCGATACGACGACGAAAGATGGAGGGTAGGACATGAATCTGAAGCCGTTGGGCGACCGCGTGGTCGTCAAAGCCGCTGAGGCCGAGCAGAAGACCGCCTCGGGCATCATCCTCGCCGATTCCGCCAAGGAGAAGCCGGTGCGTGGCACCGTCATCGCCGTGGGCGAAGGCAAGGTCAAGGACGATGGCGCCCGCATCCCCGTGGATGTGAAGGTCGGCGACACCGTCATCTACAGCAAGTACGGCGGCACCGAGGTCAAGGTCGATGGCGAGGAGTACCTCATCCTTCGCGCCGACGACATCTACGCGGTCGTCAGCTAGCACGCGCATCCGCGCCGCGACCAGTCGCGGCGCTTCCCGAAAGACAACGAAGGAGGGACACACTCCATGGCCAAGGACATCAGGTTCGACGAGGAGGCCCGTCGCGGCCTCGAGGCGGGCGTCAACAAGCTCGCCAACGCCGTGAAGGTCACGCTCGGCCCCAAGGGCCGCTACGTCGTTCTCGAGAAGAAGTTCGGCGCGCCGACCATCACGAACGACGGTGTGACGATCGCTCGCGAGATCGAGCTCGAGGATCCCATCGAGAACATGGGCGCCCAGCTCGTCAAGGAGGTCGCCACCAAGACCAACGACGTCGCCGGTGACGGCACCACCACCGCCACGCTGCTCGCCCAGGTCATCGTCCGCGAGGGCCTGCGCAACGTCGCGGCCGGCGCGAACCCGCTCGCCATCAAGCGCGGTATCGAGAAGGCCGTCGAAGCCGTCGTCGCCCAGATCAAGGACGACGCCCGTGACGTCGAGGACCAGACCGAGATCGCGAACGTCGGCGCCATCTCCGCGGCCGATCAGGCCATCGGCGACAAGATCGCCGAGGCGATGAAGGTCGTCGGCAAGGACGGCGTCATCACCGTCGAGGAGTCGCAGACCTTCGGTATCGACATCGACACCGTCGAGGGCATGCAGTTCGACAAGGGCTACATCTCGCACTACATGATCACGGACCCCGACCGTATGGAGGCCGTGCTCACCGACCCGTACATCCTGATCGTGAACCAGAAGATCGGGTCGATCCAGGACCTGCTCCCCGTTCTCGAGAAGGTCATGCAGGCCGGCCGTCCGCTCCTCATCGTCTGTGAGGACCTCGAGGGCGAGGCGCTCGCGACGCTCGTCGTCAACAAGCTGCGCGGCACGTTCAACGCCGTGGCCGTCAAGGCCCCGGGCTTCGGCGACCGCCGCAAGCGCATGCTCGAGGACATCGCCGTGGTCACCGGCGGACAGGCCGTCATGGAGGAGCTCGGCTACAAGCTCGAGAGCGTCACGCTCGAGATGCTCGGCCGGGCCAAGACCGTGAAGGTCACCAAGGAGAACACGACGATCATCGACGGCGCCGGCGACGAGGCGGCCATCAAGGCCCGCATCTCCCAGCTCAAGAGCGAGATCGAGATGTCCGACTCCGACTTCGACCGTGAGAAGCTCCAGGAGCGTCTGGCCAAGCTCTCCGGCGGCGTGGCGATCATCAAGGTCGGTGCCGCGACTGAGGTCGAGCTCAAGGAGAAGAAGCACCGCATCGAGGACGCCCTCCAGGCGACCCGCGCGGCTGTCGAAGAGGGCATCGTCCCCGGCGGCGGCGTCGCGCTGATCAACGCCTCCCCGGCGCTCGACGCGCTCAAGCTCGACGACGACGAGATGATCGGCGTCAACATCATCCGCAAGGCGCTCGACGAGCCGCTCAAGACCATCGCGGCCAACGCCGGCTTCGAGGGCTCCGTCGTGGCTGAGAAGATCAAGGGCATGAAGAAGGGCGAGGGCCTCAACTCCGCCACCGGCGAGTACGGCGACCTCATCAAGATGGGCGTCATCGACCCGGTCAAGGTCACCCGCACCGCGCTGCAGAACGCAGCGTCCATCTCCGCGCTGATCCTCATCACGGAGACCACCATCTCGGACGCTCCTTCCAAGGACGATCCGATGGCCGGCATGGGCGGCGGCATGGGCGGCGGTATGGGGATGATGTAGCCCTCGCGGCTGCATCACCTGCTCCATCACGCATCGACGGAGGGCCCCGGCACCACGCCGGGGCCCTTCTGTGTGGGCGAGGTAGACTGGTAGGCGCTGCAGGGTCTTCGGGCCCCCGCACCGAGTCCTGTTCCCGACGCGGAGGTACCGCGTGCGCATCCTGATGGTCACCGATACCTACGCTCCGGCCCGAAACGGCGTGGCGATGTGGGTCGCTCTCTCCGTTCGCGAGCTCGTCGCGAGGGGACACGAGGTCGAGGTCCTGACCTACGCGCACGACAGGCGCGAGCCGGGTGACGTGGTCATGCACGAGTTGCCCGCGTGGTTCGGCATCGATCCCGACTTCAAGGTCGCGCCCATCCTCAGCGGACTGCCGGACTCCCTGAAGGACCGGACGTGGGATATCGTCCACATCCACCACCCGATCCTGCTCGGCCCCCGCGGCATCGATCTGGGTCGCGACCGGGAGGCCAAGGTCGTCTTCACCTGCCACTCGGTCTACACGGACTACCTCGACGAGTACTACTGGGGACTGGGCAAGGTGCTCAAGCCGGGGCTGAACGCTCACACGGCACGTTTCGTGAACTCATGCGACCTCGCGTTCGCGCCCTCCACGCGCACCGTGCGCTGGCTGCGTGAGTGCGGTGTGACCGCGCGCATCGAGATCCTTGAAGCGCCCGCCGACACGGAGCGGATCACCTGCACCGCTCGCGCTCATGCGCGCGAGCGCCTCGGGCTCGGCGACGTGCCGGTGGCGCTCTACGTCGGCCGGATCGCCGACGAGAAGCGCGTCGAGGAGCTCGTCGACGAGTTCGCCGTCACCGTGCGGACGGTGCCGGGCGCTCAGCTGGCGCTCGCGGGCACGGGCCACCGCGTCGAGCGGGTGCGCGCACGAGCGGCACGCCTCGGCATCGGCGATCGCGTGCGGCTTCTCGGTCCGCTGGCGGGTGAGGATCTGGGGCTGTGGTACTCCGCCGCCGACATCTGCGTGAGCGCATCCCGTTCGGAGACCGGCCCCCTGACCGTCGTCGAGGCGATGGCGTGCGGGACCCCGACGGTCTCGCTGCGCGCCCCCGGCTTCGAGGACCGCATCGTCGACCGGGTCAACGGTCTGCTCGCTCCTGACCGCCCGGGCGCCCTCGGGGTGGCCATGGCCCGCGTGCTGGCGGACCCGGTACTGCAGGCGCGCATGGCCGCGGCATCGGTGGAGCGCGCCCCGCAGTACACCCCCGCGGCCGTGACGGACCGGATGGTCGCGATGTACGAGGACCTGCTCGCCTGATAGACTGCCGCGGGGCGCGAGGCGCCCGTCATCGGCAGTACGCACCCTCCAAGGAGCTCACCCGTGGCACTCTCCATCGGCATCGTCGGACTTCCCAACGTCGGCAAGTCGACGCTGTTCACCGCGCTCACCAAGAAGACCGGCGTGGCGGCGAACTACCCCTTCGCCACGATCGACCCGAACGTCGGCGTCGTGCCGGTCCCGGACTCACGCCTCGACCGCCTCGCCGAGCTCGTGCACCCCGAACGCACGCTGCCGGCGGTCGTCGAGTTCGTCGACATCGCCGGTCTCGTGAAGGGCGCGAACGAGGGCGAGGGCCTCGGCAACAAGTTCCTCGCGAACATCCGTGAGACCGACGCGATCTGCGAGGTCGTGCGCTACTTCTCGGACCCGGACGTCATCCACGTCGAGGGTCGTGTGGACCCCGCGGACGACGTCGAGACGATCCGTACCGAGCTCGTCCTGGCCGACCTCGGCACGCTCGAGAAGGCCATGGTGCGCCTCGAGAAGGAAGCACGGCGCGACAAGGGCCTCGGGCCCAAGGTCGCTCTCGCGAAGCGGCTGTGGGATTGGATGGAGCAGGGCCACCGCGCCGCGCGCATGGAGATGACCGACGCCGAGCGCGAGCTCGTCGCCGACCTGCATCTGCTCACCATGAAGCCGATGCTCTACGTCGCCAACGTGGACGAGGCCGACATCCACGTCGAGCTGCCCGCGATCGACGGCGTCGTCCCGATCAAGATCTGTGCGAAGGTCGAGGCCGACCTGGCTGAACTCGATGCCGAGGAAGCGGCTGAGTACCTGGTCGAACTCGGGCTGGACCAGCCAGGCCTCAACACACTCATCCGTGAGGCGTATCGCCTCCTGGGACTCCAGAGCTACTTCACTGCCGGCGAGAAGGAGGTCCGAGCCTGGACCGTCCGCATCGGTGCGAAGGCCCCGGAGGCGGCCGGCGTCATCCATACCGATTTCGAGCGCGGCTTCATCAAGGCCGAGGTCATTGGCTACTCCGACTACGACGAACTGGGCACCGAGGCCGCCGCGAAGGCCGCAGGCAAGCTGCGCATCGAGGGCAAGGACTACACGGTGGTCGACGGTGACGTGATGCACTTCCGCTTCAACGTCTGATCGAGTGGATCCGCATGAAGACAGAGGCCCCGGCTGCCGAGCAGCCGGGGCCTCTGAACGTGCGGGGATCGGAGCGAGGCGTCAGTGCGTCACCTTGTTCACGATGGAATCCACGATGTTCGGTTGCTCCGCGTCGGTGCCCACGATGGTCCAGCGCGAGGCGCGGTAACGACGGTTGGTCATCCACAGCCGCGAGTACGGCGACAGCACGCGGCCCCCGGTCAGCAGAAGCGGCTGACCGGTCCGCATCGATGCTGCAGCCGCGATGATCCCGGATGGCGACGGCGCCGACGGCGCTACGGATGGCGCGATGCGGCCTGTCTTCCAGCCGGACGAGAGCACTGCGACATTGGTCCGGAAGCTGTCCGGGCCCCCGATGCGTGTGAGGCCGGGGAGTCCGGCCACGGCGCTCGGCCAGACGGCGAGAGCATCTCCGACCACGATGGTCTGCGAGATCTCCGTCGCGTGCGCGGCGAAGAAGGCGGCCGTGGCCGGTGACAGGACGGTGCTCGGCTCCGTCAGGAGGACCGGGGTCGGCGCTCCCGTCGCGACCAAGCATGCCGAGATGGCATCGGCGAACGATGCGGACGATGCGAGCGCCACTCTGCCGGAGGTCGGCACGCCGACCTCGTCAGCGACGAGGGCCGCCGTGGAGCAGGCATCGGCCCCCGCGATGCGCCGCGCGGCCGGGGCGGACCCGGCTGCGGCCGCCGCAGCCGCGAGGACGCCGTCGGGCAGCGCTTCGGGGCTCGCGATGGCGATGATGTTCGACGGGCGGAGTCTGGCGAGCTGCGCGGCGGTGGCGGTCGGTACGCCGCCGGCGTCGGCCACCAGCACGGCCGCGCCCAGTCTCAGCGCCAGCGGTGCCGCCGTCATCGCCGACGTCGGGTCGGTGCTCGACACCAGGAGGATGCTCTCAGCTTCGGCAGGGAACTGGGCGACGCACGCAGCCGCCGCGACTTCCGCCGGTGTGGTACCTCCGAAGCGGGGATAGCTGCGCTTGAACGGGTCGGTCGCCAGCCAGCGCTGTATGCCGCTCGCGATGGCGTGTGCGAACAGCCGGCGGACCGATGGGCGCTTCAGCGCCCTGTTGTCGGTCCGGTTGGTCACGAAACCGCCCTCGACGAGCACCGCGGGCATGTTCGACCAGCGCAGCACGTAGAAGCTCGTGAACTTGGATCCACGGCTGGGGAGCCGCACGTGCTGCGTCATCGCGGCCTGGACGTAGCGGTTGAGTGAGCGTGCCGCGTCATCGCTGGTCGCCGACCACGTCTCGGTGCCGCGTGCGCGACGATTGCGCGACCCGTTGTTGTGGATCGAGACGAAGAGGTCCGCACCTGCCGCATTCGCGAGGTCGCAGCGCATCTGGAGGTCGTCGAGAGGCGGGCTGCCCATCCGGCGCCCGTCAGAGTAGAAGCCCCACTGACCCGTACGGCCGTTCCAGTGCCACGTCGGCACGTCGCCGGTGGTCAACTGGCGGTCGGTGGTCCGCGTCATGCCGACGTCGATCCCCGCGGACTCCAGCTCCGAGCGCAGTGCCAGCGCGATGCCGAGGTTGGCGGTCTTCTCCCGAAGGCCGAACGCGGAGGCGTTGTTGTACACCCCGCCGTGACCGGCGTCGATGAAGACCAGGGGTGCGGCGAAGGCCGGGTTCGGCGTCGCCAGGAGGGCGCCCAGGACAAGTGCCGCCGCGATGAGCCGTGGTGTCCGGAGGCGAGCGAAGAGCGAACTGATACGAGTGTGCTGCGACATGGCTGCGATGCCCCTAAGGGTGTCCGGGGATAGGTGCGACGTGTAGTATACGCCCGCTGAGCCGATGGGGTCATGCCCGCGCGACGGGCGTCACACGGGCTCCTGCTCGCGTTGACCCTCGCGCCCCGGCGCGCTACCCTGTAGCAACCCCGCACGCCATACGCGGACTTCACCATCGCAGACCGCGTCGCAGCACTCAGAAGACCAGGCGCAGCACCGGCCCGCGGCTCCACGCGCGAGGGACGGATACGCTCCTGGTCTTGCCGCATATTCGGCGGGCTCCACACCGGTACAGAGCAGATCGCTGACATAGAGGAGGCGCCCTTCATGGAAGTCGAGATCGGACGCGGAAAGACCGCACGCCGGGCCTACGGGTTCGACGACCTGGCAATCGTCCCGTCCCGCCGCACCCGCGACCCGCGCGATGTGAGCATCGGATGGGAGTTCGCATTCCGCGGCAAGACCTTCAACTTCCCGCTTCCGATCCTGGCCTCCGCGATGGACGGCGTGGTCGACCCCGCCTTCGCCGTGACGCTCGGCAAGCTCGGCGGCCTGGCGGTCCTCAACCTTGAGGGGATCCAGACCCGCTACGTCGACGCGAACACGCAGCTCGACATCATCGCCTCGTTCGACAAGGAAGAGGCGACCGCCAAGATGCAGGAGCTGTACAAGGAGCCGGTCAAGGCCGAGCTCATCACGCAGCGCATCAAGGAGATCAAGGACGGCGGTGTCCTCGCGGCGGGCTCACTGACTCCCCAGAACTGCGAGCGCTACATCGATGCCGCGCTCGCCGGCGGGCTCGACATACTCATCATCCAGGGCACCGTCGTCTCGGCTGAGCACGTGTCGAGCTTCGACGAGCCGCTCGACCTGAATGCGTTCATCGAGCGTCTTCCGATCCCGGTCATCGTGGGCGGCTGCTGCTCGTACTCCGGCGCGCTCCACCTCATGCGCACCGGTGCTGTCGGCGTGCTCGTCGGCGTCGGCCCCGGCCACGCGTGCACCTCGCGCCGCGTGCTCGGAATCGGCGTCCCGCAGGGCACCGCGATCGCGGATGCCGCTGCTGCCCGTATGCGTCACCTCGACGAGACGGGCACCTACTGCCACGTCATCGCCGACGGCGGAATGCGCACCGGCGGCGACCTGGCCAAGGCCATCGCCGTGGGCGCCGACTCGATCATGATCGGGTCTCCGCTCGCCAGCGCCTCCGAGGCGCCCGGCCGCGGCTTCCACTGGGGCATGGCGACGTTCCACCCGGATCTGCCGCGCGGTACGCGCGTGAAGGCCGGCGTGAAGGGTACGCTCGAGGAGATCCTGCTCGGCCCCGCGCACCAGAACGACGGCACCCTCAACCTGCTCGGCGGCCTGCGCACCTCGATGGCCACCTGCGGCTACGAGAACCTCAAGACGTTCCAGAAGGCCGAGGTCATGGTCGCTCCGTCGCTGCAGACCGAGGGCAAGGTCCTGCAGAACAGCCAGGGCGTCGGGATGGGCCGGTAGGTGGCATACCACGAGCACCAGGAAGTCGTATTCGTCCTCGATTTCGGCGCGCAGTACGCGCAGTTGATCGCGCGGCGCGTGCGTGAGGCGCGCGTCTACTCCGAGATCGTGCCGTTCGACATACCCGCGGCCGAGGTGGCCGCGCGCAAGCCCTCCGCCATCATCCTGTCAGGCGGCCCGGCGAGCGTGTATGCCGAGGGGGCTCCGCACATGGACCCCGCGATCCTGGATCTCGGCATCCCGATCCTCGGCTTCTGCTACGGCATCCAGGAGATGGCGCTGCACCTCGGCGGCGAGATCCCGAAGACCGACATCGGTGAGTACGGCTTCGCCGAGCTCGAGGTGACGGACACCGCAAGCGTCTTGCTCGCGGGCGTTCCTGAGTGCTCGCAGTGCTGGATGAGCCATCGCGACAGTGTGGGCACCGCGCCCGCCGGCTTCGCGGTGACCGCGCGCACGGGCACCACCGCGATCGCCGCCATGGAGGATCCCGCCCGCAAGCTCTTCGCGACGCAGTTCCACCCGGAGGTCGCGCACACGGAGTTCGGGCAGCACATCATCCGCACGTTCCTGCACGACATCGCGGAGATCCCGCCGACCTGGACGATGCTCAACATCATCGAGGAGACGGTCGAGGCGGTGCGCGCGCAGGTCGGCGACGCCCGCGTCATCTGCGGCCTGTCGGGCGGCGTGGACTCGAGCGTCGTCGCCGCGCTGCTGCACCGCGCCATCGGCGACCAGCTGACGTGCATCTACGTGGACCACGGCATGATGCGCCTCAATGAGTCCGAGCAGGTCGTCCACACCTTCCGCGACCACTTCCACATCAACCTCGTGCACGTGGACGCGGAGGAGCGCTATCTCACCCTCCTCGCGGGCGTCTCTGACCCCGAGGCCAAGCGCCGCATCATCGGCGAGGAGTTCTGGCAGGTCTTCTTCGAAGAGGCCACCACGCTCGAGGGCGTTCGCTACCTCGCCCAGGGCACGCTCTACCCCGACGTCATCGAGTCGGGCAACAAGCACGCCGCCAAGATCAAGAGCCACCACAACCTCATCCCGTTCCCCACCGGCGTGCACTTCGACCTCATCGAGCCGCTCAAGGCGCTGTTCAAGGACGAGGTGCGTGCTGTCGGCAGCGAGCTGGGGCTGCCCGACGAGATCGTCCACCGGCAGCCCTTCCCGGGCCCGGGCCTCGCGGTCCGCATCATCGGCGACATCACGCACGAGAAGCTCGAGAAGCTCCGTCGGGCCGACGCGATCGTGCGCGAGGAGATCGGCGCGTGGGACACCGATCGTGAGGTGTGGCAGTACTTCGCGGTGCTCCCCGACATCAAGTCGGTCGGCGTGATGGGTGACGAGCGCACCTACGAGAACCCGATCATCATCCGCGCCGTGGCATCCGCCGACGCGATGACCGCCGACTGGGCGCGCCTGCCCCACGAGCTGCTGGCCAAGATGAGCAATCGCATCATCAACGAGGTCGACGGCATCAACCGCGTCGCCTACGACATCACGAGCAAGCCGCCCGGCACCATCGAATGGGAATGAACGGGTAACGTCACGGATGTCGCCGGATCTCCGCGGAGACTGGCGTCACGAGTACCGAGGGGTCGAAGGAGACATCATGTCCGACGAAGTCCGCGACGAGATCAACGCGCACCGGGTGCAGATCGACGAGATCGACTGCCGCATCGTGCAGCTCCTCAACGAGCGCGCCGTGCACTCGCTCGCCATCCGCGACCTCAAGCCCAAGGTGAGCTGGGGCCTCTACGACCCCAAGCGCGAGGAGGAGATCTTCAGCAACCTCGCGAAGTGCAACGAGGGCCCGCTGTACGGTGACAACCTCCGCGAGGTCTACGAGGCCATCCTTCATGTGATGAAGGAGCTGTAGGTCATGACGACAGCCAGCGCGGTCGGCGTCATCACCAAGGGCGGGCCGGTCGGCATCTTCGCCGGCCCGTGTTCCATCGAGAGCCGCGAGCAGATCATGGAGGTCGCCGCCGTCTGCGCGGAGCTCGGCATCCGCATCCTGCGCGGCGGCGCCTACAAGCCCCGCACGAGTCCGTACTCGTTCCAGGGACTCGAGGAGGAGGGGCTCAAGTACCTCGCCGAGGCGGGCGAGCGCTACGGCCTGCTCACCTGCACCGAGGTCGTCGACTCCGCCCATGCCGAGATCGTGGATGCGTACGTGGACATCCTGCAGATCGGTACGCGCAACATGGCGAACTTCTCCTTGCTCAAGAAGATCGGCCTCGTGACCAAGGACTCCGGCAAGCCGGTCCTCTTCAAGCGGGGGATGGCGGCCACGATCGAGGAATGGCTCGGCGCGTCCGAGTACATCACCATGCACAACCCCAACGTGATCCTGTGTGAGCGCGGCATCCGCACGTTCGAGACCTCGACGCGCTTCACGCTCGACATAACGGCGGTGCCCGTGGTCCACAAGCTCTCTATGCTGCCGATCATCGTGGACGCGTCGCACCCGACCGGTCAGCGGGATCTCGTCGGGCCGGTGTGCAAGGCGGCGATCGCCATCGGCGCCGACGGCCTGATGATCGAGGCGCATCCGGACCCGCGCAAGGCGCTGTCCGATGGCCCGCAGTCGCTCGACCTTGCAGGACTTCGTGACCTCGTTGGCGAACTCGAACCTGTGGCGAATGCTGTCGGAAGGACGATGGGCTAGCGGTCCCGATCGCTCGTACGCCACGTAGGAGCTCGTCGTGTGCGTTGTGTAGGGGCAATGGGTCGGAGTCGCATGGGGAAGGGCGACCGGGGTGCCGGACGCACGGCCTGATCTCTCACGTATCTGCCGCCACTGCGGCGCAGTCGACGCTGCCGCGCAGGGGCCGTGCGCCGTGTGCGGCTCGTCTGTGTGCGCGCGGTGCGGCAATACGCAGCATCTGCAGGGGCAGCGCCGGGTGACGCACAACTCCTGTGTGGCCAAAGACGACGGCTTCACGATGATCAAGTTCGTGAAGTAGGGCCGCCACCACAGGATCTCCCACGATGAGAGGGCGCGATCCGCCCGCTGGGGCTCTCGGTCGGCTACAATAGTTCTTCTATGAAAACAGACTTGAGCGACCTCAACCCCGCCCAGCGTGATGCCGTCGTGACGACTGAGGGACCACTCCTCGTACTCGCCGGCGCAGGCTCGGGCAAGACGCGCGTACTGACGTACCGCGTAGCACATATCGTCGGCGATCTCGCCGTCGATCCGCATCGCATACTCGCGATCACGTTCACCAACAAGGCAGCGGCGGAGATGCGCGAACGCCTCCACGCCATCGCCGGGCCGGCGTCGCGGGCGATGTGGGTCATGACGTTCCACGCGTTCTGTGTGCGCATCCTGCGTCGTGAGGCCGGACTCCTCGGGTACGGGACGTCCTTCTCGATCTATGACGAGGACGATCGCAAGCGGATGATGGCCTCCGTCATCGCGGGTCTCGATATCGACCCCAAGCGCTTCCCCGTCTCGACGTTCGTGGGCCGGATCTCGTCGGCGAAGAACGAGCTGCTCTCGCCGGAAGCGTATGCGGAGAAGGCGGCGACTCCTCCCGAGAAGATGACGGCGCGGGTCTATCCCGAGTATGAGCGCCGCATCCGCGAGGCGAATGCCATGGACTTCGACGACCTGCTGTTCAACGTCGTGAAGCTCTTCCGCGACCATCCGGATGCGCTCGCCCGCTGGCAGGGCCGCTTCAGCTATCTCATGGTCGACGAG
>JAUSAU010000026.1 GCA_030652345.1 Coriobacteriia bacterium
TCGAGCAGTGTGCCGTCGAGATCGAAGAGTATGGCGCGCACGGTGCGGGACTCCCTCGGGTCGAATGGTGGCTGGCATCATATCACGCAGCCTGCACATCACCGGGTGTGCCCCGCCGGGCATGATGCGGTAGTCTTCTACGCGGGGACTGCCACGGGATGGTAAGTCGCACTGTAGTAATGTTCTTCGGCTGCCGATGAGTGGAGATATGAGTATGTCGGGCTCCAAGGACGCCATCGTCAACCTGCTGCGCCGGGACCCGGCGTTCTCCGGCGTGGACGATGCCGACCTCAAGACACTCGCCTCGATGATGGGGCACCGGGAATACCCGAAGGGCTCCTTCGTCATAACCAAGAACGATCAGAGCTCCACGTTGTACGTGTTGATCTCGGGCCGAGTGAAGGTGTCTATCGCCTCTCCCGAAGGCAAGGAGCTGGCCCTCGGCTACCTCGAGGCGCCGTCGTACTTCGGCGAGATGGGTGCAGCCGAGTCGACGCCGCGAGCCGCTGATGTGATCGCGACGACGGACATCGAGGTCCTGAGCATCGAGGGCAAGGATCTGGCGCGCGTGTTCAGCGTGCGTCCGGAGCTCGCGATCGCGCTGGTGGCCACGCTGTCGCATCGCCTCCGCGAGATGATCGTACGTCTCGAGGGGATGGCCTTCCACGATGCCACGCATCGGGTCATGCGCGTCTTGCTCAACGTGGCGACCGCGTCCTACGAGGCGAGGGGCGTCCCGGTCATCGAGGGCCTCACGCACTACGAGATCGCGACCCTTGCGGGCACCTCTCGGGAGACCGCGAGTCGCGTGATCTCCAACCTGCAGCGTGACGGCGTGGTCGCGACCAAGGGTCGCAAGATCGTGGTCGACCTCTTTGGCCTCCGGGACCTCGTGGAGCACGACTAGCCCACGTGTCACATCGCGAGGCATGACGGTTCCTGGCGCGGGGTATGAACTCAGTCGAGGCATCCCCCCGATGACAAGGAGCACTCATGAGGGAGTTCACGCTCGACGACCTGAAGCAGTTCAACGGCCGCGACGGTAATCCGGCCTACGTTGCCTACGACGGCACCGTCTACGACGTGTCCGACAGTTCGATGTGGGACGACGGCGATCACATGGGCTCGCACGAGGCCGGCGAGGATCTTACGACCGCTCACGACGACGCGCCGCATGACGTCCACGTCGTTGACTTCCCGGTCGTCGGTACGCTGGTCTAGCCGAGCTCGAGTAGCGCGACCGTCTCGAGGTGGTACGTCTGCGGGAACAAGTCGACGGGCACGAAGCGTCGTGCCGCGTAACCGGCCGCTGAGAGCCGGGCGACATCGCGCGCGAGCGTGGCCGGATCGCACGAGACATAGACGATCCTGGGGATGCGGGCGCTCTCGAGTGCCCGCATCGCTTTGTCCGAGATCCCCGCGCGGGGCGGGTCGATCAGCGCCGCATCGAGGTGGCCGATGTCTGTCAGGGCATACGCGGCGTCACCGGGGACCACGTCGGCATCGAGCCCCGCCTCGTCGAGGTTCTCACGGAGATCGGCAAGGGCGTAACGCGACGCCTCCACGGCCACGACCTCGCCCGCAGCCCGGGCGAGCGGCAGCGTGAACGTGCCGGCGCCCGCGTAGAGGTCGGCCACGCGCATCGTGCCGTCGGGAGCGAGCATCTCGAGCGCTCGCTGTCGCAGCGCGGTGGCCGCGGCGGTGTTCACCTGGAAGAACGACGGCGCCGAGACCGCGTAGCGATCGCCGTCGAGCGTCTCGTGCCACGCTCCGGAGCCGGTGAGGACCTCGACTTGGGAGACATCCCTCTTCTCCGCATCACGCATGATCGTCCGCGTGACGGTGCGCGCGCCAACCGCCTCGGCGATGACACGAGCAGCCGCGGCGCGAGGGAAGGGTCCCGGACGCGTCCACACGTCCACTGCGGTCTCGCCGGACGATGAGACGCGGACCGAGGCGCGCAGGATGCCCTCGGCACCGCGTGACGCGATGAAGCGCAGCGCGCCTGCGAGAGAACGGGGGAGCTTCGCGGCGCGTTTCGGCAGCAGCGGACATGCGTCGATGGCGAGGACCTCGTTGGTGTGGGCCCGGAGGAAGCCGAGCGCGCGTCCGCCGCCCGGCTCGGCGGTGAGTTCGATCTTGTTCCGGTAGCCGTACTCGGCTGGCGACGCGATCGTCTCAGCCACCTCGGGGTTCTCGAGTCCACCGATCCGCGTGAGCGCGTCGATGAGCGTGGTGCGTTTGGCCGCGGTCTGCGCCGCATACGCGATGTGCTGCCAGTTGCAGCCCCCGCACGCAGCGAAGTAAGGACAGGGCGGCGTGACCCGGTCGGGCGACGGCGCCTCGATCGAGGCCACCTGCGCCCGGGTCCAGCGCCCGTGGTCCTCGGTCACCGTGACGGTGAGTTCGTCGCCCGGGCAGGAGTACGGGACGAACACCGTCCGTCCGTCCGGAAGCCGGCTCACGCCGTCACCGCCGTGTGCTAGGCTCTGTATGGTCACTCGTATGGGGTCCATGCCACCCTTCCGTCGTCACCGCACATCATAGCGGGCATGCCGAAAGCGCGTGTTGAGACCCTGCCGGTGTTTGCCGATACCCAGGGGCATGGGGTGGCACGAGGGACAGGTCGAGTCGCGGCCGGGTGAGTCTGCCGAGGAGGCACTACGTGGATACAACGGTTCTCATAGTCCATGACGATGCGGCGTTCTTCGAGAAGACGAAGGCCGCGCTCGTCGCCGCGATCCCCGGCTGCGAGGTGATCGGGGCGATCTCCGCGCCGCGAGCGCTGGGCATGGCGCGCCAGCACAAGCCGGACGTCGTGATCGCCGATGGCGACCTCGAGGGCATGGACGGCTACGCGTTCACCGCGGAGCTCAAGGGTGATGCCGAGTTGGGCGGGATCCCGGTGCTGATCGTTGCGAACGATCCGAGTGAGGCGAGTGCGCTGAAGGCTCGCCAGGTCGGCGCGGCCGGGCATCTCCCCGCATCGGTCGACAGCCAGACCCTCGTCCAGAAGATCAGTGCGCTCACCGGTGCCGCCGCGCAGACACCCGCGGCTCCCGCCGGTGCCCCCGCCGCGCCCGTCGAGCCGCTCGGTGCGGGGGTCCAGGCGCCGATGGGCGCAGCTCCGGCCCCCGCGGCCCAGCCTGCGGCACCCGCCGCCGCTGCGACACCCGGGTACGGGGCCCCACAGGATCTCCCCCAGGGGTACGGCGCCCCACAGGTGACCACCGGCGCGACC
>JAUSAU010000008.1 GCA_030652345.1 Coriobacteriia bacterium
TTCGGGCCGCGGCCGATCGACCTGGACATCCTGCTCTTCGGAGACGAGGAGTGGGTGGCCGCCACGCTCACGATCCCACATCCGCGGCTCCTCGAGCGCGACTTCGTGGTGACGCCCCTGCTCGAGGTCGCCCCGGATGCCGTGCTGCCGGACGGCACACCGATCACCCGGGAGCGGGCGCGCGAGGGGCGGGTCACCGGCATCCTCGGAGCGCTGCCGGGCTTCGAGGACCTCACCCCGCTCGGTCCGGGCGATCCCGGTCAGGACGGCGGGCCCACTGCGGCCCAGGTAGTGCCCACTGCTCAGGAGGCTCGCGGCGAGTGGGTGGCGGTCGGACCGGCACGCTTCGAGGTGACCGTACCCAACAGCAGTTCCGACTTCAGCCTCCTGCTCTACGAACAGGAGCTGCTGCAGGCCGGCATCCCGTGCGTCTTCTATCCGCACCGCCCCGGCGAGGGCGCGAGTGTGCTCTATGCGATCCCGCAGGACGTCCGGCTCATGGTGCCCGCGTCCCGGGCCGGCGAGGCGCAGGCGATCATCGACGCGCAGCGGGTCGGTGAAGCGCGTTCCGGCCGCCGCCGCTTCGGGTTCGAGTAGGCGCTCCGCCGCACGGATGACGCCTTCCGCGCGATGCTATACTTCGCGCGACCGTTCCTCCCACCGACTATTCCGGGGGTTCTACCATGGAGTGCGAGAAGTGCGGCGCCGAGACTGTCGAGGGCGCCGAAACCTGTGCCGAGTGCGGCGAGCCGATGGTCGCGGCCGCAGAGTCGACGGACGCGCCGGTCGAGGCGACCGAAGCCGCCGCTGTCGAGACGGACGCGCCGGTCGAGGCGACCGATATCGCCACGGGACCTGCGACCTCCGACGTCCCGTCCGCTGAGCCCGTGCAGCCGTCCGCCGGACGCCCGGCCTGGATGACGGCGCTGATCGTCATCGTGGTCCTGGCCGTGCTGGGCGCGGGCGGGTACTTCGGCTGGCAGGCGATCGCCAACGCCGGCAACGACCCCAAGTCCGCCGCGCTGCGCCTGCTCGACGCGTACGCCGCGTACGACGCGAAGGGCATCCTCGACAACGCCACGCACGGCAATCTGCCGGACTCTGGCGTCAAGGAGTTCGAGAAGCAGGCCGTCGACGCCAAGAAGCAGGCGAACGGCAAGGCCGGCGTGAAGGACTACTCGGTCACGAAGGTGACGATGGACCCGAAGAACGCGAACCAGGCGTCCGTCGAGATCGCCGGGAAGTGGCTCACGGACTCCGCGAAGGGCACGTACACCGATCGCGCCGAGACGTTGCAGCTCGTCAAGGAGAACAACAAGTGGTTGGTGCGGCTCTTCTTCTGAGTCGGCGTCCGACACGCGAGACCTCGCAGGGGCCCCGGGAGACCGGGGCCCCTTCTGCGTGGATGCGCTACGCCGAAGGCCGTCACCGACCGGGATGAGGGCGTGTAGTCGTGGAGGGCACGGGGGTTGGCGCAGATCTGCGCGCATGGAGTGATGCACTGTCCGACGGCGAGCCTGGTGAGCCGTGGGTAGTGGTCCATGCGGACTTCGGCACCAACAAGCGCGTCGAGATCGCGACGGCACTACTGCTCTCCGCGGGCATCCCAGCGTGGCTGAAGTTCGAGCCGTTCATCGCCCGCGGATTCGGGGCCGCTCAGTTCCTATGGGGGGACCTCGTGCCGATCCCGATCTTCGTGCCGGCATCCCGGGCCGAGGATGCACGCTGTCTGCTCTCAGCACCCTTCGAAGACCCCGACGGGGAGTTCGAGGGCGCCGAAGCCGAGATAGACGAACTGTGGTCGCGCGGGACGTGGGCGGCTCGCGCGCCCGAACTCTGGCGCATCTACGCGGTCTTCACGCTGCTCGACGGCTACATCCTTTCCGCACTGCTGTTCCGGTAGCCGCCGGTGCTATACTGCACACCCCGCCACCGGCGGGACGTTTTCGATGGGGCTGCCTGGACCCTCACGGGCTGGGACGGCGGATCGGAAAGGAGCGACGCGATGAGCGTCCACCCACAGGCCGGCTTCGACCGGCCCGTCACCACCTCGACCTTCCGCGCGCGCAAGGCATCGTCGCAGCGCATCGTGATGGTCACCGCCTATGACGTCTCCTCCGCGCGGCTCGTCGACGCCGCCGGCGTCGATGCGATCCTCGTGGGCGACTCGCTCGGGATGACCGTGCTCGGGCACGACTCCACCCTCCCGGTCACGATGGACGACATGCTGCGCGCGAGCGCGGCGGTGGTCCGCGGGACGAAGCGAGCGCTCGTCATCGCGGACATGCCGTTCATGAGCTTCCAGGTCTCGACGGACGAAGCTCTGCGCAACGCGGGTCGGCTGATGTCGGAGACGGGCGCGGGGGCGGTCAAGCTCGAAGGCGGCGCTGCTGTCGCGGGGACGGTCCGCCGGCTCACCGGCGCCGGTATCCCCGTCATGGGCCATGTCGGCCTGACGCCGCAGTCGGTCCACCAACTCGGCGGCTACCGCATCCAGGCGAAGGACGCGGCGACGGCCGAGCAGCTGCTCGATGACTGCCGCGCCCTCCAGGACGCCGGCGCGTTCGCCGTCGTGCTCGAATGCATCCCTTCCGAACTCGCTGCACTCGTGAGCGCCGAGCTCGTCATCCCGACGATCGGCATCGGCGCGGGCGCGGGCTGTGACGGCGAGGTGCAGGTCTTCCACGATCTCCTCGGACTCGGCGGCGACTTCCTGCCCCGCCATGCCAAGCGCTACGCGACGGTCGGTGACGTGGTCCGTGAGGCGGTCGCCTCGTACGCGGACGACGTCCGCGCCGGCGTGTTCCCGGGCGAGGAGCAGACCGTCCACATGGATGGCAGGGCGCTCGAGGATGTCCGCGCCTGGAACGAGAGCCGCGTGCGCCGGGTCGGTCGCGGATGAGCATCGAGCGCGTCATCTCGGTCGAGGAGGTCCGCTCCGCGCTGTCCTCACCGCGAGCCGCCGGCCGGACGATCGGGCTGGTGCCGACGATGGGCGCTCTGCACGAGGGGCATCTCTCGCTCGTGCGCGCGTCGATGGAACGCTGCGACATCACGGTCGTCTCGATCTTCGTGAACCCGACGCAGTTCGGGCCGGACGAGGACTTCGAAGCGTATCCGCGCGACCTCGAGGCGGACACGGCGCTGCTCGCGGCGGAGGGCGCCGACATCCTGTTCACGCCCACCGTGCCGGTCATGTACCCGGCAGGAGCCGCGACCCGTGTCGATCCGGGCCCGCTGGCGGACGTACTGTGCGGGGCGTCGCGGCCCGGTCACTTCATCGGCGTGGCGACGGTCGTGACCAAGCTTCTCTCGATCGTCCGTCCCGACGTGGCGCTGTTCGGGGAGAAGGACTACCAGCAGCT
>JAUSAU010000010.1 GCA_030652345.1 Coriobacteriia bacterium
ACAGAGGCGCAGCTCGTGTTCCTCTTTGTGAATACGCGCAGTGAGTTGGAGGCGCAGATGCCGCCGGCGGTGACCGGGTTGGCTCCGGGTTCCGCGCTGTGGGTCTTCTATCGCAAAGGCTCCACGACGGCGGGGCTCGACATGAATCGCGACAGTGTCTGGGCGATCGCCGACAGGATGGAGATGCGGCCGCTCGGCCTGGTCGGCATCGATGAAACCTGGTCGGCATTCCGGCTTCGCCCGGCGCGCTGATGAGCGCACTCTTCTCGCGCGGGCCCGAGGCGACTACCATGCTGGACGTAGGTACGACTCGGGCATGTGCTCGGAGACGTCGGATCACGCCGCGGGGGCGGCGTACCGACGGGTTGTCGGAGAGGGGGGCCGATGAACAAAGTCGTGGCTCGGTTCGCTGATGGTCGTCTGGTCAAGGGCATGACCGCCGATTTCTTGCCGGCAAAGGAGTTCTTCCACGTGCGTATCGCCGGCTCGCAGCCGGGTGAGGGCCAGATGGAGGTCCGGACGAAGGATCTCAAGGCGCTCTTCTTCGTGAAGGACCTTGACGGCGACCCCGAGCACGTTGAGAAGAAGGAGTTCGACGGTTCCGGTCCGAGCGTGGCCCGTCGGATCAAGGTCGAGTTTGCGGACGGCGAAGTCCTCGTCGGAACGACGATGGGCTACCAGCCCGGACGTCCCGGTTTCTTCCTCGAGCCGGCGGACGCTGAGTCGAACATCGAGCGCTGCTACATCGTCGCGGCCTCGACCAAGGACATCAGCTTCCTGTGACCAAGGATGAGGCGCTGGCATTCATCGAGGCGATCCGGCTGACGCTCGACCGCAAGGTCGGGTTCAAGTGGCTCGTCACGAAGCTGTCCGATCTCTCCAGGTACATCGGTCGTGTCGCCGATGAGAACGAGCGACTGAACGCCTACATCGACGGCACGGGCGCACGGCGCGACTACGAAGCGACCCGGAAGGCGGAGCGCGGAGCCGGCGCCGGACCCGACGAGTGAGCGAGAGCTTTCGACCGAGAAGGCGGGTACCCACGATGGCTGAGAGACCGACCGCTGCCTCCATCGACGACTATATCGCCGGGTTCCCGCCGGCGACGCGGCTGCTGCTGGAAGAGATGCGTGCGCTCATACGGGCGACGGCGCCCGATGCGACGGAGACCATCAGCTACGCGATCCCGACGTTCGACCTCAACGGTACTCACCTCGTGCACTTCGCGGGCTACGAGCATCACGTCGGGTTCTATCCGACGGGAAGCGGCATCGAGGACTTCAAAGAGGAGCTGTCGCGCTACCGGAGCGGCAAGGGCTCGGTCCGGTTCCCCCTCGACGAGCCGCTGCCCGCGGATCTGATCCGTCGCATGGTCGAGTCCAGGGTGACGCAGAGCGCCGAGCGGGGTCCGGGGGGCAAGCGCCGGTGACCGGCGGATCCCCGAACGCGGAGGCGTCGCGGCCGGAGTGGTACCACCGCGTACTCCTGGTGCTGTGCGCCGTCGCGCTCATCGCGCTGGGGATGTCGATGGTGCTCGGCGGCTCGGACGCCTCGAGTCGTTTCCGCTCGATCGACGACCCGCTCGTCCGTTCGCTGGGTGCCGCGCTGCTGGTCGCCGCCCCGGCGCTCGTGTTCCGGTGGCGCTGGGCGTTCACGGTCGCCGTATGCGTCCTGATGCTCTCCATCCTGGAGACGGCCGTCACGTTCGACCCCGTCGCGTCGAAGCTGTCGGTGGCCGACATGCTCGTGTGGGTCGCCTTGGTGCTCGCGGCGCCGATCCCGCTTCTGTGGTGGTTGCGCGCCAAGGTGGCGCCCCGGTGACGTCGCCGCGCGAGTCTGCTGCCATTCGACTTCGCCCGGCTGCGGAGTCCGATCGGGCGGAGGTCTACCGCTGGCTCGCGCACTCAGATGTGACGCGGTCGATGCTGGGTCCACCGGTCTTCCCGGAACTCCCGGCCCCCACGTGGGATGAGTTCTGCGCCGACTACGCTCCGTACTTCTTCACGGGAGCGCGTCCGGACCTGGGACGATCCTTCATCGTCGAGGCGGGCGGCGAGGCCGTCGGGCAGGTGAACTACGCCATCGCCGCGTCCGCATCTCCGGCGACAGCGGAGCTCGACATCTGGATGCGGTCCGAGGCTGACACGGGACAGGGGTGGGGCCCCGCCGCGCTGCGCGCCCTGGTCGATGACCTGAGGGCGACGCTCGGAATCACCGAGTTCGTCATCCGGCCGTCGGCTCGGAATCCCCGAGCGGTGAGGGCGTACGAGAAGGCCGGCTTCGAGCGGCGCACGATCTCGGAGGCCGACCAGGCGGAGCTCTGGGGTGCTGGAGACTACGCCGATACGGTGGTGCTGCGGATGTGCCGACCCTGATCGTACTCGGGATACACGGGGGGCGATCCGACGCCAATGCGACGAGCGGCGCGTGCGCGAGGCGCAGACGCTCCCGCGGGGTACGGTATGTGTGAGGGAAGGGCGATCGCGCGCCGGCGCTGACGCCGTCTGCTCGGTGAGGGGGAGTGGTGCAGACCTACTTCGCGCCTGCGGAACGTGCCGATGCGCTCGAGCTCCAGCGGGAGATCGGTGCCGTCAACGCCAGCCTGATCATGGACACGTTGTTGCACTCCGTCTCCGGCATGGTGGCCATCCTCAACGAGTACCGCCAGGTCGTCGCCTTCAACGACACCCTGGTCGGCGCACTCGGCATCGACGATCCGGCCAGTGCACTGGGGCTGCGACCGGGAGAAGTGCTGCAGTGCGTCCACGCCCACGACGAGCCGGGCGGGTGCGGGACATCGAAGCACTGCGCAACGTGCGGCGCCGCCGTCGCACTCGTTGCGGCTCTGGGGCTCGATGAGCCCGCCGAGCGCGTATGCGCTCTGACGACGAACCGTGACGGGAGAGACGTCGACACATGCCTGCTCGTCCGGGCGAATCCGATACCGATCGATGGGGGCAGGTTCCTCTTCCTGTTTCTCAAGGACGTCACCATCGAGTGGAACCGCGCGGCGCTCGATCGGACGTTCTTCCACGACATCAACAACATGCTGGGCGGCCTCATCACGGCGAGTTCCCTGCTTGCGAACGGCACCGACGACCCCGAACTCGTCCGGATCATCCACCAGTCGGCGACGCGAGTCGCACGGGAGGTGGCGATCCAGTCCAGTCTCCGTGCGGGAGAGAGTTCCCTGCTCGAGACGAGGCCGGAGCAGACGACGGTCGGCCGGGTGCTCGGCGAGTTGGGCGATCTCTTCGCGAACCATCCGACCGCCACGGACAAGATCGTCCGGTTGCGTGAGCCGGTCAGCGACGTCGAGATCCGAACGGATGTCTCCCTTCTTCTGCGCATCCTGGCGAACATGGTGACCAACGCTCTCGAGGCCAGCGCCGTGCGCGAGCACATCGAGGTCTGGGCCGAGGTAGCCACGGGGCGGGTCGACTTCTGCGTCTGGAACCGGCAGGTGATCCCCGAGAGCGTCGCCCTGCGCGTCTTCCAGCGCAACTTCAGCACGAAGGAGGGTGACGGGCGCGGCTTCGGGACGTACTCGATGAAGCTCCTCGGCGAGCAGCGCCTCGGAGCGAGCGTGAGTTTCACCTCCACGATCGCGGACGGGACGGTGTTCAGGCTCTCGTTGCCGCGCCGCTCGTTGACCTGAAGCGGCACGGCCCCCCGATCTGTGCTAGACTCCGTGGCAACGAGCCGTTGGGGCTCGAAGTCTGCGACGTGACACACCGCATTCGTGCGGACCAGTCACGTCGTTTTGTTTTGCCCCATAGGGGCGAAGAAGGCAGGTCATCATGGCAGAGGGTAAAGTCAAGTGGTTCAACGCTGACAAGGGTTACGGCTTCATCGAGCGTGACGGTGGCGAGGACCTCTTCGTTCACTTCTCCGAGATCCAGACCGAGGGCTTCAAGTCCCTCGACGAGGGCCAGGCCGTTTCCTTCACGGAAGCCACCGGTCAGAACGGCAAGCAGCAGGCGACGCAGGTGCGTGCTCTCTAGTACCGCACTCGCGCGAACGATCAGGAACCGGATGGCCCTCACGGGCTGTCCGGTTCCTTCGTCGTGGGGATGGTCGCGTTTGTTAGCATGGCGGTGCCCCGCCGCGGCGGGGCAGGCAGGGCAGCGTCCGGGTGACGAGGGAGAAGCATGGCGTACGTGGAGTGGAGCGATGAGCTGAGCGTCGGGGTCCCCCTGATCGACGAACAGCACCGCAGACTCGTGGGTTCCATCAATGAACTCCATGAGGCGATGCTCAGAGGCG
>JAUSAU010000021.1 GCA_030652345.1 Coriobacteriia bacterium
GGCCTCCACGAGCTCGAGCGGATCGCTCGTGCTCTTCGCGGCGGCCGCCACGCCGATGGACGCGCGGACCAACGCACTATCCCCGTTGCGAGCGAGATCCACACGCGCATCCGCGATGGCGGCACGCAGCTTCTCGGCCACCGCGAACGCGTCGGTCTTCTTCACCCCGGGCAGGATCACCGCGAACTCGTCGCCGCCGTAGCGCGCCGGCAGATCGGTCGTGCGCAGCGACGAGCGCAGGATCTCCGCGACCGTCGCGAGGACCGCGTCGCCGGCGACATGGCCCTGCCGGTCGTTGATCTCCTTGAAGCCGTCGAGGTCGAGCATGAGCAAGGACACGGGCGTGCCGTAGCGGACGTGGCGCGCGACCTCCTCGCTCAAGCGCTCCGAGAACACCCTTCGGTTCCATAGCGACGTGAGCGAGTCGAGGGTGGCGGACTCAGCAAGCTCCTCGGCGCTGCGCTCGAGGCGACGGCGCTGGAGCGGGAAGCACATGTCCCACGAGGAGTTGCCCTCGTGGATGGCCTCGGCGTGCTCGACGCACGTCGCATAGCCGCACGCCCCGCAATCGAGCGCGTCGGCACGCCGCGCGAACTCGCCCTCGAGCAGGATGGCATCGATCTGCGCGTCCGTGGCCGCGGGCACGCGCAGCGGAGACGGTCGGAACGCGCGCACCAGATCGACGGCGGGCAGGTGATGCAGCAGCTCGCGACTGCCGACCACGGGTCGCATGCGGCTCTCCCGCTCGAGCGCATCGACGTTGCGCTTGGCGAACAGCGACATCCCCGGGTTCACGGCAGGGCCGTCGATGCAGCCCTCGCAGTTGAGCGCGTCGATGATGAGCGGAGCCGCTTCGCCCGCCTCGATGGCGGCCAGAAGGCGATCGAGCGCACGGAGTCCCCGCACGACCTGCACATCGGAGGAGGTCATATCGCGCGAGACCAGCGTCGCGCGCGGGTAGCCGTCGGTCAGCGAGAGCTCCTTCAACGGCTCGGGGCGCTTGGTGCCCGCGTTGAGTGCGACGGCGGCGTCACATGTCGCGCAGCCGTCGAGCATGCGCGCGAGCTCCGTGAAGTCGATGACCGCGTCCACCGCTCCCTCGAACTGAGGATCGCGCCACTCGTCCTTGCGAGCGTAGCAGGGGCTCACGTAGACGACCGCGCAGTCGGAAGGGTAGACCAGCTTCACGAGCCGGGCCTGTGCGACATAGGGCGGAACCACGGGCACGAGCGCCCCAGACAGCGCAGGGCGGAACGTCCTCACCCAGTCGGTCACGACGGGGCATGTGGAGCGGATCACCGGCACGCCCGTGTTGCGGGTGTGCCGGGTCTCGTATGCGACGGCCACGAGCTCCTCGCCGAGGAGCGTCGGTTCCACCGCGTAGAAACCGAGCGCCTCGAGGCGGGTCTCCACCTCGGCCGCGCTCATCGGGTAGAGCGCCGCCACGAACTCGGTGGCCAGGACAGCGACCACCGGGCGGTCCGACGCCAACAGCGCCCGCACGAGGTCGGTGTCGTCACGCACGCTGTGCCCGTGGCTGCTGCATTCGGAGACGCACAGTCCGCAGCCCACGCACTTCTCGGCGATGATCTCGGAGTTGCCGTCGACGACCCGTATGGCGCGCGCGGGACAGTGGCGGACGCAACCCCAGCACTCGCGACAGTGATCCTTGGCTGTGGTTATGAGCGGTGCATCACCCACGTGGCATCGCACGTCCCTGGTAAGGCGGCGGGGTCGATATCGGGCGACCCCGTCGCACATCATGCGCGGTCCTAGTGTGTATCGGCTGCGTCCGGTGTGTCCAACAGTCGATGGAGACCCAGCCTGCGAAGTGCCGCCACGAGCGGCCAGCCCAGCCCATAGACGACGATCGCCTCGCCGATGCCGATCGTCACGACTCCCGCGAGGTACACGACCGGCCATGCCGTGTCGGGTCCGATGCCGAGGAACGGCACGCCCGAGATGCCCATCGCCGAGAGCATCAGGGGCAGGTAGGCCGGCACGATGAGGGCGTTGGCCACGACCGGCCCGGCGAGCGCGAGCGCGGTCCTGGTGCGGAAGCGCCAGGTCCACCACGCTCCCAGCCACGTCGCGAGGCCGCCGAAGACGACGTCGAGAAGCGCCGCCGGACCTGCCTGGGTGAGGTTGAAGGCGTTGGCCAGCGCCGCGCCCAGCGCAAGGCCGGGTACCGCCGCCGGAGTGAAGAGCGCGAGCACCGTCACGGCCTCGCTGGGCCGGAACTGAACGAAGCCCCAACCCATCTGGAGCGGGAGCTGGAGCACGATGAGCGTCAGTGCGGTGTAGACGGCGGCGATGACGCCCGCCTGAGCGATCGAACGCGTACGCATGCTTGTGGGCTCCACTCGGTACCGGGTGAGGGCGCCCGTATCATAGCGCTACGCAGGCAGCTGCGGGCCGCTCGCCGCGAGGCCGTACACGCCGGTCGCGCCGCCAAGCGCGCGGATCTCAAGCACGCCCAGGAACGCCTCGACGACCGCCGGGTCGAACTGGGTGCCCGACGCGCTGACGAGCTCGGCCCGTGCCGTCGCCGGCGGTATGCGCTTGCGATGGGTCCGCGCGCTCGTCATCGCCTCGTAGGAGTCGGCCACCGCCAGGATGCGCGCTTCGAGTGGTATCGCCTCGCCGGCCAGTCCCGCGGGATAGCCCGATCCGTCGAAGTGCTCATGGTGGTGTCTGACGATCGGCGTGATCTCCTCGAGGGTCCGTATCTGCTCGACGATCGACGCGCCCATCTCCGAGTGGCGACGCACGCGCTCCATCTCGTCCGGCGTGAGCGCGGTGGGCTTGATGAGGATCTCTTCCGCGACGCCGACCTTGCCGAGATCGTGCAGGAGCCCGGCGAAGCGCAGGAGGCCGAGTCGCTCGAGAGGAAGTCCCATCGCCTGCCCGATCGCGACGGTGTAGTCCATGACACGGTCGGTGTGCCCGCTCTCGAGCCGCTCGGTGGCGTCGGCCATCGCCGAGATGGCGGCCATCGCGCGGATGAAGTCGGAGCGCAGCCGCTCGTAGAGCGTGGCGTTCTCGAGGGCGACCGAAAGGTGGGAGGCCAGTGCGTCCAGTATCCGCTCGTCGGCCTCGTGGAACGCTCCCGCGTCCGCCGACGCGACGAACAGCGAACCGACACTGATGTTGCGGAAGTGCAGGTCGCTCGCGACCACGGTCCACTCCCTGGGCACTGCGGTCGGATCGGACGACAGGTCGCAAGCCAGCGAGGCGATCTCGACGACCTCGGAGAGTCCCGCGCCCGGTTCCGCCCCGGTCGCGTCGTTCACGACGGC
>JAUSAU010000034.1 GCA_030652345.1 Coriobacteriia bacterium
ATCGGCGAGACGACGTGCGACGGCAAGAAGAAGATCTTCGAGCTGCTGCGCGCCTACAAGCCGGTGCACGTCATGCAGCTCCCGTTCGACGCCGAGCGCCCCGGCGCCTATGAGCAGTGGCGCGCCGAGATCGAGCGCATCAAGGAGTTCATCGAGGAGAGCGTCGGCGCCGTCATCGAGCCGGAGGCCGTCCGCGCCGAGATCCGCCGCTCGAACGAACTGCGCGACTTGCTCGCTGATGTGGATGAGTCGTTCCGCTCCGACTCGCCCCCGATGACCTGGACGCAGATGCTCACGGTGATGCACACCGGCGACTTCATCGTGGACCAGACCGAGTACCGCGAGAAGCTGCGCGAGCTCGCCGCGGTGCTGCGGGAGGCCGGACCCGGGCCGTCGCGCCCGGGAGCGCCGCGGGTGCTCGTGACCGGCACGCCCATGTCGCCCGACACGAACAAGGTCATGCGGCTCGCCGAAGAGGCCGGCGCGGTGGTCGTGGCGCACGACGCGTGCAGCGGCACGAAGTGCATCGACCGGCGCGTGGACGAGACGGGCGACCCGTTCGAGGCGCTCACCGCCTACACCCTCGGCGTGCCCTGCGCGTGCATGAGCCCGAACCCGGGCCGGGTCGACTTGCTGCGCCGCTCCGTGGCGGAGTACCGGGTCGGCGGCGTCATCGACACCGTCTGGCAGGGCTGCCACACCTTCAACGTCGAGTCCGTCGATGTCGCCCGCGTGACGCGCACCGAGCTCGAGATCCCCTACCTCAAGCTCGAGACCGACTACTCGGACAACGACACCGAGCAGCTACGGACCCGCATCGAGGCGTTCGTCGAGCGTATCGCCTGACGAGCGTCGCGCCTCGACCCAGCCCGTGACGACGAGCGCCACGGCGATCGTCCCGTAGGTCACGAAGCTGCGGAAGAACTCCCCGATCGCCGGACTGCCCGTGAGCGCCTGGCCCGCAAGCGGCGAGAGCACGAACATCGTGTGGAAGACCGCCGTGCCCACGAGCGCGTGGCGGATCCGGGCGTTTCGCACGGTCGCCCCGCCCGCGAGCAGCGCGGCCCCGGCGAGGAACCCGACGTTGCGGTGCGCCGTGTAGGTCTGCAGCATGCCGATGTTCTGCAGCCAGACGACCTGCCCCACGGAGGCCACCACCGTCGAGACGATGAGCGCGAAGCGCTTGAGCCGGGCGGGGTCGAGCCCGGCGAGCCGCGCGCCGGCCGGATCGAGGCCGACCGCGCGCAGGTGGGCGCCCGTCCGGCTGCGCAGGAGCCGCGTGAGCAGCCAGGCGGTCAGCGCGACGACCAACAACGTGGCGACCGGCACGATGAGCACGCCGATCCGCACCGGGATCGCGAGGTCCAGCGCGCGTCGGAGTATGGCGAAGTCCACGGTGTCGCGCAGTCCGATCCCGCGTGAGAGCACCATCTCGGGGTTGTGCGACGGCAGCACGGTCCCGTAGCCGGCCATGAAGACGATCCGGTAGATGCCGTCGGCGAGGAACCCGAGGATGATGCCGACGATCATCTCGCGCCCGGGCGCCCGCTCCATGCACCACGCCACCGCGATCCCGCCGAGGTAGCCGAGTGCCACGCCGATGAGCACGGCGATCGCGAGCCCCGGCAGCCCGCCGATGCCGAGGTCGTTGACCACGACCAGGCCGATCTGACCGCCGAGTGCGCCGATGACCACGCTGAAGTTCAGCCCGAGGCCCGCCACGATCGGCACGATCAGCGCCAGGGTGAACAGCGAGTCGCGGGCGATGCGGGTCATCACCTCGCCGGCGACGAAGCCGAACGGCAGCCCCGCCACCGAGTACTCGATGACCGCGATCCCGACGAAGATCGCCGGGACGAGCCACTCGCGCAGCGCAGCGCGCCCGCGGGCGCCGGTCAACGCGGCGCGGGCGCGCTCGATGATCGAGCCCCGAGGCATGCCGACAGTCATCGGGCCGCCTTCGCACGCGCGCTGCGGGAGCCGCGGATCATCGCATAGAGCAGGACGCCGTTGGTGATGAGCACGCGGACGACGTCGGAGAGTTCCGGCACGAGCAGCGCGTTGGCCAACGGCGTCGAGAACACGAGGATCGTACTGAACAGCAACGTCCCGAGCAGCGCGCTCGAGACGTTGAAGCGCCCGTCGGCACCGCTCCCGCCGATGAGGATCGACGCGGCCGCCGGGAACGCGAGCATGAGCGGCGCGCTGTAGAGCTGCAGGAAGCCGTACGTGTGGGCGTAGAGCGTGATGCCCACGGCGGCGATGACGGTGGACAGGACGGCGGCGGCGATCTGCAGGCGCCCGAGCGGAACGCCGGCGGCCCGCGCGAAGACGGGGTTGTCGGCGGCGACCGCGGTCACCACCCCCCACCTGCTCCGGCACCCGAGCGCCACGAGTGCGGCGACGAGCCCCACGGCGAGGAGCGTGCCCGTCGGCACCCGCACCCCGAGGACTGCGAACTCGCCGAGGCGGTCGAGCACGTGACCGAACCACTGCGCGAGGTTCGTCTGCGGGCGCAGGCCCTGCCCTCCGATAGGCCACAGCATCTTCGGGTTCGTGAAGGGCGCCACTCCCCAGAAGATCGCGCCCAGATAGACCGCCGAGAAGCCCGAGAACGTGCCAACGACCTCCTCGTTGCCGCGCACCCCGCGCAGCAGCGCACCATAGGCCGCCCCGACCGGTATCGCGAACAACACGGCGAGCGCGAGAGCCGCCGCGAGCCCGAGCGGCCCTGTGAGTCGCATCTCGAGCGCGACCACCATCCCGAGCAGCCCCGGCAGGACGCTCAGTGGCATCCCATAGTTCATCCCGAGCCCCGCGCGCAGCATCGGCACGAGCGAGAGGACCAACACACCGTTCATGGCGACCCGCAGCAGCGTGTCTCCGAGCAGGCCAGCGACCGGGAGGCCGAGCGCGATCGCCGCGCCGATCATCACCGCGAGGAACGCGATGACGACGACCTGAGCGACATCGGGACGGAAGCGGGCCGCGATCACGAGGCGGCCGCCTTCTCGCCGATGACCGCGAGCTCGATGGCGACGCGGTCGTAGGGCGGGCGGAACTCGGAGGCGGCACGGCCGTCGCGCAGGACGACGATCCGGTCGCACAGCCGCTCGAGCTCTGCGACCTCGCCCGACACGACGACGATCGCGACGCCCTCCGTGGCGATGCCCGCCAGCGAGCGCAGAACGATCTCCTTGGCCGCGACATCTATGCCGCGCGTGGGCTCGGCCACGACGAGCGCGCGGGGGCCTGCGGCGACCGCCCGCGCGATGGCGACCTTCTGCTGGTTGCCGCCCGACAGCTCCCCGACCGCCTGCCGGACGCTGTCGCAGCGCACATCGAAGCGGGCGACGAGGTCGGCCGCCACCGACTCGAGCTCGGCGCGGTCTATGAGTCCTCCCGAAGGCGCGTGCCCGGCCCGCACGAAGCGTCGGCCGGCGACGAGTGACGGGAAGCCGATGTTGAGCGCGACGGACTCGCGCAGAGCCAGTCCGACATCGCGCCGGTTCTCCGACACGATCGCGAGGCGGCCGTTCTCGAGCGAGACAGGATCGCCCGGCGTGAGGCGCCGTCCGTCCACGACGACTCGGCCCGAGACATGGTAGAGGCCCAGCAGACCGGCCGCGATAGCGAGGCGCCCGTGACCGGACTGTGCCGTGACGCCGACGATCTCGCCGCCGCGGACGGACAGGGAGAGCCCGGCGAGAGCGTCTCCGGGGAGGGCGACCGCGAGCTCTTCGATCTCGAGGACGGGCGCCCCGGCAGGAATCCCTGGTGTGCGGACGGACTCGTCACCGTCGCGCCCGACCATCAGGCGAGCGAGCTCGAACGTGTCCGCCTCGCCGCGAGCGAGCGTGGCCACGACGCGTCCGTCCCGCAGCACGGTGATGCGGTCGGCGAGCTCGACCACCTCAGGCAGCCGGTGCGTGACGAGCAGGACCCCGACGCCGTCGGCGGCAAGTGAGCGCATCATCGTGCCCAGCGAGGCGGCCTCGCTTGCGGACAGCGCCGCACTCGGTTCGTCGAGGATGAGGGTCTTGAGCGCGGTTCGGTCAGCCTCGCGGGCCGCCTCGACCAGCTGCCTCGCCCCGATCGGGAGGTCATCGACGAGTCGGTCGGGCTCCACCGTGGCCCCCAGCCGCGCCAGGATCTGCTCGGCACGCGCGCGCATCGCCGCCGTGTCGACCGGCGCCCACGGCAGCCGGCCGCTCACCGGCTCGACGCCCAGCGCGATGTTCTCAGCGACGGTCATGCCCGGGATGAGCGCCAGCTCCTGGTGCACGAGCCCGATGCCGAGGGCGAGCGCCTCGATCGGACCGGGGACCGAGACCGGCTCGCCGTCGAGAAGCACCCGGCCCTCGAAGCCGTCCGTCTCCGCGATGACGGGGTCACCGAACAGCACGCGGCACAGCGTGCTCTTGCCCGAACCGTTCTCACCCACGAGCGCATGGATCTCGCCGGGGCGGACCTCGAGCGAGACGCAGTCGAGCGCCACGGCTGAGCCGAAGCGCTTCGTCACCCTCTCTATGGCAAGAACCGACACCGCGCCCCCGAACGAACGTGCGGGGCCGCCGCGTTCGCGACGGCCCCGCACCTCGCGTCGATCCTAGTAGTACACCGAATCCATGATGATCATGTAGTAGTTGTCCTTGCCCATGTACTTGTCGAAGCTGACCGGCACGCCGGCGACCTTCTCCGCCATCGCCGCGAGCTTCGCCGGGTCCTTGCCGTCGAAGCCGTCCTCGACCATGGCCTTCGCCACCTCGACACCATACTCGGGGAAGAAGACGCCGAGCGGGATCGGCCAGGTCGACATGCGTCCGGCGTTGCCGCCCTCGGCGACCTTGGCCTTGATCTGCTCGTTGAGCGCGGCGGTGTCGAGACCCTTAGCCGGCACCTCGATGCCGAGTGCCGCCGGGTAGCCCTGCGTGGGGGTCGGGCAGCACTGCTCGGGCATGATCGCCTTCGCCTTCATGACCTCCGCGATGATGACGTCCTGCATGCCGCAATTGCTGCCGAACACAGCGGTGTCCTTGCCGTACTTCGCGAACTGCTTGGGCAGGTCCTCCTTGAGGAACTGCTGCATAGCGCCATCGGCCTCGGTGTTCGGGTCCGGCGTCATGATGAAGACGAATTTCATGCCGCGCTTCTCGGCCTCCGCCTTCATGACGTCACGGCGCTGAGCGAGCAGCTCCTTGGCCATGTGGCTCTGGAACGAGTAGTGGATGAGCGTCTTGGCGCCCATCTTCTGCGACTTGTCGACGATGTTGATACCGCGCTTCACCGCATCGGTGTCGAGCGCAAGGTCGATGTACTTCGCCATCTGGTCCGGGTCGTCCCAGATCGGCGCCGTGATGACCTTCATGTCCGGGCGCTGCTCCTTGATCTTCTGGATCGCGGGCAGGATGCCGGTGTAGCCGGCGGCGATGACGATCGCCTTGACCTGCGGGTCGGCGGCGAGGCCCTCGATCTGCGACATCGCGGTCTCCTGCTCGGCCGTGAAGTCCTCCGGCAGCACGAGGTGCTTGATCTGCTTCCCGTACTTCGCGACGACCTTCTCCCCGCCGCGGTACTCGTCCTCGGATGCCGAGAACGCCGGCGAGACGACGCCGATCTTGTAGTCGGCCTTGGCGTCCTTGGCCGGCGCGCCCGAGTCGGCGCTCTTCGCGCTGCAGCCGGCTCCCGCCAGCAGTGCTGCGACGAGTGCCGCTGCGACGGCGATACGAACGTGCTTCATTGCCTCCCCTTTCGTGGTGGGCCCCTGTGAGCCCCCTGACATCTCACGGCGCCACGATGGTCGCGCCGATGTACCCCGTTCGTGAGCGGTTCTGCGGCTCAGGTGCTCAGCGCCGCCCCATGCAGTGCGGCACCGTACGCCCCCACGGTCTGAGCCTCCGCGGGCACGAGCACGGCGCCCGCGAACCCGTCCGTAACCAATCGGACCATCGCGGGGTTCTTGGCGACACCACCCGCGAAGACCAGCGCGCCCGATGCACCGATGCGCTTGAGCGAGCCGAGTGTGCGCGTCGCGATGGACTCGTGCAGACCGAGTGAAATGCGCGCGCGGTCCTCGCCGCGGTGAACGAGGCCGGTCACCTCGCTCTCCGCGAACACCGTGCACATCGATGAGATGCGGATGCCGCTCTCTGCGCTCAGAGCTGCCGCGCCCAGTTCCTCGATCGAGTAGCCGAGCGCACGGGCCATGACCTCGAGGAACTTGCCGGTGCCGGCCGCGCACTTGTCGTTCATCTCGAAGTCCGCGACGCCTCCGGACGCGTTCAGAGCAATGACCTTCGTATCCTGGCCGCCGATGTCGAGAACGGCGCTTGCCTGCGGGAACAGCGCGTGCGCCCCGAGCGCGTAGGCCTTGATCTCGGTGATGACCTCGGCGGCGAACGCCTCACGCGCGACGTGCCGCCCGTAGCCCGTGGCGACCACCACATCGTGGCCGCCAAGGGCTAGCAGGGTCTCGCATACGGCGCGCGGATCGTACCCGGTGTCGAGGACGGCCGTGTCGGCGACCGTGTCCCCATCGAGCCACACCGCGTCGATGCTTCGCGAGCCGATGTCGATGCCGAGTACGCGTGTCACGGACGCTACTTGACCATCTCAAGGAACGCTTCGACCCGCGTGGAAAGCTGACCGACGTCCTCGGCCGAGTAGTCCGTCTCGATGCGCAGGACAGGCATGTCCGCAGCCTGGACGGCCTTCGCGAGGCCCGCTCCCTCGATCTGATACGTGCCGCAGAAGCTGAGTGCGTAGTCGATGACGCCGTCGGCGTTCAGGTCCTTCGCCATATGGAGGACGTCATCGATGCGTCCGGTGTTGGGCGTGAAGCACGCGCAGTTGATGTCGAGGTACTTGGCCGCGAGGTCGTCGAGCATCTCGTCGAGGGTCGTTGCGTCCTCGTCGACGAGCTTCTCGTAGTAGCGCGAGCCCGTGCACATCTCCTCGCCGACGACGACACCGCCGGCCTTCTCCACGATCTCGTGCAGCTTCCAGTTCGGAAGCGCCATCGGCGTGCCCGTGATCAGGATGCGCGGCGCGCCCTTGGCCGCGACGCCCACGCCATCGGCGACGCGCTTCTCGAGCTCGTCCGCCAGAGCATTCATCGAAGACGTGAACCGAGGCACGTCGTCATAGAAGGCGACCTGCACGGCGAGCAGAGAGTCCAGACCTGAGATCGGAGCCGGATCGGCCGCGCGGGCGGCGTTGACCCGCTGCAGGGCGCGACGCTTGTCGTTGACCTCCTTGATGGAGGCACGCAGTGACTCGACCGTGACCTTCTTGCCGGTCAGCTCCTCGAGCTTGGTGATCAGATCGACGAGCTCGCTGCGCCAGAACGCGACATCCTTCTCGCGCTTCATCTGCGGGAGCTCCATCACGTAGAGGTTCTGCAGCTTCCCGAGCTCCTCGTACGCCTTTTTCTTGCCGTCGCACGTCGTCTCGCCGATGAGCAGGTCAGCCTCCTCGAGGTACGGGCACACCTTGCCCAGCTTGAAGCCGACCATCGACTTGATGAGCGCACACGTGTTGCGCGGCAGGATCTGCTCGACCTCGTCGTAGGCCCACTCGGCGCCGGCACAGATCCCGACCGACCAGGCACCCGCAGCACGGATGAGCTCCTCCGGCACGTAGAGGCAGTAGGTACCGACGACCTTGCCGCCGCCCTTTCGGAAGTCATCGAGCTCCTTGATGCGCAGTCCGTGGACCTCGCTCATGACGAAGTCGAGGTAGCCCATGCCCTCGGGGCGGTTCGGCTGGGTCATGAACGTCGCACCGTACATGCCTCCGACGGCATCCAGGAGTGCATCGTGCATCGGCAGATCGAGGCCGAGATCGGCCCACATCCGGTGGTAGTCGACAGCGGTATCGCTCATGAAGCCCTCCTTGTACGGTCAAAGCCTGACCGTGGGTTCCGCATCCATTGGGAGCGCACGCGGACAGTATAGTCTTTTGTGAACCCGTCCATAACCCACGGTTACCGTTGCGTCAGGCGTACATCACGACTTGCTATTCCTCCCATACCATGCTGTTATGCATGTAGTGCGGATGCTGCCGGGCGTCTGCCAAGAGAGGTGGCCGCCGAACGCGCTGCTCACGCGCGTGAATCGCGCCCACGGGGAGGTGGTCCACGTTCGTTGGCTGGGCTGTCGCGTCGGGTCCGCCCGATCCGTCGGCCACGTGTGAGGCTCGTCTGTGCCGGCTGCGTCCCCCGCAAACCACCCCGGAAACTCGCCACTTCGTCTCACTCAGGCGCGGGGCCGTCAGACGACCGAACCAGTCGGGAGACGCATCGTTGCGCCGCTCGACAGTCCGAGTACGCAGGGAGACACAGCTTGGAGGTGTGTGAATGCTGCAGGAGAAGAATGCGACGCTGAACGACGCCCTGATCAAGCGGGGTGTCACCCGTCGCGACTTCATGAAGTACTGCGGAACGCTCGCGATCGCACTCGGTCTCGCCGAGTCGGCAGCGCCGCAGATCGCCGCCGCAGTCGAGGCGGGTGCGAAGCTCAAGCCGGTCATTTGGCTCGAGGCAGGTTCGTGCAGCGGGTGCACGGAGTCGATGGCGCAGGTCGGGTCGCCCGACATCGCCACAGTCGTTCTTGAGCTTCTGTCGATCGAGTACTCCGAGACACTCATGGCCGGCGCTGGCCACTCGGCCGAAGCAGCCAAGAAGGCGCTGGTCGAGAAGGGCGGCTACTTCCTGATCTACGAGGGTTCCGTCATGACCGGCTGGGACGGCAACGCGCTGCGCATAGCGGGCGAGAAGGGCACCGACCAGCTCCTCGAGTGCGCCAAGAACGCCGACGCGGTCATCGCTGTCGGCTCGTGCGCGGTCGACGGCGGCTGGGTCGCCGCTGCCCCGAACCCCGGAGGTGCGACCGGAGTCAGCGCCTTCCTCAAGAAGAGCGGCGTGAACAAGCCGGTGATCAACCTGCCGACCTGTCCGGTCAACCCGGAATGGGTCGTGGCCGTGGTCGTCGACGCACTGCTCATCGGCAAGCTTCCCGAGCTCGACGAACAGGGTCGTCCGAAGCTGATCTTCGGCTCCACGATCCACGACAACTGCCCGCGCCGTGGCCACTTCGAGAATGGCGAGTTCGTCGACGAGTTCGGAACAGAGGCCGAGGTCAAGGGCTGGTGCCTCTACAAGGTCGGCTGCAAGGGTCCGCAGACCTACACGAACTGTCCGGTGGTCCGCTGGAACGAGGGCGCGTCATGGTGCGTCGAGTCCGGCGCCCCGTGCATCGGCTGCGGTCAGGCCGACGCCATCGCTGGCGGCAAGGGCAACTGGGTCGATGCCAACGCACCGTTCTTCGCCCGCACGAACGACGTGCGGCTTCCGGGCATAGGCGGAGTCCAGCCGGGCACCATCGGCGCCGTCGTCGGCGCCGCGGCAGCCGCCGGCATCGCTGTGCACGGTGTCGCCACGGCCGCATCCGGCCGGTTCTCAGGCGCCCCATTGGAGACCGAGAAGGCGTACGACCGCAAGAAGGCCTCGAAGGGGGGCGATAAGTAGTGGCACGCTCCGTAATCGATCCGATCAGCCGTATCGAAGGTCACCTGCGCGTCGAGATGGAGGTCGAGGGTGGCGTCGTGAAGGACGCCTGGGTCTCGGGCAGTCTCTTCCGCGGCGTCGAGATGATCCTCAAGGGCCGTGAGCCCCGCGACGCATACTTCGTCACGCAGCGCATCTGCGGCGTCTGCCCGGTCTCTCACGCGCACGCATCGACCCTCGCGACTGAGGCCGCGCTCAAGGTGAAGACCCCGTACAACGCGGTCATCATCCGCAATCTCATCGAGGGGGCGCAGTTCCTGCACAGCCACATCCTGTGGTTCTACAACCTTGCCGCGCTGGACTGGGTCAACCCTGTCAACGCGCTCAAGGCGAACATCGCAGACACCTACTCGCTCGCTCAGGCAGCCGGAACGTCGACAGCGGACTTCGGCGCCGTACAGAACCGACTCAAGGGCTTCGTCGACAACGGGCAGCTCTCCATCTTCTCGGGGAACTGGTTCGACGCGCCGGGCTACAAGTTGCCCGCGGAACTCGACCTGATCGCCACCTCGCACTACCTCGAGGCGCTCGAGATGCAGGCGGTCGCGTCGCAGATCTCAGGGATCATCGGCGGCAAGATGCCGCACATCATGTCGACCGCCCCGGGTGGATCCACGTGGGTCCCCACGGAGCTGACGCTCGACGACGTGCTCTTCCGGTTCATCCGGCTGAACGAGTGGATCAAGAGCACGATGATCCCGGACACGCTGGCGATCGCGCCGTTCTACTTGGACGCCCTCAAGTACGGCAAGGGCGTCGGCGACTTCGCGGCGTGGGGCGTGTTCGATGAGAAGTCCCGCGACCCGAAGAAGCGCGCACTTCCGGCCGGCATCGTGATCGGCGGGAAGCTGTCCGACGTGGACGAGGCGAAGATCGCGGAGTACGTGAAGCACGCGTACTACACGTCCCCGACGGGTCTGAACCCGACCAAGGGCGAGACCGTTCCGGAGTACAAGGACTACGACGTGAACGACAAGTACTCGTGGTCCAAGGCGCCGCGCTACGACGGCAAGCCGCTCGAGGTCGGCGGACTCGCCCGCCTCTTCGTGGCCTACATGGCTGGCGTGCCGCGCATCAAGGAACTCATCGACTCGACCCTCAAGGCGCTCGGAGCCGAGGGCAAGCCGGAGGTTCTCATCTCCACGCTCGGCCGCACCGCGGGCCGCAACCTCGAGGCGCTCTACGTCTCCGAGCTGTGCCTGCAGTACGTCACCGACCTGATCGCCAACATCAAGGGCGGCGACGCCGCGTTCTACGAGCCGATCACGGCCACCGAGGGCGAAGGCACGGGCATGTGGGAAGCACCGCGCGGCGCCCTGCTGCACTACACCAACGTCAAGGGCAACAAGATCGAGAACTACCAATGCATCGTGCCTTCGACGTGGAACATCTCGCCGCGTGACGATTCCGACGTGCGCGGCCCGATGGAAGAGTCGCTCATCGGCTGCCCGGTCGAGGATATCGACAAGCCGCTGCACGCACTGCGCACGGTCCACAGCTTCGACCCGTGCGTGGCGTGCGCCGTGCACCTGTCCGAGCCCAAGACCAAGAAGAGCTTCACGGTCATGACCTCTCCGTTCGGCAGGTGATCGGCATGTCTCATCAGGGACACTACCGTGAAGCACACCCGCTGATCTTCGTGATCACTCACTGGGTCAACCTGTTGTGCATGATCGGACTGGCCTTCACCGGCTTCTACATCCACTATCCGTTCTTCGCCGGCTTCATGAACGCTGCCCGGGCGATCCACTTCGTCATGATGTTCGTGCTCGTCATCAACCTG
>JAUSAU010000039.1 GCA_030652345.1 Coriobacteriia bacterium
GGCCGTCGTGGGCCGCACCCAGCCGCTGAGGACGACGGAGTGGCCGCGACGCACGCTCGACACGCTTGACCGGAGGTACGTCGAGCTCGCCCTCGCCGGAGGAGCCGAGACCGTGATGGTCACGGTGGCGGGCGCGGAGTATGCGGCGCCGTCGTATGCCCGATAGGTGAAGATGTCGGCGCCCGTGAAGCCCGGTGACGCTTGGTACGTGAACCCGCCGTCCGGCGACAGGTCGATGGAGCCGTGGGTGCAGCCGGTCACGACGGATGCGGTCAGCGCGTCACCCTCCGCGTCGGTCGCACTCGTCAGCACGCCGGGCGCCGGGACGATGAGCACAGTGTCCGAAATCGTCGACCAGGCCCGGGGCGCGGCTACTGGAGCGTCGTTGACGGGCGTGACGGTGATCGTGACGGTGGTGTCAGCGCCCGCGAGGCGGGCCGCATCGACTGGGTGGTAGACGAACGAATCGACGCCGTTGAAGTCGGGCTCCGGTGTGTAGTCGAAGGAGCCGTCCGGGGCGATCGAGAAGGTGCCGTGCTGCGGCTCGGCGACCATCACCGCTCTGAGCGGATGGCCCTCGGCGTCGATGTCGTTGGCGAGCACTCCGGGTAGCGGCACCGAGAGCGGCGTATCCTCGGCGGTCGAGAAGGAGTCCGGCACGCCGACGGGAGCCGTGTTCACGGCAACCGTGATCGTGACGGTCGCCGGATCGCTGTACGCGAGAACCCCGTCCCACACCCGGTACACGAACGAGTCCGTACCGTGGTACCCGGGAGCAGGAACGTAGCTGAAGGAGCCGTCGCTCTCGAGGGCGATCGCACCGTGTGTGGTACCCGTGACGAGCTCGGTGGAACCGATCAGGCCCGTCTTCACGTGATCGTTGGTCAGGAGGCGTCCGACCGGCACGACGAGCGTGGTGTCCTCGGTGCCCGTGACCTCGTCGCTTACGGCGGTCGGGCGCGATGTCGCGGGCAGGATGTACAGTCCGACCAGGGCCTCGGCCGAGGAGGCTTCTCCGCCTGATGCGACGTAGCCGAACTCAACCGGACCCGAGACGCCGGACGGCGGCACATAGTCGAACGAGCCGTCCGCGGCCAGCGTGACCGTACCGAGTGCCGGCGGCGACGCGAGACGCACGCTCATCCCGAGGCCGTCCGGGTGGACGTCGTTGCGCAGGACCCCCGAGGCGGGCACCGTGAACGTCGTGTCCTGCCACGCGTACGGCACCGGCATCCCCGAGAACGGGAACGCGCCGCCGGCTTGGACCGGATCACCCGAGCGCACCGGATCGTGATCCGGCGCCCCCACCACGAGCGAGTCGCCACTCATGGCGACAGCGCAACCGAAGCGATCCCCTGCTGCGGCATCGAGGGCCTCGATCCGGTTCTGGTGCTGCCACACGCCATTGAGCGACGCGAACATGAAGGCCGCGCCCGCGGCACCGTGTTCCGCCGTGCGCGCGCCCGGCGCGCCGATCATCGCCGCGCCGCCCTCGATGGCGACCGCCGTGCCGAAACGGACGCCGGGAAGGCTCGCGGGGGGCCCGAGGTGCGCAGTGGGTGACCAGACGCCGCCGACCCGGGAGAATCCGCTCGCCGAGCCGGCATCCACGCCGGTCGCGGTGTCGTCCAGCGGCGCACCGACCACGAGAGCATCGCCGCTCACAGAGACCGCAGCGCCGAACCTGTCACCCGTGGAGGGCTCATCGGAGACGAGGTGTGCTTCCTGGGACCACGCGTCACCGGTCAGCCGATAGACGTAGACTCCTCCCGCAGCGTCCGTGCCCGCGACGGACTCGACCGGGACACCGACCGCGAGTGTGTCGCCCGAGACGGACACGACAGACACCGCGTTGTTCTCCGCAACGGGCGGGATGACGGCATCTGCGTCGACCCAGGACCACGTCCCCCGCACGTACGTGTAGACCGCACCTGAGTGTCCGCCCGCCCCGTTCTCCGCACCGGGAGCGGCGATCGCAAGGACCCCGTCATCGACGGCCACGGCAGAACCGAACCGCTCTCCCATGGCGGGGAACTGAGGAGAAAGCGCACGCTCGAAGCGCCAGCCGAGGTCGGTGAGCGAGTAGGTGAACGCATAGGCGCGTCCGGTGCCGCCGAGGACACCCGAGGCCGACCCGGGCGCGCCGACGACGATGCGGCCCCGTGAGATCGTGACCGCAGTGCCGAACCCGGAGCCCGCTGCGGCATCCGGTGCGACGAGCCGGGCCTCCTGGACCCAGGAATCGCCCTGCCGTGAGTAGACATAGGCCGCTCCGGCTCCGGCGCATCCGGTCGTGTCCTCGCCCGGCGCTCCGACGACTATCCAGTCACCGTCGACGTCGATGGACGCACCGAATCGTGCGCCTGCCTGCGGTGCTGTCGCCCAGACGGGATCGACCCACTGCAGGACACGGTCGAAACGCGCGATCGGTGCATCCGCAACAGCCGTCACGGTCACGCTCACCGTGGTGACCGCCGAGTGACCCGTCCCGTCGAACGCGCGATACGAGAACGTGTCGGTGCCGAAGAAGTCAGGCGCCGGGTGATAGATGAACGCCCCGCTCGCCTGGAGTGTCACCGAGCCCCTCGCAGCGTCGTGGACCAGCTGCGCGCTCAGCACGTCGCTCTCGGGATCCGTGTCGTTGAGCAGGACGCCGGGCGCTGCGATCGACAGCGGAGAGTCCTCCAGCGTCGTGTAGGAGTCCACACCGGCAACGGGAACCGCGCCCGACGCGAATGCTGTCGTCGGCGCTACCAGGAGAAATGGCAGAAGGAGTCCGGCTGCCGCCGCACGCAATCTCGCAGCACACTGCACGTGAACACCCTTCGACGGCCGCGCGGCACGGACGAACCACGGAAACGATACCGTCTCGGCGCTATCGGCGCTGTCAGGCAGCGCACGTGAGCGATGAACGCGTATATGCGGCGACAGACGGGACAGCAGCCTCGACGAACGGCGCCTTATGCGGGCCACACGCTACCGCACGTGCGTGTGCACGACCCTCGATGTCGAGGCGGTCCTGCCGGCTGCGGCCGCATAGGTGGCGTAGAAGTAGGCCACGCCGGCCGTGTGAGTGTGGTAGGAGTAGCTCCACCGCCCGCTCGAGGTCGTCACGCGCCGGATCGAGACGTAGGTGTGCCTGCCCGGTGCGCGGACCTTGAGGTAGACGGAGTTGCCCGTCATGCCCGGCGTCAGGTAGCCCCAGATCGTGAAGGTGCGGCCGCGGCGGGCCGTGGAGGCCGCCGCGATGCTCAGCGAGGTCCGGCTGACAGAACCCGTCGTCGCCCAGTCCGAG
>JAUSAU010000041.1 GCA_030652345.1 Coriobacteriia bacterium
CTCGATGAGTGGGCTGATCCCGGGCAGCGAGCAGAGTTCCGTCATGGCCGTACCTTCGTCCGGAACGGTGCGCTCCGTCGGGAACGCGTCCGATCCGAAGATACACTGCGGCTATGACTACGACGCCTCGAGTTCCAGCCCGTCCGCGGCAGTCGGCAGTTGGTCGCGAAGGAAGTCGTGCGCGTTTGCGAACGCGAAGCGCTCGGCGAGGCCGGGGCCGTAGGTCGTGCCGACGGCGTCGAGCAGCGAGACGAGCGCGGCCGGGTCGGCGAGCTCCCCCATCGCCGCCACGCCCCAGTCGCTCCCGATCGAGACGGCTTCCTCGCCCGCCAGCGCAGCGATACGCTCGATGTGCATGAGCGCCTCGTCGACGGACCCGCGCTCGCCGAGGAAGTCCGGCGGGAACGCGAGCCCCACGAGCCCGCCGTGTTCGCCGACCGCACGAAGTTGGTCGTCGGTCAGCCCTCGCGGGTGATCCACGATCTGGCGGCAGAACGAGTGGGTGACGAGCACGGGCGGTTCGTAGATGTCGAGCGCCTCGCAGAAGCCCGCCTGGTTGAGATGCGCGAGGTCGAGAAAGAGCGGGCTGCGCTGCATCGCGCCGAGCAGTGCGCGGCCGGCCGCGCTGAGCGGCATCCCCGGGTCGTCGTAGCAGCTCGACCCGTACGCGGTCTCGTGGTTCCACGTGAGCGACAGACTGCGGAGCGAGTACTGACTCCACAGAACTTCGAGCATGTCGGGTTCGACGGAGGGTAGCTGCAGCCCCTCGGAGTGCGGGAGCACGCCGGTGCGGGGGTCATCCGAGTCCAGGTCATCGCGCGTACTCACGAGCCGTAGCGACGTGCTATGCGACCGAAGCAACTCCGCGTGTGCCTCGAGCTCGTCGAGCAGGGTCGTGCCGGGCGTGTGGGGATACAGCGACGACCAGACGGCTGCAGCGTGGTGCGCGCCGGTCAGGTAACTCGACCCGTAGACGGGGAAGCCGCCCTCCAGCTGCGCGACGCCGTACAGCATGTCCTGGTGCAGGTCGATGAAGCGCGCCGTGTGACGCATCGTGTTGCTCGGCACCATGGGATCCTGCACTTCTCGCGTCCCGGACTGGCTCCTCCGTGCCCACCATAGCGAGAACGGTTCCACATCCGGAGCAGGGCGGTCGCCGACACGCCGAACGGCGCGGAAAGCTCGGTCGGCGCCCGCGCGTCAGGCCCGCTCGAGCAGCATCTTCCACGCACGCGCGACGCGCGCCTTCGAGGCGTCGTAGCGCAGGAAGCTCGCGTCGAGATCGCCGAGCCGCACGCGGTCGAGCGCGTCGGCGTCCTTGAGTATCCGGAAGACCCGCCAGCTGGCGTCGGGGTCGCTCATGCGGTGCGCCGCTCGTTCCGCATGGGCTTCGTCGCCGCAGTGGTGCGTCACGGCGAACAGCGCCGTCTCGAGCACGATCGGCTCGACGCCGTCGTGCAGCCCGAGGCCGACGACCTTCCCGGCGCTCTTCGCCCCGTGGTAGTAGTCCACGCCGTCGTCCGTCCGGCCGATGTCGTGCCATAGCGCCGCGAGGTCGAGCGCGATGAGCTCCCAGCGCACGAGCCCGACCTCGGTCGCGATCTCGCGCGCGTGGGTGCGGACGCGGCGCGTGTGCCCGACGCCATGGATGGACCGCGAACTGTCCCGGCCGTCGGGCCGGACGAACCAGGCCGGGTCGATAGCACTCCCGAACGGGTCGTCCACGGCCTACCCGGCTTCCCACCAGTAGCGGTACGTGACCTTGCTGCCCTTCGGCACCATCGTGCCGGCCTTCGGGCTCTGGCGATACGCGCGGCCGATGTCCGGCGCGTCCGCGTCGATGGGGCCGTGGATGGCGATGCCGACCGGCACAAGGCCGGCCTTCTTGATGATCCCGTCGGGACTCATGAGGCCGTTGATCGCCGGCACGCGCACGAGCGCCACGCCGGTCGAGATGGTGATCGTCACCTTGGAGCCGGGCTGCGCCTCGGCGCCGTCAGCCGGCGACTGGCCGGCGACGATGCCCTTCTTGACGGTGCCGCTGGCGATGCTCGTGTTCGATACCACGAACCCGGCAGCCTCGAGTGAGGCGCGCGCGGCAGCGGCGGTCATCCCGACCACCTTGGGTACGGCAACCGGCTGTGGCCCCTTGCTCACCGAGACGGCGACTCCCCCGCCCTTCGGCACCTCGACGCCCGCCGATGGCTCCTGGGAGATGATCGTTCCCTTGGCCACCTTGGGGTCGAAGACCTCGGTCACCGCGCCGAGGGTGAGCCCGGCGGCGGTCAGGGCCTCGGTGGCCTTCAGTTGATCGAGTCCCATGACCGCCGGAGCAGGCACGGGAGCCGGACCCGCCACCGTGACGGCGATGGAGCTGCCCTCCTTGGTGCGCGAACCGGACACGGGCTCCTGGGCGATGACCGCACCGGGAGCGCCCGCGGCGGCCTCGTCGTATGTCACCGCACCGAGCGAGAAGCCGACCGCGCTGAGAGCGGCTTTCGCCTGCTCCAAGGTCTTGCCTTTCAGCTCGGGCACGGCCGGTCCGCAGCCGGCGACGACGAGCAGCGCCAGTACGCACACGCACGCAGCGAGTACTCGAACGATCCTCATGACCGTGACCTCCCGATGTGACCGCTGACCTCGTATCGAAGTCTACCCCGAGAGGCGCTACTCATCGCCTACCAGCGCGCGGTGTTCGATCCCGTTCGGGATCCGGAAAGGTGCCGCGCGTACGCTCGACACAGGCGGGGCTCGCCGAGTGGTATCATTTCGATACCACACACTCGGAGGTGATCCCCGTGCCCGACTTCCTGCTTCGCGACTTGCCGGAGGACCTCATGGACGCCCTGCGCGACCGCGCCGAGCGCAACGCACGTTCGCTCCAATCCGAGATCCGCAGCACGCTCGCCGACTCGGTACGGATGCCCTGGGACCGGTGGGCCGCCGCGGCCGCGGACATCCGCTCGCGAACGAGTCCCGACGGCCCGACGGCCGCGGAGCTGATCGCCGCCGGTCACGCCGAGCGCGACGCCGCAGTCGAGCGCGCGCTGGCCGACGAAGACCGCGACCCCCTGCTGCCGTGAGCGCCATCGTCCTGGACGCATCTGTCGCGATCTCACTGGTGGTGGAGGAGCGCGGCACTGCGGCGGCCATCGCCACGGTCGCCGGTCACGACGTGCTCGTTCCCGACCTCTTCTGGCCGGAGGTGTCGCACGCACTGGTGCGGAAGGCCGGCTCCGGCGCGATCGCCCGCGCCGATGCCGCGGAGGCCTACGCGCTGCTGCGGCGGCTCGTCGACAGGACCGTGGGATCGGAGCCGCTCGGACCGGGAGCCATGACACTCGCGCTGGACCTCGGACATCCGGCGTACGACTGCGTCTACCTCGCCGCGGCCATCGCCCACGGCGCCCCGCTGCTCACGGCCGACCGCGCGCTGCACGCCGCCGCGACGGCCGCAGGCCACGGCGACGCGGTACTTCTCATCCACGCCTGACCCGCCGGGCCGGCGCACCCGGGGTATACTCCTCTTGGCACCACCGCTCGGCACCACCGCTCGGCACCACCAAGGAGGCATGCCATGGCCAAGGTCAACGTCTCGATCCCCGACGAGTTGCTCGAACAGGTCGACGCCATCGCCGCGGATCTCCATCGCTCGCGCAGCGGGCTCGTGCAGGAGGCGACCGCACAGTACGTCGCGCGCGTGCAGGATGAGCGCGCGCGGGAGGAGCGGCGGGAGTCGATCGAGAGAGCCATCGCGGGCGCGCGCGCGCTGGCGGAATTGATTCCGGATGGCGAAGACGGCACCACCATCATCAGACGCGACAGGGATACCGACCACGGGCGGATCAGCAATGACTGAGAGCCGGTGCACCCGAGTTGTGGTGGACTCCTCCGTCGCATTCAAGTGGTTCGCCGCCGAGCGTGAGGCCGGTGTGGCAAGGGCGGGCGCGTTGCTCCAAGCACATCTCGATGAGGTGGCGGCCATCCACGCGCCGGACCATCTACGGCTCGAAGTGCTCAATGCACTCCGCTGCAGGGGATTCGACGGCCCGGCCCTGGATCGCGCGTCGGCGGAACTCGATGGGTTCCGGCTCACATGGCACCGGATCGACGCGGCATTGGCGACCTCGGCCGCGACCATCGCGTCCCGTCACGCGCTCACGCTCTACGACGCGGCGTTCGCCGCGCTCGCGCTCGAACTCGACGCGGAGCTGCTCACCGCAGACCGGCGACTCGCCGGCTCCGGTGCCTGCCGCGTCAGCCTGCTCGGCGAGTAGCCGCCCCTAGCCCGCCAACTTGCGCGCGAGCACCTCGTTGACGACCGCCGGGTTTGCCTGGCCTTTCGTCTCGCGCATGACCATGCCGACGAAGTAGCCCATGACCGCCGTCTTGCCGTCGCGGTACTGCTGGACCTGACCCGGATTCGCGGCCATGACCGCGTCCACGATCGCCTCGAGCTGCCCCGTGTCGCTCATCTGCTTCATGCCGAGCCGCTCGACGATCGCGCCGGGCTCCTCGCCGCTCGCGACCATCTCGGCGAAGACGTCCTTGGCCTGCTTGCCCGAGATCGCCCCGTCCTCGATCAGCGCGACGAGGGCCACGAGCTTGCCCGGCGTCACGACGCTCTCATCTGCGGAGATCCCCGCGGCGTTGAGGTGTGCTGAGAACTCGGACAGCGTCCAGTTCGCGACCTGCTTCGCCCGCTCGACGGCCGCCTCGGCCACCGCTTCCTCGTAGTACGCGGCGAGCGCGAGGTCGCCGGCGAGCACCGTGGCGTCGTGCGCCGGCAGCCCGTACGCGCTCCGGAAGCGCTCCTTGCGGGCATCCGGCAGCTCCGGCAGCGAACCGCGCAGCGCCTCGACCCACGCGTCGGTGAACGTGAACGGCACCATGTCGGGCTCGGGGAAGTAGCGGTAGTCGTGCGCCTCTTCCTTGCTGCGCAGGCTGGAGGTGCGCTTGGCGCCGACGTCCCAGTGGCGCGTCTCCTGCACGATCTCCTCGCCCGCCTCGATCGCGTCGGCCTGGCGCACGATCTCGTAGGCGAGCGCATCGTGCAGCGCCTTGAACGAGTTCATGTTCTTGACCTCGGCCTTGACGCCGAACTGCTCGCGGCCGCGCGGGCGCACGGACACGTTCGCGTCCACGCGCATCGAGCCCTCTTCCATGTTGCAGTCAGACACGCCGAGTGTGAGGAAGATCAGGCGCAGCTTCTGGGCGAAGCGGCGCGCCTCCTCCGGCGTTCGGATGTCCGGCTCGCTCACGAGCTCCATGAGCCCGGTGCCGGCGCGGTTGAAGTCCACGAGCGAGTGCGTGGCGCCGGCGATGCGGCCCTCGGAGCCGCCGACGTGGATCATCTTGCCGGTGTCCTCCTCGAGGTGGATCCGGGTGATCCCGATGCGCGCCGTGTACTCCGGCGACCCGTCCTCACGCGGCACGGCGATGCCGAACGCATCCGCATCGCCCGCGTCGGTGCGCACGAGTGCGCCCGCGCCGTCCACCTCGACGTCGAGGTGCCCGCCCACGCAGAACGGGATGTCGTACTGCGAGATCTGGTAGTCCTTCGGCATGTCCGGATAGAAGTAGTTCTTCCGGTGGAACTGGCTGAAGCGGCTGATGTCGCACTCCACCGCGAGGCCGGCGAGGATCGTCGCCTCGACTGCCTTCTCGTTGGGGACGGGCAGCGCGCCGGGCATGCCGAGGCACACGGGGCACACGCGCGTGTTCGGCTCGCCGCCGAACGCCACGGGGCACCCGCAGAACATCTTCGTGTTCAGACTGGTCAGCTCGGTGTGGATCTCGAGGCCAATGACGGCCTCCCACTTCACGAGCACCTCTGCCAGGCGGTCCTTCGCCACGTCCGTACGCTCCTTGTCCGGGCAAGCGGCGCCATCCTGATGCGGCGCCGCGGGTTCGTCACCGTACGGATTCTATCCGAACGACAGACCCGCTACGTGCCGGGACGTATCAGAGCGCCCGCCACGTCCTCGAGTGCGGCGACACGCACGAGCGGGGACACGGCGTTCTCACTCCAGGTGTCGATGAACGGCCGTATCCCGCCCAGGGAGATACGCCACGTATCGAGCGGGACCCGATTGTCGCTCGACCCGGCCTTCCGCAGCGCTCTGACCACCGCTTCGGGGTCGGAGATCATATGCGCCGCCTGCGCGTCGAGCGTCTCGGGCCGCGCGGTGAGCGACGGGTCCTGGAATTCCTGCATGACCTCGGCAGATGCCAGCAGGTGGGCGAAGACCGCTGACTGCTCCCGGGCGTCGAACGTGTCGGCGAGCGCCTCGGTCACCACGACTGCGGGATGAGCGTCGAGTCGTCCGATGACGAACGCGTTGACCACGCCCGCTCGGTAGATCACAGACAGACCGGGAGGTTCCTTGAGCCCCGCAGCGATGGACACCTCCTCGAGGACCCGGAACGACGTCGGGAACCGCGTCGGAGATGCGGTCATGGCGCCTAGGCCCGACAGGACGGCCTCGTTGATCGATCGCCTCGCGAAACGGGGCTGATACAGCAACACCGTGACGAGCGCGACCACGATCGCGAACGCGATGACTCCGAGGAGGTAGGGCCACCGGTGATCGCCGAGAATGCCTTGCGAGAGCAGCATGAACGGGAAGATGACGATGCCCACGGCCGTCACCAGCAGGTAACCGATCAGCCAGCGCTTCAGGCGCCTGTCGGCGCGCGCCTGCTCGAGCCTCTCGTAGATGCTGCGCGGTCGGCTCCAGGAGTCCCACCCGACCAACACGATCACGAGGACCGGGATGCCGAACTCGGGGTTCTGCACGATCATCGAGGCCGCGACGACCAAGCATACCGTGGTGATGATCTTCCGCGCCGCGTCGGTGAGCGACTCGGTGGCCGGTGCCGATCGCCGCGGATCGAGACCGAGCATCCCCCGCAGGACCGGCACCACGGTGCGCGCCGCGACCACGGCGGCAAGCAGCGGGCCGAGCATGAACCACGCCAGGACGAGACCGGAGACGAAGAGCGACAGCGTCGCGCTCACAGCCATCGAAGAACCGTCGGCCACCGGATCCAGCATCACGCGAGCTGCGAAGGCGAGTGCCACGATCCCGGCGCCGACGGCGAGCATCCAGCGGCCGGCGATCTCGAAGGTGCCGGGGGGCGCTTCGTGCTCGACGGGCGCGCGCTCCCGCACGGGAGCGCCATGCTCCCCCTCGCGGGTCGGCACCGACCTGCGGGGCGCCCGCTCCCAGAAGCGCTCGTAGCACAAGGTGCAGTACGGCGCCCCCTGCTCGTTCTCCTGACCGCACTTCGGGCAGATCATCGCTCTCCAAGAACGTCTTTGCGGGACATCTCCCGTCGCTCGGCCTCCGAGACGGTGGACTTGCGGTGAAGTCTACGACAAGCGGCCGGCATGTTCGACGACCTGCCGTCGCGAGGCAGCATCGGCGTCGCGGGTATACATCCCTCGCGAAGACTTCGGCGTGGCCCTGTACCCCGCCGTGCACCTGACCAGGAGGATGAGCATCATGAGCAATGACACCGTGACCGCCCCCAACGACCTGGACGCCCCGGTCGATCTGCTCGACGGCATCGACGACGAGACCGTCGTGGTCGAGGTCATGGAGGCGCACATGACCGCGATCGCCGCCGTCGACACGAACGAGTTCTCCGCGAACCAGAGCGCGGTAGCGACCGCGAGCGTCGAAGGCGACGCCTACCTGAACACGTCCGCCGTCGGCATGATGACGACCGACTCGGCTACCGTTCGCCAGTCGCTCGCCGGCGCGATCAGCTCCGAGACCGACGTCATGGTGACGCAGTCCGCCGTGCCGCTCATCATCGCCAAGAAGGTCGACTTGGATTCGAGCGCGAGCTGCATGGTCGTCGCGACCGAGGCGACCGCCGCGCGCAGTTGGGTCGGCTTGCTCGCAGCACGGAACGCCACACTCTCCGAGGACTCGCGCGTGATCATCGACTGGAAGGCCGCGCTGATCCTCGGCGCGTGCCTGCTCGGCGGATTCGGCATCATCGCCGTCGGCGTCTTCTTCGGAGCCCGCCGCATCGCCGGCGCCATCTCGGACCTCGGCGACCGCATCCCCAAGCTGCCGGATCTCAGCGGCCTCGCGAACCTGCCGCACATGCCGCACATGCCGCATCTGTCGCAGATCCCGAGCTGGGCCATGAAAGCGATCCGCCGCGCCGCGTGACGCGCGGGGACCCGCGATCCGTACGACCTACTCCGCGGGCGTGCCGGCGGGTTGTGCCACTGCTGCCACGGATCGGACCGCGGTCGGCAGCGGGCGTGCGAACGTGATGACGACGCCCCCGACCTCGCCCCGATCGTCGCTGAGCGGTCGAGCGCTCACACGGAGCGCGATGATCCAGCCTGTGGGCCAACGAAGCACGACGTCTCTGTCCGAGTAGGACTCGGCGGAGACGAGCCCGATCAGGTTGCCCGGGCGATCACCGTCCCCTCCGTCCATGACCCAGTCAGGCACGGCGACGACGCCGGTCACCGCATCCTCGTCCAAGTCCATGATGTCGCGCGCCGTGTCGTTGGCGAACGCGATGTGGCCGGTCGTATCGAGGAAGACGATACCGGCCGGCGCGGCATCGACGACGTCCATCATCAGCGAATGTGACTGCTGGAGCGCCTGCTGGGTGCGGGTCAGATCCGCATACTGCCGTGCGGCATATGCCGAGAACACCGCGCCGATCGCGAGCACCGGGAACAGCGTCTCGAGGTGGTCCTCGATCGGCTCGATGAACGATGTGAGGCCGAGACGCCCTGCGGCGTCCGAACCGGTGACGAGCACATAGATGCCGATCGCAGCGAGCATCATCACCTTTGTCGGTCGGGGGAGTTCGTTGCCACCGGCGCGGCGGGCAACGAGCACGACGACGAAGGTGACCGTGAAGAAGATGAATCCGGCGTAGTCCCCGAGGTTGCGGATCGCATCGAGTGTCATGACGCCGCCCTGTCCGCGGCAGACGTGCGAGTCATCCTGACGGCTCCGGCCAATGCCAGAGCACCGGCGACGCCGTACGCGAGGTGTTGGACCATGCCGAAGAAGGCCGGGATCGCGAAGCTCTCGATGACCGTGGCCACCCACGAGACGCAGAGCGTGTAGAAGGCCGCCTGAAGAAGCCCCAAGCCGCGCACTCCACGGATCCGACGACATGCGATGTAGAACGCGGGAGCGAAGATCAGCATGAGCACGAGACGATAGACCTCAGGCGCTTCCATCCGGACCCCCGTCTTCGATGGTAGTGCGCACCCCAGTCTAGCCGCGCGTCCCTTCGTGCGCACGAGCGCGAGCGCGACAGACCCGCGGCCCATCGATACCACCCGCGCGTCCCGAATCGCCCGTCAACCGTACGCGCCCACGCCTCAGGGTGCGGTCACGGAGCCCCTCGCCTCGCCGAGCGCGGTCACGGTCGGCGGCACCGGGCTGAAGTCGCTCGTCGCCTCGACGGCGTGCGCGACGCGCAGGATATCGGCCTCACCGAAGTGCCGGCCCATGACCTGCAGCCCGACCGGCAGCCCGTCGATCATCCCGCAGGGCACGCTCACCGCGGGGATCCCCGCAAGGTTGACCGGGATCGTGAAGACGTCGGAGAGGTACATCGACACCGGGTCCTCGAACTTCTCGCCGAGCCTGAAGGCGGTGGTCGGCGTGGTCGGCGTGATCAGGACGTCGAAGTCGGCGAAGGCGCGCTCGAAGTCGCGGATGATCAGGGTGCGGACCTTCTGCGCCTGACCGTAGTACGCATCGTAGTAGCCGGCGGACAGCGCGTAGGTGCCGAGCATGATCCGGCGGATCGACTCGGCGCCGAAGCCCTCGGCGCGCGAGCGCATGTAGAGGTCCATGACATCGGTCGGGTCGGCAGCACGATGGCCGTAGCGGATGCCGTCGAAGCGAGCCAGGTTCGACGAAGCCTCGGCCGGTCCGATGATGTAGTAGGCGGGCAGTCCGTACTGGCAGCTCGGCAGGTCCACCTCGCCCACCTCGGCGCCCATCGACGCGAGCGAGTCGACCGACTGGAGCACCCGCGATCGCACGACCGGGTCGCAGCCCTCGAGGTCGAGCAGGTCCCGCACGATGCCGAC
>JAUSAU010000045.1 GCA_030652345.1 Coriobacteriia bacterium
CCCACAGCGGCAGCCAGCCCGATGCCGGCGCATACGGCCACCAGGACGTTCGGGAGGCGCCCCGTATCGAGATCCACCGCGGCGAGCAGGAGCATCACGTAGAAGAACGCCGCGCCGACCAGGGACTCGATGCTGACGCCCCAGCGCCAACCCGCCAGTGCCCACAGAGCGCCGGAAACGGCCTCCACGATCGGGTAGCGGGGCGAGATGGGTCCGCCGCAGTCCCGACAGCGCCCCCGCAGGAGAAGCCACGAGACGACCGGGATGTTGTCTTTGGATCGGACCTCGTGTTCGCAATGCGGACAGTGGGACGGGGGCGAGACGACGGATTCCCCTCTCGGGACCCTCCAGATCACGACGTTCGCAAAGCTCCCGAACACGAGCCCGAAGATCCCGAGCACCACGGGCGGCATCCATGCGGGGACGGGCACAGCGATCACTCCGAACGGTCCGGTGGCCTGCAGAAGGATGTGTCGATTCTAGCGCTCGCACGAGTCCCTGACATCCGCGTGAGCCGAGACACCGGGAGGCCGGCTGGATTCCTCCAGTCGGCCTCCCGTCGAGATCACTTCAGAACGTGGTGCCTACGGGTACACGTGCAGGCTGGTCACGGCCAGGTTGCATGTGATGCTCGTGACGTTCGCGCTCGGATTGGCGAACGTGTAGGTCGACTTGCTCTTCGGGCACTTGGTCGAGTTCGTCCAGTCCTTCACGTACGTGCCGATGGCGGTGTTGGCGCTCGCGAGGCTCGTGATGGTGGAGCGCTGATTGGTCTGACTGGCAGCGAGCCACTGCTCGACGGCACCGTCGAGGGTACGCAGGTTCGCGATGCACGCGCTCTTGCGGGCGGAGTCGCTGGCGGCGTTGAACACGGGGATAGCGATGGCAACAAGGATACCGATAATGAGAACGACGACCATGAGCTCGACGAGGGTGAAGCCCTCATCCTTACGGAACATCTTCATCAAGATGTCCACCTCCCTTTCCAGTGCTGTGACTCCCGGCTTCCTGCACGGACCTTCTGTCCGTCCAAACCATGTATCGGCCAACCTCTCGGGCACTTTAACGAAATCGCCGTCCGAGTTTGACAGACGGTGTCGAACGTCACACCCCCACCGCCGTAAACGAAACCGCCCGTCCCTACTTCACGAGCGTGATGATGTTGAACATCGGCAAGTAGAGCGCGATGACGATGCCGCCGACGATGAATCCCATCGTGGCCATCATGATCGGCTCGATGATCGACGTGAGACCGTCGACAGTCGCCGAGACCTCGGAGTCGTAGAAGTCGGCGATCTTGTTGAGCATCGCGTCCAGAGCGCCCGTCTCCTCGCCCACCGCGATCATCTGGACGAGCATCGAAGGGAATACAGGGGACTCCGCCAGCGGCTTGGCGATGGTCTCCCCCTCCTTGATGGCCGACCTGACCTTGCCCACCGCGCGTGCCACGACTTCATTGCCTGAGGTGGCACCCACGATCTCGAGCGCCGCCAGGATGGGAACGCCGGCCGCGACGAGTGTGCCGAACGTGCGCGTGAACTTCGCGAGCGCGATCTTGCGCGTGATCTCGCCGAAGACGGGCATCCGGAGCTTCGTGCTGTCCCAGATGAAGCGACCGGACTCGGTACCCTTCCACCACCGGAACGTCACGATGGTCGTCGTCATCCCGACGACGAAGAACAGACCGGGCCAACTGCGCGACCCTTCCGAGATGTTCACCAGGATCTGGGTCGCCAGAGGCAGCTCGCCGCCCATATCCGAGAACATCTTCTGGAAGACGGGCACGACAAAGACCATCATCGCGATGAGGATCATGAGGACGAGTCCGCCCATGGCCATCGGGTACGTCATCGCGGACTTGATCTTGCCCTTCAGCTCCTGCTCGCTCTCGAAGTGGTCGGCGACACGGTTGAGGACCTCGTCGAGAACACCGCCGGTCTCGCCAGCGCGCACCATGTTGGTGAAGATCGGCGGAAAGATCTTGGGATGGCGACCCATCGAGTCAGAGAGCGACTGACCGGACTCGACATCTTTGCCCACCTGCGCGATGACCGCCCGCAGTGCGACACTCTCGGTCTGCTGCCCCAGGATCGACAGGCACTTCGTGAGGGAGAGCCCGGCGTTGATCATCGTCGAGAACTGGCGCGCGAAGATGGTGATGTCTTTCGGCTTGACTCCGGTTCCGAACTGGATGGAGCTCAGCGAGCCGAGGAGACTTCCGCCTTCCTCGAGGCTGACGAGAACGTAGCCCATCGATCGGAGCTTCGAGGAGACTGCCTCTTTGTTGTCGCCCTCGAGTGTGCCGGTGACGGTCTTGCCGGCCTTGTCGCGGACCGTGTACTTGTATGTCGCCATGCCGGTGCCTCTCCGATGCTGCCTGGCCTTATGAGCCGGCCTTGCCCAACAGTTGCTTCAAGACGCCTGCGTCGCACGCTTGTGCCAACGCCGTGTCATAGGATATCAGTCCACGACGGTACCTATCGGCCAAAGACTCGTCCATCGTGATCATTCCGTACTGGTGACCCGTTTGGAGAGCGGTCGGGACCTGGTGGGTCTTGCCCTCGCGGATGAGGTTGCGGATCGCGGATGTCGGGACGAGGATCTCGTAGGCGAGCACCCGGGCACGCCCGTCGAGAGTCGGCAGGAGTTGCTGGGAGACGATGCCCTGGAGACTGCCCGCGAGCTGTATGCGCACCTGCTGCTGCTGGTGCGGCGGGAAGACGTCGATGATGCGGTCCACCGTCTGCGTCGCATCCTGTGTGTGAAGCGTCGCGAACACGAGGTGCCCGGTCTCGGCGGCGGTGAGTGCCGCCTGCACGGTCTCCAGGTCACGCAACTCCCCGATCAGGATGACGTCGGGGTCCTGTCGGAGGATGTACTTGAGCGCGTCGGCGAAGGTCTTCGTATCCGAGCCCACCTCGCGCTGGTTGACCATGGCCTTCTTGTGGGTGTGCAGGTACTCGATCGGGTCTTCCACCGTGATGATGTGGACCGCTCGGCTCTCGTTGATGTAGTCGATGATCGATGCCAGCGTCGTCGACTTACCCGACCCGGTCGGCCCCGTGACCAGCACGAAGCCCCGTGGGCGGTTCGCGAACGCCTCGATCGCCTTCGGGAGACCGAGTTGCTCGAACGACTTGATCTCTGACGGGATGAGTCTGAACGCCGAGCCGACACTGCCTCGCTGGAAGTAGGCGTTGACGCGGAATCGTGCCTTACCCGGGATCGAGTGAGCGAAGTCGAACTCCCACGTACGCTCGAGGACCTCCCGCTGCTCCTGACTCATGACCGAGTAGAGAAGCTCCTTCGTGTCGCGCGGCAACAGCACGCGCGTATCGAAGGCGATGAGCTTGCCGTTGAGTCGCATCGTCGGCGGACGGCCGACGGTGATGTGGAGATCGGACCCCCCGAGCTCCGAGACCTGGACCAGCATCTCGTTCAGGTCAGGCAGGTCAGAAGCACCGGCTGCGGAAGAGGAACCGCCTGCCGTCATACCGGTCGCGGACACGGACCCTTCCATGGCTGCATCCCCCCGTCTGCCCCAGGAAAGCCCATTCTACTCTACGCGACGACGCGGGATATCTCGTCCACCGAGGTCATGCCCATGCGGCACTTCTCCAGGCCGTCCTCGCGCAATGTCAGCATCCCCTGCGCACAGGCCATCTTCTTGATCTCGTCGGCCGTGGCTTCCTCGACGGTGAGCTTGGATATCTCCTCGCTCATGAGCATCACCTCGTGGACACCCATCCGCCCGCGATAGCCCGTGCCACCGCACTTCTTGCAGCCCACGCCCCGCCACAGTTTGTCGGGGAGGTTGTCCTCGGGATAGCCCGCATCCAGGAGCATCTGCTTCGCGGGCTTGAACTCCTCTTTGCAGTCGGAACACAACTTGCGCGCGAGGCGCTGACCGAGCACGCAGTCGACCGACGAGGCGACAAGGAACGGCTCGACACCCATCTCCACGAGCCGCGTGACGGCACCCGGTGCGTCGTTGGTGTGCAGGGTCGAGAGCACGAGATGGCCCGTGAGGGCCGACTCGATGGCGATCTTGGCCGTCTCCTGGTCGCGGATCTCACCGACCAGGATCACGTCGGGCGAACAGCGCAGGAACGAGCGCAGCGCGCCGGCGAACGTCAACCCGGCCTTGGCGTTGGTCTGGATCTGATTGACTCCCGGGAGGCGATACTCGACCGGGTCCTCGGCGGTGATGATGTGGCGATGCGGCTCATTGAGCACGTTGATCGCCGCATAGAGCGACGTGGACTTGCCGGAACCGGTCGGGCCGGTCACCAAGATGGCGCCGTACGGCTTGCGGAAACTCGACTCGAAACGCTCGAGCGACTTCGGCAGGAAGCCGAGGTCCGTCAGCCGGAGCATGATCGAGTCCTTGCGCAGGATACGCAGTACGACCCGCTCGCCGTACACCGTCGGCAGAGATGACACGCGGAAGTCCAGCTTGTGGCCGTTGATGGTCAGCGCGCAGTGCCCGTCCTGGGGCTTGCGCGTCTCCGAGATATCCATGTCCGCCATGATCTTGAAGCGTGACAGGATGGCGGCCTGCGCGGCGCGCGGGCTCCGCATGATCTCGTGGAGGACACCGTCGACCCGGTATCGGATGCGCAGGTCTCGCTCCTGCGGCTCGATGTGGATGTCGGATGCGCGATCGGCGACCGCCTTCGTGATGATGAAGTTCACCAGCTTGACGATCGGGGCATCCGAGCTGATCTCGGTCAGACCGGACAGATCCTCGGAGCCCGAGTCCTCCCCGAACTGATCGGTATCGACGTGTTCGGCGGTCTTGTACGCCTCTTCCACCGTCGCGAGGATGTCGTCCTTGGTCGAGATCGCGGGCCTGATCTCGTAGCCGGTGACGATCCGGAGGTCGTCGAGTGCCAGCACGTTCTGCGGGTCAGCCATGGCCACGACGAGACGGTTCTGCTCGTCGAAGCAGACAGGCATGAGCGTGTACCGGACCGCCAGATCCTTGGGGACGACTGCGATCGCGGTCGGATCGGACTTGCGCTCTGAGAAGTCGATGTACGGGATACCGATCTGCTGCGCCATGACGGACAGGATCGCGCCCTGGTTGGCGTAGCCCAGTTCGACAAGCACCCGACCGAGCGGGCTGCCGGTCGCCTTGTGCACCTCGAGGGCGTCATTGAGCTGACCCTCGGTGATCACACCCGCCTTCATGAGCAGCTGACCCAGCCGCTGACCTGCTTCAGCCACGATTCGCAACCGACCCTTCAGCAACGGCACGGGGGATACGGGCGCCGAAGCGTCCGACGACATCATCGTACGACACCCGCGGCTCATAGGCACGTACGGGAGCCGAGCAGATCCGCCTAGAGGCCGCCTTTCGCCTTCCTGAGGTCGGTGAGCAACACCGCGGCGAGACGTTGGTACTTGAGATACGTGGGCGTCCCGGGGCGGATACCAACACGTGGCGGTCCGTCAGCGAAGGACAACTCGATCGGCGCGACCATGGTGTACGAGGGCACCGTGTCGACGACGCGAGCGGTGGGGCGCGGCGCCGGGGTGACCGCATCGGGCGCGGGCGCGGGGGCGGGCTCCGGGAAGCGCGGCGGCGCGATCGTGGCAGCGGGCCGTGGCGCAGGCGGGACTTCATCGGACGGCACCGGCTCGGGGGTGACTGCGACGACCGGGTCGGCGAGCGCGGCGAGGAGCTGCATGGTGACGTCGTCCACGTCGGCGACCGCATCCGGTGCGGAGGACAGGGGCGCATCGACCGGCGCAGCTACCATCCATGGCGCGAGAGGGATGTCCGAGACGGGCGCGGGATCCTCCTCTGCGGGCGCCGCGGGCGCTGCGGGCTCAGCGGGCTCCAGCCATGTGGACGCACCGACCTGTGAAGGTGCAGCTTCTGCCAGCGAGGGCGCCGGCGTCGGCTCGATCGACCACGTTCCGGGCTCGATCCACTCCTCAGGAATGGGCTCGACCGGGTCGGCCAACCCGTCTGAGGACAGCCCTGAGACGTCGGGCGGGACGGTGACCCCATGCGTGTCGGCGACCTCAAGCGCGACGGGCGCTGACGCCGGGGGCGCGATAGGGCTCAGCGTGAGTCCCAAGCTCGCCGCGACGGCCTCGAGAGTCTCGAGCGTGGCTGTGTCGAGTTCCGCCGGCGACGCATCGCCGGCGGCGGGGATCGGCAGCAACCCTGGTGCCGCCGCATGCGCGGCTGACGCCTCGGGCTCGTCACCGGTGAGGTCCGGGGTGCCAGCCAGCATCTCGAGTATCGGCTCTGCGGTCGTGATCGGTGGCGGCACGGGCTGCGCCCGAGCGACGATCGTCGGCGGCGCTGCGGGCATGTGCTCCCCCGGAGCCTCCAGGAGCGCCTCAAAAGGAAGACCCGGGGGTTCCGGTCGCGGATGCCGGGGCACGGCGTCGTGTCGCCGGATGAGCTCCTCGATCGTCTGCAGGGTCTGCCCGGGGACGACATCCTCGACGTCCGGTGCGGGTCCGAGACGATGGACTCCTTGGATGGTGCCGGGTGCGATCGCGTCGATCTGCGCGCTCACCCGAACGGACCTCTCGGGGTCGGCAGGGTCGACCGGCGTCCACTCACCGAGGGTCATCGGGGCATCGATCGGGGCCGGCGGCGCCATCTGCGCGGTACCGCCCGGCATGCGAAGCGCAGCCCTCCGGGCGCGCGCGTTGGCCGCGAGTGTCGCGAACAGCACCATGATGGCGACGAGAAGGAACAACGCCGCAAGGCCGAGATATATCAGCCGGACGTCCACCAACGTTCCCGCCTCACGACATGCTGTCGAGGATGCGGTACAGAAGCCCGAGGAGAACTCCCTTGACCGACTCGCGGTCGCGCGCGTCGCACGGCAGAAGGGGCACGGTCTCGGCGAGCCCGAGACGCTCGCGGATCGTCGAGAGCGTGGCCACATCGTCCGTGGCCACCTTGTTCGCCGCAACCACGAACGGGACATCCGACATGCCCGTGAAGAACTCGATCATGCCGGTCGCATCACTGAACGACGCCTCGTCGAGGACGTCGACAAGCACCACGAAGCCGAGCATGCCCTCTGAGAGCGTCTCCCACATGAAGGAGAACCGCTGCTGACCGGGCGTGCCGAAGAGGTACAGGACCACATCGTCTGAGATCGTGATGCGGCCGAAGTCCATCGCGACCGTGGTCTCGCCGGCACCCTCGCCGGAGGCATCGGAGATCTGCCGCTCCGTTGACAGGACGGTGATCTCGCTGACGGACTTGATGAATGTCGTCTTGCCCGCATTGAACGGACCGGTGACGACGACCTTCACAGACTGCATGCTTCTGGTGCTCCTAATCGCTAGAGCTTCTTGACGCCTTCGATGATCTTCTCGACCAGTTGCCGATCGACATGCTGGTCTCGCCGTAGGACATGCTCTCCCATGTCAGGGAGCTTCTTCGCGGTGGCCTGCGGCCGCTTCGAAGCGGTCCCGCCCCCGGTGAGCGCGGTCAGTTCATCACCGAGCGAGAACTGGGACTCCGACGGACTGAAGTCCGCCAGGAACGCATCGGTCGAGATCACGCCCGATGCCGGCGCCTCGGACGCCACATCGAGCAGATCCGGCTCGTCACCGAGCACCGCGGAGGTATCGATCACGAGCGGTGATTCGTCGAGCACCGCGTCATCGGAGAGCGATGTCAGAAGATCGTTCAGGTCGGCGACGGTGGCCGACTCCGCGACCGGCTCCAGGCCGTCCACGTCGTCATCGATCGCCGGATGCACCACGAGCGCCTCATCGGGCGCTGCAATCTCGGGCAACTCGCCCAGGCCGAGCGCCATGAGATCCGCCGCGAAATCACCGGTCCGACCCGGGACTTCGGCGATCTCCTCGGCGACGGGCGCGTGTGCCGGGCCTGCCGGCTCACCGAGCGCCTCGAGCAGGTCGGTGAGCTCCTGAGCACCTTCGACCGGCGGAGCGACGGTCCCGCCGAACTCCATCTCGATGGGGACCTCCACCGTCGGCGCATCGGCAGGGGTCAACAGATCCTCGACGGAGTGAGGAGCCGTCGGCGGTGCGACAGCCTCCTGCACCGGTATCTCGGGCGCCTCGAACGACCCGACAGCCCGCTCCAGTTCGGCGAGATCCGGCAGCAACTCGTCCGAGAGCAGCCCGGACGGTGCAAGCTCCACGGGCTGTTCGATCAGGTAGTCCTCGAGCGCCGTCGCGTCCGGCGTGACCGGTTCCGCAGGAACGGTCTCATCCGGTTCGAAGAGGTCGGACGCGGGAGCGGTCGCCTCGTCGATGATCTCGTACACAGGA
>JAUSAU010000049.1 GCA_030652345.1 Coriobacteriia bacterium
GGCGGGGTACCAACTCACGACAGTGACATCGGCGACGCGGGATAGGGGCGACATGCAGCAGGGCCACGATGTACCGAGTCTGGAAGAGATCAGGCGGCAGCGACCGGAGGTCCTCAACGCCAACGAGGCGGTCGCGGAGAACCTCTCCCGACTCGACCGGGTCGCCATGTGGATCACCACGCGCGTCGGGACGATGGGCTTCTTCCTCATCATCTTCACCTGGACGGCGCTGTGGCTCGGGTGGAACACGCTGGGTCCGGCCTCGGGGCGATTCGACCCGTATCCCGGCTTCGTGTTGTGGCTGTTCATCTCGAACATGCTCCAGATATTCCTGATGCCGCTGCTGATGATCGGCCAGAACCTGCAGGGCAGGCACTCTGAGGTCCGTGCCGAGAACGACTACCGGGTCAATGTGAAGGCCGAGCGCGAGGTCGACGCCATCCTTGCGCACTTAGAGAATCAGAACCGCGAGCTCGAGGTCATCAGAGGGCGTCTCGACGCGATGGCGGAGGCAGGGCGTCCCGACACCGGCGGGTGACCTCTCACACCGGGCGCGACGCGATGTGGGCGCCCTGCTGTATCCTTACGCCCGGACACAGTGGCATGAGAAGGAAGCGGCACCGTTGGCGAGGACCTTCGCATCGGATAACAACTCGGGCGTGCACTCGTCGGTGCTCGTCGCTGTCGCTGACGCCAACGACGGGCACGTTCATGCCTATGGCGACGACCCCTGGACCGCTCGCGGCATCCGCGCGCTGCGCGGTCTGCTCGGTGACTCCGCCGAGGTCTTCTTCGTCTTCAACGGAACCGGCGCCAACGTCACCGCCCTGTCTTCGCTGATGCGCAGCGGGGACGCGGTGGTCACCCCCGCGACCGCCCACATCGCGTGTGACGAGTGCGGTGCACCGGAGCGCTTCACGGGTTGCAAGGTGATCACCGTCCCGACCGCGGACGGCAAGCTGCGTCCCGCGGACGTGGAGCCGCTCTTGGCAGAGCACGGCAACATGCATCATGTGCAGCCTCGCGTCATCTCGATCTCACAGGTGGCCGAGACCGGCACGGTCTACACAGCCGACGAGGTCCGCTCGCTCGCCGATCTCGCGCACGCGCACGGGATGTACGTGCACATGGACGGCGCGCGGCTCGCCAACGCGGCGGTCGCGCTCGACGTCGAAGTCCGATCGTTCACCACCGACGCCGGTGTGGACGTCGTCAGCTTCGGCGGCACCAAGAACGGGCTGCTCTTCGGCGAGGCGGTGTGCTTCCTCACCCCGGGGCTGTCCGACGGCTTCCTCTACGAGCGCAAGAGCGGCGGGCAGCTCGCGAGCAAGATGCGCTTCGTCGGCGCACAGTTCGCGGCGATGTACGGCTCGTCGCTGTGGCACGAGTGCGCGTCGAACGCGAACGCGATGGCGGCGCGCTTGAGCGCGGCGGCGACGGCGGCCGGGGTCGTACTCGAGTGGCCGGCCGAGGCGAACGAGGTGTTCGCCGTTCTGCCGACCGGTGCGGTGTCCGCGCTGCAGGCGGTCGCGGATTTCTATGTATGGGAAACGCGCGGCGGAGACGCCGTCGTGCGATGGGTGTGCTCATGGGATACGACGCCGGAGGATGTCGACCGCTTCGTCGCGGCGATCCCCGGCGCACTGAAGGGTGCGTGACGCGTGTTGAGGTTCTCAGATCTCGGACTCGATCCGACCATTCTCGCCGGTGTCGAGGCGCTCGGCTTCGAGACGCCGACCCCGATCCAGGCTGAGGCGCTTCCGTTCGCGCTCGAAGGCCGTGACGTCGTCGGCTGCGCGCAGACCGGTACGGGCAAGACGGCAGCGTTCATCCTGCCCGCGCTGCAGCGCACACCGGCCGACGGCGTCCTGCGCACACTCGTCGTCTCGCCGACACGCGAGCTTGCCCAGCAGATCGAACTGTTCACCCGCGAGATGGGCAAGGCCACCGGTCACAAGGTCGTCTCGGCCGTGGGCGGCGTGGGCTACGAGACGCAGGTCAAGGCGCTCAAGGCCGGCGTCGAGGTGCTCGTTGCGACGCCGGGGCGTCTGCTCGACCTCGTCAAGCGCGGCGATGCGAAGCTCGGGAAGGTCGAGATTCTCGTGCTCGACGAGGCCGATCGCATGCTCGACATGGGCTTCTGGCCCGATGTGCGCCGGATCCTCGCCGAGCTGCCCAAGCAGCGCCAGACGATGCTCTTCTCGGCGACCATGGCACCCGAGATCCTGCGCCTGGTCGAGAAGAACCTCAGCGACCCGGTCCGCGTCGACGTCGCTCCCTCAGGCACTCCCATCGAGGCGATCCACCAGGCGTTGTACCCGGTCGACTCGTCGCAGAAGGTCGACCTGCTCGTGGCACTCATGGAGGCGCACGGGGACTTCGACCGCACGCTCGTCTTCTGCGGTACCAAGCAGCGCTCCGACGCGGTCGCCATGGGTCTTGAGCGGGCCGGCATCCCCACACTGACGATGCACTCCGACCGCAGCCAGGAGCAGCGTCAGAAGGCGCTGGAGAAGTTCCGCGCCGGCAAGGTCCGCGTGCTCGTGGCGACCGACGTCGTCTCGCGCGGTATCGATGTCGAGGGCATCAGCCACGTCGTGAACTACGACGTGCCGAGCCATCCCGAGGATTACGTCCACCGTATCGGACGCACCGCTCGCGCGGGTACCGACGGCACGGCGTTCACGCTGGTCACCATCACCGAGTTCCCTGAACTCGACGCGATCGAGATGCTGATCGACACCGAGATCCCGGTTGAGCATCTCGAGGGATTCCCGTATCGCGAGCGTGCCATCCCGATGGCGGGCCGCCTCGCAGCCCGCAAGAAGCGCAAGGCGTTCGGCGGACGGGTCATGGGTCGGGGCGGGCGCCGGCGCTAGGGGGCCTGCGGCGTCGTTCCGCAGTCCCGGGCGTCTTCGAGCAGCAGTGCGGCGCTCAGCGCGCTCCCCGCATGTTCGGGCGACATGTCGATGACCGCCCACCACTCCGCCAGTGCCTCACCGGCGAAGGTGAGGTGGGCGTCGCCGCATCCCGCGGCACCGAGGCGCACGGCGTTCTCGATCACGGTCGAGGACCCGGACGGCACGGCGCCGTCGCCTTCCTCGCGCGGCCGCACGGGCAGGTCCGTGTCCGCCGCGGTTGCGAACAGGCGCGGCCCGTCGGCGAATCGTGCCAGGGTGTCCGCATGGACGGCCTCTGCCCGGCGTCGAAGCGACTCGTCGCCGGTCACCTCAGCGGCCGTCAGCAACGCCGCGACGAGATGCGCCGCGTCCTCGATGAGGCGGACGCCCGCTGTCGACGGGTCGGAGGGCTCCCGCACGACCCCGTCGTCGCCCGCGGCCCGGTCGCACACGAGCGCGGTGTTCAGTCCGAGTGACGCCATGGCGTCATCGCCGAACGCCCGCGCGGCGTCGAGCAGTCCGCGCGCCGCGATGGCGTTCCAGCCGGTCAGCAGCTTCTCGTCCCGGTCCGGGTGGGGCCGCGACTGACGGGCGGCCAGGAGCAACAACAGGATCGCGTCGAGGGCATCGGCATCCCCCTCGCGACCGCCCGCGCGCGTGAGCGTGAGGGCGCGGGTGTCGCCCGCCGCCGGTGCGCCGAGGAACGCCTCGGCCATCGCCAGGTCGGCAGTGTCGAGAGCGGCTTCCAGCTGAGCCCGCGTCCACTCGTACGGCTCGCCCTCCTCGCCGCCCGCTTCTGCGGACAGAGAGGCGCAGAATCCGCCGCCGGGCAGCGAGAGCTCTCTCTGCAGGAACGCCGCCGTCTGCCGGGCAGCATGCGCGTACTCGGCGCGGATCGCGTCGCTCGTCGCGAACGGCGCCGCGGCTGCGAGCGCCGACAGGAGCAGCCCCTGGTCGCAGAGCATCTTCTCGAAGTGCGGGACGCGCCAGTCGGCGTCCACAGCGTAGCGATGCACGCCACCGCCGACCTGATCGAACGTGCCCCCGCGCAGGATCGCGGTGAGGGTGAGTTCGAGTACGAACTCGATATCCGGCTCGGGAGAGTGCCGCTGGTAGGCGGCCAGGAAGCCGAGCAGGGGCCACTGCGGGAACTTCGGCGCGCCTCCGAACCCGCCGTGCACGACGTCCGCGAACTTCAGCAGCGAACTCGCCGCGGCATCGATCAGCGGACGGTCGATGGGTTCGGCGTGTCGCGGCGCCGCCCGGGCGACGAGGAAGTCGCGCGCCTGTGCGGCGACATCAGCCAGACGCGCCGCGTCATCGCGGTATGCGGCATCCACGGACCGAAGGACGTCCGTGAACGAGGGCAGCCCGGCGCGCGCCTTCTTCGGGAAGTAGGTCCCGGCGACGAGCGGCAGCTTCCCGGGAGTCAGGAAGACCGTCATCGGCCAGCCCCCCGACCCGGTGCTCGCGGCGACGTAATCCATGTAGAGCGCGTCGACGTCGGGGCGCAGCTCGCGGTCGACCTTGATCGAGACGAACCGGGCGTTGAGCAGCGCCGCTGTGTCGGCGTCTCGGAAGGATTCGCGCTGCATCACGTGGCACCAGTGACACGCCGAGTAGCCGCAGGAGAGGAACACGGGCCGGTCGAGTTCTGCGGCGAGCGCGAACGCCTCGTCGCCCCAGGGATGCCAATCGACCGGGTCGTCGGCGTGCTGCCGCAGATAGGGGCTGGCGGCGTCGGCGAGACGGTTGGGCACGGCGTACTCCTCGGGTGGGTGGGGGCTGACCACAGTCTACCGCGCCGGCGTCAGCCCGCAGAGCTTCGGCGGATCGTGGCTACCACGTCATCGGCGTGGCCTTCGACCTTGACCGACGGCCATACGAACGCCACGAGTCCGTCCGGCGCGATGAGGAACGTGCGTCGTTTGGCGGTGACGCCGAGCACCTCGCGCGCGCCGTACGCCGCGATGATCGCCTTCGACGTGTCCGAGATCATGGGGAAGGTCAGGCCGAAGGCGTCGATGAACTTCTGCTGCGTCTCGGGCTTGTCCGCACTCACGCCCACCACGAGGGCGTTCAACGACTCCAGTTCGTCACGGCGCTGCTGGAAGTCGTTGGCCTCATGCGTTCAGCCGGGTGTGTTCGCCCGCGGATAGAAGTAGACGACGACCCATCGTCCGCGGTTTCCGGAGAGCAGGAATCGCCCGTCGCCCGTCACCGGAGCGTCGATCTCGGGTGCGGTCTGGCCGACCTCGGGAAGCGGCTGGTCACTCATGGAAGACCTCTCTGTCTGCACGACGAATGGGCTGGAAGGTATATGCCCGCACCCGCCACGCCGCTACGATACTGAGCGAACCCATCGAGTGACGGGAGCGCGGAAGATGTCCGATGAATGCCGACTGAGAGCGGCGAACAGCATCCATGGCGTCCATTGCGACGGGCCCGATTGCACGTTCTGGCGCCTCGTCGATCATCTGGCGCTCGTCGAGGCCGTCGATCGCGACGGCTGCGCCATACAGCATTTCGAACTGCTCGATGGCGGGCAGGAGATCGCCGGATGGCTCCTGTCGGTCAAGAGCCGGATGGACGCCGGCGACCGGATGCCGTACGCGTCGGATCCCGATGCGTACGCGACGGCGGACGCCTAGGTCGGCGCTATACTCGAGTCGGAGTGGCGGCGCCTGTCGGGCCCGCCGTCGATAGGGGAGGACCTCATGGAACTCATACTCGGCTGTTTCGGCTTCGGATTCCTGTTCGTCGTCACCGGACTGATCTCAGGTCTCCGTGTGGCGAACGAGTACGAGCGTGCCGTCGTGTTCCGTCTCGGTCGGCTTCAGGGGTTGCGCGGTCCCGGCCTGTACTGGCTCATCCCGTTCGGGATCGAGACCCAGCGCAAGGTCGATATGCGGACGATGACCGTGGATATGGAGAGTCAGGAGTCCATCACCAAGGACTCCGTCACGGTCAAGGTCAACGCCGTCGTCTGGCTCAAGATCGTCGACCCGGTCAAGTCGGTCGTGTCCGTCGCCAACTACTACGCGGCGTCCTATCAGGTGGCGCTGACAAGCCTGCGCAACATCATCGGCCAGCACGTTCTCGACGAGGTCCTCAAGGAGCGCGACAAGATCAACGAGGCGCTCCAGCTCGTGGTCGATCAGGCCACCGAGCCGTGGGGTGTGAAGGTCGAGATGGTCGAGATGAAGGACGTCGAGATCCCGATCAGCATGCAGCGTGCGATGGCGCAGGAGGCGCAGGCGATGCGCGAGAAGCGCGCCCGCATCATCAAGGCCGAGGCCGAGCAGGAGTCCTCGATGAAGCTCGCCGAGGCGTCCCGCATGATCGCCGAGAACCCGCTCGCGCTGGAGTTGCGCCGCATGCAGATGATCACCGAGGTCGGTTCGGAGCAGAACACCACGACGATCATCATGATGCCGACCGAGTTCGTGTCGATGGCCGAGAGCATCACCGGTGCCTTCAAGCAGCGGATGGTGCCGGGCGCACAGGCCGCGGCCACTCCGGCAGCCACTCCGGCCGACCTCCCGCCGGAGGCGTAGCACCCCGGAGTCCCGGCCCTCCGTCGAGGCGGGCGTTGGCGCATACTACCCGCATGCTCTTCCTCATCGACGGCTACAATGTGACCCGCGCAGACGACGCCACGCGCCGCCTGCTTCCGGACGACCAACGGCTCGCGCTCATGCGGCGGCTCGCCGCCCGCGGACGGGGACTGCTCGGATCGGGACGCATCGTCGTGGTGTGGGACAAGGGCTTCAACGCCGGCGACGAATCGATGCCCGGCGTCGAAGCGGTCTTCTCTCACGCGGAGACGGCTGACGACGTGATCGTGCGGATGGCGGAGGCTGCGACCGGCCCGGTCACGCTCGTCACCGCCGACCGTGAACTGAAGAGCCGGGTGCGGGAGCGGAAGGGCCGTTCCACCGAGGCGTTGGCCGTCGCGACCGTGTTCGACGCCGCCGAGCAGACGAAGGCGAAGCGGCGCCCGACCGGTCGTCACCCGCACGGCGGACTCCCCGCCGGTCACGCCGGCATCACCAAAGAGCTCGAAGACCTGTGGCTGAACGGAAAGGAACCGCACCCGTGCCCGGATCAGGAGTGATCGCCAACGTCGTCGCCGTACTGATGGGTTCGGCCGTCGGGCTGGTGTTCGGACGCTTCATCACCGAGCGGTTCCGCAAGATCGCCTTCGCCGCGCTCGGTCTGTCCACGTTCTCGATCGGGACCATGATGGTCATCGGCGGTCTCATGAAGGCCGACGCGGCCAAGTCGAAGTACGCGGTCCTGGTGCTCGTGGGATCGCTCGTGATCGGCGGACTGCTCGGCGAGGCGATCGGCGTCGAGGCTGCGCTCGAGCGGTTCGGGCAGTGGCTGCGCTCCGTGGCCATGCGCATCCCGATCTTCAAGGCGGCCGCCGGCGAGGGCGAGCACCAGATGGTCGAGGGGTTCGTCGTCGCCTCGCTGCTGTACTGCGTGGGGACCATGACGATCGTCGGTTCGCTGCAGGACGGCCTCGGCGACCCGAACCTGCTCTACCTCAAGGCACTGCTCGATGGCGTCGCCTCGATCGCGCTGGCGTCCGCGCTCGGTATCGGGGTGGCGTTCTCAATCATCCCCATCCTGATCGTCCAGGGGGGCATCGCACTCGGCGCCGGTGCCCTGGCACCGTTCCTGACCGAGGCCGTCATCCGGGAGATGTCGACCGTGGGCGGCACGCTCATCCTCGCGATCGGTATCGATCTCATGGACATCAAGCGGCTGCCGGTGGGCAACCTGATGCCGGCGGTCTTCGTCGCAGGTATCCTCGGCGCCTTCTTCGGTTAGGCCGGAATCTCGGGTCGCCAGCCCGCCACGGTGAACGCGGCGGGGCAGATGTCCGACAGGACGCACGCGCCGCATGCGGGCCGTTTCGCAGTGCAGGTCGCGCGGCCGTGGTCGATGAAGCGGTAGTTGACGTCGAACCATTCGGCACGGGGGATCAGGTCGCACAGGTCCTTCTCGACTTTGTTCGGGTCGTCGCTGTCCGTGAGGCCGAACCGGTGGGCGAGCCGGAAGACGTGCGTATCGACGGCGATGCCCTCGACGATGCCGTAGGCGTTGCTGATCACGATGTTGGCCGTCTTGCGCGCCACGCCGGGCAGCCGCATGAGCCCTTCCATCGTGTCGGGCACGCTGCCGTCGAACTCGGAGACGATCATGCGGGCCGTGCCCATGATGAGTCTCGTTTTGTTGTGGTAGAAGCCGGTCGGTCGGATGATGCCCTCGACATCGAGCACGTCGGCGCCGGCGAGCTCCTCCGGACCGGGGTAGCGCGCGAACAGCAGCGGCGTCACCTTGTTCACGCCCACGTCGGTCGTCTGAGCCGACAGGATGACCGCGACGAGCAGCGTCCACGGCGAGTCGAAGTCCAGTGCGCAGTGCGCATCGGGGTAGAGATCCCCGAGCCGGCGCATGATCTCGCAGGCCCTGTCGTGGCGCGTCGTTCCGCTTGTCATGACCCCGTCCGTCCTCGCGGGTACAATGGTTACGTTGAGCATACCCGTGTCCCGCTCGTCGGCGGGGCGCAGAGTCCCGTGGCGCGCACTCCCGCGCCCGCAGACAGGAGTGTTCGTCCATGCAGGGACCACCGGTCAAGATCGCGCCGAAGACCAGCGCCGACTATCTGGCTCAGATCACCCGTGCGGTGTTCGAGGCGGGCCTGAGTTACGCCGTCATCGATCAGAAGTGGCCCGGTTTCGAGGACGCCTTCTGCGACTTCGATCCCGAGACTGTCGCCGGCTTCACGAACGAGGACGTCGAGCGGCTCATGCGCGACATGCGCATCGTGCGCAACCGCCGCAAGATCATGGCGACCATCGACAACGCCGGCGAGATGATCATCGCCGAGAGGGAGTTCGGTACGTTCAAGAAGTACCTGCGCTCCCACGGATCGTTCGAGGCGACCGTGCGCGACCTGCGTCGCCGCTTCAAGTTCCTCGGCGACTCCGGCGCGTACTTCTTCCTCTACGTGGTGGGCGAGAAGGTGCCGCCACACGATGAGTGGATGGCCGCGCATCCGGACCGTCGCCCGAAGTAGGGCCTGCGCCGAACGCGCGTGCTTGACCCGGTCCGGCGTGGGGCATACCCTCACTCGGCACCTCGTTCACCCCGCCCCGCACGCCGGCGCGGGGCTTTTCCGCTGTTCGCGAGCGTCCCGGTCATCCGGGGAGCCGCACGAAGGAGCGCACCGGCATGTCTCTGCTCGCAGATCTCTCGGTCCTGCTGGAACGGGCACCCGGCTTCTCCATGGCCTCGGCCGCCCTGCGTGCCGGTGACGACTTCACGCTCGCGGTGCCTCCATCGATCCGCCCTCTGCTGACCGCCGCGAACTTCCGCGCCGCGCCACGGCCGACGCTCGTCGTCGTCCCGGGAGCCGATGCCGCTGACCGCTTCGCCCGTCAACTCACCGCGTACCTGCCGCTCGAGAGCGTGCTGACGCTCCCGTCGTCGCCGACGATGCCGTGGTCGAGGGAGCCGGGCGACCTGCGCGTCACCGGCCGCCGCGCGCGTGCGCTCTACTCGCTTCAGGAGGGGCGTCCGGTGATCGTCGTGGCGTCCGCCCGGGCCCTCCTTCGCCTGCTGCCGCCGCGAGGCGCCGCCGAAGCGTTCCAGCCCCTCGCTCTGCGGGCGGGCGGTCTGCTGGATCTCGAGGAGGCCGTGGAGCTTCTGGCCCGCATGGGCTATGAGCGTCTCGACGTGGCCGAGGAGCCGGGACAGTTCTCGGTTCGCGGCGGCACGCTCGACGTCTACCCGTCCGAGGGCCACTTCCCGGTGCGCGCCGAACTGCTCGGCGACGAGGTCGAGTCCCTGCGCCGGTTCGTCCCGTCCACCGGCCAGAGCGTCGGCGACATCGCGCTCGTCGAGGCATACCCGTGCCGCGAGATCCGTCTCTCGAACCGCACCGCCAAGGACGTCGCGCACGCGCACCGCTCCGGCTTCCAGGAGATCAAGCGCCGCTCCCTGCAGGAGCCGGAACTCGAGCGCGAGCTCGAGTTGCTCGAGCAGGGCGTCTACTTCGACGGCGTCGAGGCGTACCTGCCCTACATCTACCGCGACCTCGCCTCCGTCACCGACTACCTCTCCAAGGACGCGCTCGTCACCGTCGCGGAGCCGCGCGCCCTCTTCGACGACACGACGCGAGCGTACGGCGAGATCGAAGAGTCGGCGCGCGCGTTCGACGAGGACGCCGCCCGGCACTTCCTCACGCCCGCCAAGGTCGATCTCGGCGGGCGTCAGCGACTGACGATGCTCTCCATCCTGCGCGCCGGAGGCGCTCCCGACGCAGAGCTCGCCGCCCGCCGCCCTGCCGTGTCGGGGGGCGAGGCCAAGACCGTCGGCGGCCTCAAGGCACTGCTCGACTCCGGCCACACCGTCCTGTTCGCCGCTCGCGACCGCCGCTCGCGTGAGTCGATCTCCGCCGCCTTCACCGAGGCGGGACTCCCTGTGGCGACCTATGCCGGTACGAGCCACGTGGCCCCCGGCTCCGAGCGTGACGTGCCCGGTGGACTATCCACCCGTGTGGTCAATCTGGCGGTCGCCGACATCCCCGCCGGCTACGTGATCCCCGACGCGCGCCTGGCGGTCGTGAGCGTGGACGACGCGTACCCCCGCAGCACCCGTCGCGCGGCCGCGAGCATCGACCCGACGCAGATCACCTTCGACTTCAAACCCGGCGACTACGTGGTGCATGCGACCCACGGCATCGCGCTGTTCCGCGAGCTCACGCGGCGCGAGGTCCTCGGCGCCGAGCGCGACTACCTCCTGCTCGAGTACGCCAAGGGCGACAAGCTCTACGTCCCGGTCGACCAGCTCGATCGGGTCACCAAGTACGTCGGCCCCGATCAGACCGCGCCGCGCGTCACCCGCCTCAACACGGCCGATTGGGCGCGCTCGACGAAGAAGGCCCGCGCCGCCGCGAAGAAGCTCGCCTTCGATCTCGTCGACCTCTATGCGAGGCGCAGCGCCGCGACCGGCTACGCGTTCGGCCCCGACACGACCTGGCAGTCCGAGATGGAGGCGGCGTTCCCGTTCGTCGAGACGCCGGACCAGCTCGCGGCCATCGCCGACGTGAAGGCGGACATGGAGGCCGATAAGCCGATGGACCGCCTGGTCTGCGGCGACGTCGGCTACGGCAAGACCGAGGTCGCGATCCGCGCCGCGTTCAAGGCGACGCAGGACGGCAAGCAGGTGATGGTCCTGTGTCCGACCACGATCCTCACCCAGCAGCACTTCGTGACGTTCTCCGAGCGCTTCGGCGCCTTCCCGGTGCACGTCGAGGTCATGAGCCGGTTCCGTTCCAAGGCCCAGCAGGAGGAGGCGATCCGCGGTTTCAACGACGGCAGCGTCGACATCCTGATCGGCACGCACCGCCTGCTCTCGCGCGACATCGTCCCGAAGGACCTCGGGCTCGTGATCGTGGACGAGGAGCAGCGATTCGGCGTCGAGCACAAGGAGCACCTGAAGAACCTGCGCGAGCAGGTCGACGTGCTCACCATGTCCGCCACGCCCATCCCGCGCACGCTCCAGATGGCGCTCGGTGGCGTTCGCGACATGTCGGTCATCGACACCCCGCCGCCCAACCGCTTCCCCGTCAACGTCCACGTCGGTGAGTTCGACCCGGACACCGTCCAGGGTGCCATCCGACGCGAGCTCGAGCGCGGCGGCCAGGTCTACTACGTGTTCAACCGCGTCATGACGATCGAGCAGGCCACCGAGCGCGTGCGCGAACTGGTGCCCGAGGCGACCATCGGCGTCGCCCACGGCCAGATGAGCGAGAAGCAGCTCGAGGCGGCGATGGAGTCGTTCGCGGCAGGCCAGATCGACGTGCTCGTGGCCACGACGATCATCGAGTCGGGCATCGACAACCCGCACACCAACACGCTCATCATCGAGGACTCCGAGCGCCTCGGCCTCGCCCAGCTCTACCAGCTCAAGGGCCGCGTCGGCCGCAGCCACGTGAAGGCGTACGCGTACTTCCTCTTCTCCCGCGGCAAGCAGCTCTCCGAACAGGCCATCGAGCGCCTGACCGCGATCGCGGAACTCACGGACCTCGGCAGCGGGATCAAGGTCGCCCTGCGCGACCTTGAGATCCGCGGCGCGGGCTCCCTGCTGGGCGCCGAGCAGTCCGGCAACCTCTCCGCCGTCGGGTTCGACCTCTACGCGCAGATGCTGCGTGAGGCGGTCAGCGATGCTCGCGGCGAGCCCGAGATCGCGCTCCCGGACATCCGCATCGACGTACCGGTCAAGGCGTACCTGCCGGACGAGTACGTCGAGGCGGCTGACGAGCGGGTGCGGTTCTACCGCAGGTTCGCCTCCGTCGGCACGCCGGACGGCGTCGAGGCCATCGTCGCGGATCTCACGTCGCGTCACGGTGCGATGCCGGAGGTCGCGTCGAACCTCGCGGGTGTCGCGCGCGCCCGTGCGCTCGCGGGCGTACTCGGGGCGACGAACGTGGCGGTCGTGCGGAATCGCGTCGTCGTGCAACCGCTCGATCTGGAGCCGGAGGCGCGCGGCAAGCTCGCCGCGCTCGGTGCCGTCTACCTCGAACGGGAGCGCAAACTGCAGGTCCCGCTGCCCTATGGAGAACCTGTGATGGGAGGGGTGCTCGGCACCCTTACTGCTATACTCACGCATACTGTGAGCACGGAGGATTCGAACCTCGGAGGAACCCTATGACGCGCTTCACCCGCCCGGTCGCGACAGCGCTGGCAGCGATGCTCGTTCTCGTCGCCGTCGCAGCGACCGGATGTACCGACAAGGACGTCGTCGCGACGGTCAACGGATCGCCCATCAAGATCCAGGCGGTCGACGAGCAGCTCGCTCAGATGAAGAAGTCCTCGCCCCAGACCTTCGAGGGCACGTCCGGCGTCAAGATGGAGACCGAGTTCAAGGCGAAGATCCTCGAGTCGCTCATCCAGCTCGAACTCATCAAGCAGGCGGCCGCCTCCCTCAAGGTCGACGTGACCGAGAAGCAGGTCGATGACTACATCAAGCAGCTCGAGACCCAGTACGGCGGCAAGACCGGCCTCGAGACCGCGATGAAGCAGTCCGGGATCGAACTGCCCCAGCTGCGCGATTCGATCAAGAACCGTCTGATGGTGGACGAGGTCTCCAAGAAGTCACAGGCCGCCTCAGCGACGATCACCGACGCCGCCATCAAGGCGTACTACGACCAGAACAAGGCGATGTTCGGCGGTCAGACCGAGGTCGACGCCCAGCACATCCTCGTCGCCAGCAAGGACAAGAAGCTCGCGGAAGAGATCCTCGCCAAGGTCAAGAAGGGCGACGACTTCGCCGCGCTCGCAAAGAAGTACTCGACCGACCCGGGGAGCAAGGCCAACGATGGCAAGCTCGGGTGGGCTCCTGCGACGCAGTACGTGCCCGAGTTCGCCAAAGCCACGCAGGAGATGAAGATCGGCGAGGTCCGCCTGGTCGAGACACAGTTCGGGTGGCACATCATCAAGCTCCTCGGCCGCAAGGAGGCCAAGCAGAAGGAGCTCGCGGAGGTGAAGGGTCAGATCACGACCATCCTCGAGCAGCAGGGCCAGTCCGAGGGCTTCCAGAAGTACGTCGACGACCTGAAGAAGAAGGCGAAGATCGAGATCCTCGATCCCGCTCTCAAGAAGCTCATCGATGCGCAGGCGGCAGCAACGCCTGCGCCGTCCAAGTAGCGCACACCCCGTCCGCATCGGGGGAGCGGTGGGTCACGGTTCTGTCGCCATAGTCGATCTCGGTCGAGGCGGCGGGTCGCTTTCGCGGGAGCTCCGCGAGCGCCTCGTCGCCTCGGTCGTGCTCGTGCCGACCGACCGCGGCGCCGCTGCCGTGAGCCTGCGGCTCGCGGACGTCGCGTTCCGGACGTACGAAGACGTCGGCATGGCCCCGGACGCCCCGACAGCGGAGGTCGTCCGCGCGCTCGGCGACCTCGCCGCGCAGGGCCCCTCGGTCCTCGCGCTGGCCGGCTACCCCTTCCTGCGTGAAGGGATCGTGACCGGTCTGCTCGAGCGAGTGGGGCCCATCGAGGTGCTTCCGGCTGCTTCGCCACTCGAAGTCCTGCTCCTCGCCTTCGATGTCGATTCGACCGCGGACCTGGACCTGGTCGACGCGGCTGCGGTGCAGGGCTCGCTTCCCGAGCGCGGCTCGCATCTGGTGGTCACCGGTATCGCCAACGCCATCACCGCCAAGGCGGTCGCACGACGGCTCGCCCTGACCTACCCGTCGGACCACCCGGCGGTCGTCGCCGAGCGGACCGACCTGGGCTACCTCCTGCGCCTCGCGCCGATCGCATCGCTCCCGGAGCAGGATGCCCGGTGGGCTGAATCCGCGGTCTATGTGCCGCCCGTGCGCATCGCCGCGCCGGTCGGTTTCGACGAGCTGGTGCGCATCATGGCGCTCCTTCGCGCCCCCGACGGGTGCCCGTGGGACCGTGAGCAGACGCACATGACCTTGCGCCACCACCTGCTCGAGGAGGCGTACGAGACCGTCGCCGCCATCGAGGGCGGCGACGATGCCGAGCTCGTCGACGAGCTCGGGGACATCCTGCTGCAAGTCGTCTTCCATGCGCAGATCGCGTCGGAGGAAGGTCGCTTCACCGTCGATGACTCGATCGCCGCGATCATCGCCAAGCTCCGCCGCCGTCACCCGCACATCTTCGGTGACGCGCGTGCGGACACGCCCGACGACGTCATCCGGCGCTGGGACGCGATCAAGCGCGAGGAGAAGCCGGGGACCGGGCTGCTCGATGGCATCGCGCCGACCCTGCCGGCGTTGTCGTACGCGGGCAAGATCTCGCGTCGCGCTGTGGGCGTCGGCTTCGAGTGGGAGACCGTGGACGATGTGTGGGACAAGGTCAACGAGGAGATCGATGAGCTCAAGGCGTGCGCGCCTGGCACCCCCGAAGCCGAGGACGAGGTCGGTGACCTGCTCTTCACCGTGGTCAACGTGGCGCGCAAGATGGGCGTGGACCCGGAGCAGGCGCTGCGCGGGACCTGCGAGAAGTTCAAGCGCAGGTTCGCTGACATGGAACGCTCGGCTGCGGCGGAGGGCCGCACACTCGAGGAGATGCACATAGACGACATGGAGGCGCTGTGGCGCCGGGCGAAAGAGGGGGAGCGTTCATGAGCTACATCACGGACATCTACGCGCGCGAGGTCCTGGATTCTCGCGGCAATCCGACCGTCGAGGTCGACGTCGTCCTGGACGACGGTTCCTTCGGGCGGGCGATCGTCCCGTCGGGCGCATCGACGGGGGCGTTCGAGGCGGTCGAGCTGCGCGACGGGGACTCGGGTCGGTACCTCGGCAAGGGCGTCCTGCGCGCCGTGGCCAACGTCAACGACGTGATCGGTCCCGAGTTGATGGGGATGGACGCGAGCGACCAGCGGGCGATCGACTCGATGATGCTGGGCCTCGACGATTCGCCGAACAAGGGCAACCTCGGCGCCAACGCCATCCTCGGCGTCTCGCTCGCCGTCGCGAAGGCGGCGGCCGAGTCCACCGAGCTCACCCTCTACTCCTACATCGGCGGAGCGAACGCGCACCAGATCCCGGTGCCGATGATGAACATCATCAACGGCGGGGCGCACGCGGACAACAACGTCGACCTGCAGGAGTTCATGATCATGCCGGTCGGTGCCTCGACCTTCGCCGAGGGCCTGCGCATGTGCGCCGAGATCTACCACACGCTCAAGTCGGTCCTGCAGGAGCGTGGGCTCGGCACCGGCGTCGGCGACGAGGGCGGCTTCGCTCCGAACCTCGCCAGCAACGAGGAGGCGCTTCAGGTCATCTCGGCGGCGGTGGAACAGGCGGGCTACTCGCTCGGCGATCAGATCCGATTCGCCCTCGACCCGGCGACGACCGAGATCTACAAGGACGGCAAGTACCACCTCGCCGGCGAAGGACGGTCGCTCACGAGCGCCGAGATGGTCGAGTTCTGGACCGACCTGGTCGACCGGTATCCGATCATCTCGATCGAGGACGGCATGGCTGAAGAGGACTGGGACGGGTGGAAGCTCCTCACCGACGCGCTCGGCGACCGGGTCCAGCTCGTCGGCGACGACCTGTTCGTGACCAACACCGAGCGCCTCGGCCGCGGCATCGAGATGGGTGTGGCGAACTCGATCCTCATCAAGCTGAACCAGATCGGCTCGCTCACCGAGACGCTCAACTGCATCGAACTGGCGAAGCGCGCCGGCTACACGTGCATCATCTCGCACCGTTCCGGCGAGACAGAGGACACGACGATCGCCGACATCGCGGTGGCTGTGAACGCCGGCCAGATCAAGACCGGCGCACCGGCGCGCTCGGACCGTGTGGCCAAGTACAACGCCCTCATGCGCATCGAGGAGGAGCTCGGCGACTCGAGCGACTACCCGGGCATGCGGGCGTTCTACAACATCGGGGTATAGGGCGGCGGGGCTGGCAGCCATGCCGGGTCGGGACTCGACATCCAGTTCGGACGCCGGCTTCAGTCGGCAGTTCGAGTTGGATCTCGCCCGTCGTGAGCGTCTCGCGGCCGACTATGGCGCGGACTACGGCCAGGAGCGCGTCTTCCCCGAACTGGTCGAGGCGATGCTCGAGGACGTCCCTGAAGGCTCGTCGGTGCTCGAGGTCGGGGCCGCGACCGGGTTGCTGACGCGGCCTCTGCTCGAGCGCGCCGCCTACGTCACCGCCCTCGAGCCGTCAGCGGGCCTGCTGCGCCGATTGCTGCAGAGTGACGTCGCGGATTCCGAGCGGTTGCGCACGCTGCAGGGCATCGTGGAGGACCTTCCCCCGGAGATCGCCTACGATCTGGCGGTGGTCACCTTCACTCCGCGCCGGGGGATCGCGCTGGCCCGGCTCCTCACGGAGCTGGCCTCCCGTGTCGCCTCCCGCGTCGTCATGCTCCTCGTCGAGGACACCTCGCTGGACTGGGCGTACCTCGCGCGGACCGCCGCCGAGCAGGGGTTCGACGTGCGGCTCCGCATCGTCTCCGGCGCGGGCAAGCGTGCGGTCGTACTCGTGGCCGACGTGGCCTCGTGGCGTCCGACGCTGGCCCCGATCGACTGGGCAGTCGATGAGCGTGAGATCGAGGTGCCCTACCCGATGGAGCGTGGCGTCCCGGCGGATATCGTCCGGCAGTTCCTCAGCCGTGGTGACCGGATCCTGCGCGTCTGCATCGACCCGGCCGGCGTGGAGCGGCTCTACGGCAACCTGCGCACAGCCGTACACCGCGCAGGTGCCGAAGTGGCCGTTCACCGGCACGGCGACCACGTCCTGCTCGTCAGGATGCCTCCCGGCGCCACGGGAAGGCCTCGCGGCGGCTGAAGGGAATACTCCCGAGGAGCGTCGCCCGGTCCCGGGTGGTGCCGCTTCCGGGGAGGTTCCACCGTGTCCGATCTGCGCCGAACCAAGATCGTCGCCACGATCGGTCCGGCGTGCGACCCGCCGGGTGTGCTCGAAGCGGTCGTCGCGGCCGGAGTCGATGTCGCCCGGCTCAATGCATCTCACGCGACCATCGATGAGCTCGCGGCGCGCCTCGCTCGCGTGCGGCAGGCGGCCGACAGCGCCGATCGCCCTGTCGCCGTGCTGCTCGACCTGCCGGGGCCGAAGGTCCGTGTGGGCGACGTCGCGGCAGGTACCACGCTGCAGGCGGGAGCGCGCTTCTCTCTCCTGGGTGATGTCTGTGTCGGAGATGCGACACACGCCTGTGTCACGTACGACAACCTCGGGGACGACCTCTCCGCCGGCGATCTGATACTGCTCGACGACGGCGCTCTGGAGCTCGAGGTGCAGTCATCCCGGCACGGGGAGGTCGTGACCCTGGTCGTTCGGGGCGGGCCGCTCTCGAGTCGGAAGGGCGTCAACGTACCCGGCGTGCGGCTCGCGATCGAGTCGGTCTCTCCGCGGGATCTCGAACTCCTCGCCTGGGGGATTTCCGCCGGCGTCGAACTCGTCGCGCAGTCGTTCGTTCGCGAGGCGGCCGATGTGGCTCTCTTGCGCGGCGCGATGGGCGAGCATCGTGTCCCGCTCGTCGCGAAGGTGGAGAAGCACGAGGCGCTGAGCGATCTCGACCGCATCATCGCGGCGGCCGATGCCGTCATGGTCGCCCGGGGCGACCTCGCAGTGGAGACCTCTCCCGAGGCCGTTCCCCCGGCCCAGCGCCGGATCGTGTCGGCGTGTCGGTCGTTGGGCCGACCGGTGATCGTCGCCACGCAGATGCTCGAATCGATGGTGGGCTCGCCCCGACCGACGCGAGCCGAGGCGTCGGATGTGGCGACCGCCGTCTTCGAGGGCGCCGACGCGGTGATGTTGTCCGAGGAGACGGCGGTCGGGCTCTACCCCGTCGAGGCGGTCCGCACGATGGACCGTGTGTGTCGGGCTGCCGAGGACGCGGGTCCGCCGACCGTGGAGTCGCGTCCGGGCGGAACTCCCACCGCTGCCGTGGCCGCGGCCGCGGTCGATCTCGCCGCCGCTATCGGAGCGGCCGCCATCGTCACGGCGACGCAGACCGGTTCGAGCGCACGCGCTGTCGCGGCCTGCCGGCCTGCCGTCCCGGTCCTTGCCATGACTCCCGTGCCCGCCGTCGGGCGGGCGCTGGCCGTCGTATGGGGCGTGTCACCGCACCTCGTGACCGCCGCGCGTTCGATCGAGGAGATGACCGATCTGGCCATCCGCACCGCGCGCGCAAGCGGGCGCGTGCGAGCGGGGGACAGAGTGATCCTCACGGCCGGCACCTCGGTGGGTGTGTCCGGTTCGACCGACCTCCTGCGTGTCCTCACGCTCTGAGCCGCCGCGACTCCGGGCGTGTCGACTCAATCTCCACTTGAGGTCGATAGTTTCGGCAGCGTGGTATCATGGTCGACGGCAGCGCGGCCCACCGGTCGCCTGACCGCCCGCAGGCCTTCTCACAGGACACCCGAATGGCATCCCGGAACCCATCACAGCGCGGGGCCTCGCGACGAACGGACGGCGCCTCTTCTCCGAAGAAGAAGGCGGGCTCCGGTCGCGCTTCGTCCGCGCGTACGACCAAGCGATTGCCGGCGAAGCAGCGTTCGACCACAGCGCGCCGTCAGTCGGTCGACCGCCGCGCCGCGACCCCGTGGGTCCCGATCCTTCTCGTCGCCGCGCTCGCCCTGCTCGCCTGGTCGCTCTATCCCGCGATGAGACTCCAGTACCAGACGGGTCGGCGCGTCGCCGGCCTGGAGGAGCAGTACTCGCAGCTCCGCCAGCGGAACCGCTCGCTGCGCTCCGAGGTGGCCGATCTCAAGACCCCCGAAGGTGTCGAGCGCGCGGCGCGTGAGAGCCTCGGCTTCGCCAAGGAAGGCGAGAACGTCTATGTCGTCATGCCGACCGACGGCGCGACCGGTACGGCGGACGTGGCCGCGCAGGCGCCCGGTCGCTCTGCACTGCAGGTCGTCCTCGACGCGCTCTTCGGTGTCGCACCCCCCGCGGATCCGGCGAATGAACCCTGATCGAGCCGTCGTGGCACGTCAGCTCGGCCGTGAGCCGCGCGGCTCCTGGTCGGTCGCCGCGCGTTGCTCGCACGGCCACCCCGTCACCATCACCGTCGATCCGCTCCTCGAGGATGGTTCGCCGTTCCCGACGACGTGGTGGCTGACGTGCCCGCACCTCGTCGATGAGGTCGGGGCCATCGAGTCTCGCGGCGGTGCCGCGGCCTGGGCGGCGCGGGTGTCGTCGGACGCGGACATGGGCGCCGCCGTGCTCGCCGCCGATGCGGCGTATCGCGGTGCCCGTGCCGAACGCGCCGGCGGTACCGACCCGTGCCCGGGCGTCGGGATCGCGGGCCAGGCGGATCCGTGCGCCGTCAAGTGCCTGCACGCCCGGGTCGCCGCGGCGATCGCGGGCATCCCCGATCCCGTCGGGGAAGGCGTCGTCGCGGGACTCGACGATCGAGGCCGGGAGTGCGCCGGCGATCGCTGTTCCGTAGATGTCGGTATCCGCGGGTAGAATGTGGCGGAGTCCGACACTCCCGAGAGGACCGCATGAACGACGATCGGATCCGGCGCGCAGCGATCGACATCGGTACGGTGACGACCCGGCTGCTGGTGGCGGACACGGACGGCTGTGAGGTCGAGGAGGTCCTGCGTCGCACGACCGTGACGCATCTCGGCGAAGGCCTGCACGCGTCGGGGGCGCTCTCGGCCGAGGCTATCGGCCGTGTAGCCGACGCGGTCGCAGGATTCGTCGCGGATGCGGCAGCCGCGGGCGCCGATGACATCGTCGCGGTCGCGACGTCCGCTGCACGCGATGCATCCAACGGGCGCGAGTTCCTTGAGCGCCTGGAGTCCCTTGGAGTCAGGCCGCGGATCATCGCCGGTGCCACCGAGGCGCGCCTCTCCTTCACCGGGGCGACCTACGAGGTCGATGACGACGACGTCCTCATCGCCGACCTCGGCGGCGGCTCGACCGAACTGGTCTTCGGCGCCGCCCACGATGCCGACTGCGGCCGCGAGATCGACATCGAGGCCGCTCGCTCCCTCGATGTGGGCTCGCGGCGGGTGCTCGACATGTTCCTCCACTCCGACCCGCCCACCCGAGACGAGCTCGACGAGGCCTCCGCATGGGTCGCCGAGGAGATGCGGCCGTTCTTCGATGCACTGAGAGAGCGGCCTCGCACGCTGATCACGCTCGCGGGGACCGGCACGACGCTATCGGCCATCCGACAGTCGCTCGCCGTCTACGATCCGGCGCGCATCCATGGCTCGCGCCTGTCCGGCGGTGACGTCGCCGACCTGCTCGACGAGCTCGCGGCGATGCCGCTGGCGCAGCGCCGAGGGGTGATCGGGATGGACCCGGCGCGCGCTGATGTCATCGTCGCCGGCGCGCTCATACTCGAGGCGATCATGGCGCTGGCCGGAGTCGATGGCACCGTGGTCAGCGAGCACGACATCCTCTACGGGATCGTGCTCGAAGGGAATGACTTCGGGCGCTCCGGCGGCTCGGTGTAGACTCGTTTCGGCGGCCACTCCGGTCGCCGCGTCGCTGGACGGCCCCCTACCCCAACTGGCAGAGGGAACCGGCTTAAACCCGGCTCAGTCTGGGTTCGAATCCCAGGGGGGCTACCATGCCCACTGCCGCCCGTGCCCGGGCGGGCACTGTGCGATACTTGAGCGACGCCGCGCGTGCACGCCCGCGCGCGTAGCGCCCGCGCGCACGCCAGTTCGAGAGGAGGGGTCCTGATGGCCGACGAGTCGCCCGTTGCGTTGTACCGAGCGTTCGTCGCACAGGACCCTGCCACGGCGATCAAGGTCGTCGAGCGGGTGCGCACCGGCGGGGTCTCGCAGGTCGAACTCTTCGACACGGTGTTCGCGCCCGCCCTGGCACTGCTCGGCGCATCGTGGGCGACCGGCGACATCGATGAGATCGCCTTCACGCAGGCATCGGTCGTCGCGGACCAGATCTCGAGTTTCGTCACGCCATCGGCAGCCGCGCCCGACACCGGGGTCACCGTGCTCGTCGGCTGCATCCAGCGCGATCGCCATGCCGTCATGAAGAACATCGTCGGCGCGGCACTGAAAGAGGCCGGCAACCGGGTCATCGACCTGGGCGTCGACGTGCGCCCCGCGGAGTTCCTCGAGAAGGTCGAGGAGACCGGCGCGCGGATCGTCGTCGTCTTCGCGGAGATCATGACGACCGCCCGCGCCGTCGGCCGCGTCCGCGACATCCTGACGAGTGCGGGACACGGCGATGTCGTCCTGCTGGCGTGCGGCGGTCCGTTCGAGGCCGAGGCGGAGATCGCCAAGCAGTGTGGCGCGAACGGTGTCGTGCGCGGAGCCGAGAGCGGCATCAGGATCGTCGCCAAGGTCGCCTCCGATCTCGGCCTCGGGGTGTCCTAGGTGGCCGGCGACCGCTCCCGCCAGGTCCTTCTCGTCGAGGGGCTCGCGCGCCAGGGTCAGGTGGGCCCGGCCGTCGAGGCCGCCTACGCCGCGCTTCGCACCGATGACGCGTCCCCCCACGTCCACGCGCTCATCGCGGAGCTCATGCTCGCCGGTGACTTCTACGACGAGGCGATCCGCAGCGCCACCCGCGCCATCGAGCTGGACCCCGACTGCGCTCCGGCCTATCTCGCACTCGGGCTGGCCTACGACCGGCGCGGCGGCATGTGGGACCAGTCGATCCTCGTATGGCACGAGCTTGCCGAGGTGGTGCCCGACCTGGTGACCGCCCACGTGCAGTTGGGCGAGGCGTTCTCGGCGGCTGCGTTCGACGAAGAGGCGATCGAGTCCTGGCGCCGCGCGCTCGAGATAGACCCGCTCGAGGCCCGGGCGATGTACAACCTGGCCGTCGCGGCGCTCAAGCGCGAGGGCGTTCCCACAGCCCTTCCCGGATTCCGCAAAGCGGGCGAGCTCGATCCGAGTCAGGACGAGCTGTTCTTCGCCCTCGCCGGCATCGGCCCGCTCCCCGACCTGCTTCCCAACCCGGATGACATCCCCGACGATCGCGACGCGCTTCTCAAGGCGGCCGGTCTTCTCGCGCGCGCCGAGGACTACTTCGGTGCCGCCGACCTGGTCGCCGGCATCCTCGATATCGACCCCAACGATGCGCCCGCGCGCGCGCGCGCGTCGGACATGTACCTGAAGCAGGAGGCGGTCAACGAGGGTATGGCGGTCGCCCTGCGCTCGCTGATGCTCGACCGCGACCTGGCGTCGGCGCTCTACGACCTCGGAGTCGCGTACGCGAAGCGTCCCGGCCTGACCCGTCACGCGGCTCGCGTCTTCGCCGCGCTCGCCAAGGCCGCTCCGCGCCACCCGATGCCGCATGTCCTTCTCGCTGAGTCGCTGCTGGGCCTTCAGCGCTACGGGCAGGCCACACAGAGCTACCGGCGCGCCGTCGCACTCGACCCGGCGTGCGTCAGAGCGCGCTTCGGCCTCGCGGCAGCGCTCCTCACAGAGGGGCGTCACGCCGAGGCCGGCTGGGAGATCCGCCGCGCGGCCTACTACGACACCAAGCGTCAGGGGCTCTTCTGGCGCTTGTACGACGACTACGTCGGGGGAGGTGTGTAGCGATGGCGGAGCGCAGGCGCCGCGCGAGCGGTACGAAATCGAAGAAGGCGGCCGAGGCCAAGCAGGCGGCCGCCGCCGAGCGGGCGGTCGAGGCCGAATCCGAGCAGCTCGAGGTGCGCAAGCGCTCGGTCACCTTCCCGCTCGGCATCGACTACTACCCGCTCGACGCCGAGCGCCAGGGATATGCCGACTGGTACACGGGCGACATCGGAGCGGACTTCCGCAGCTTCGCCGAGACACGCTTCTCGCTGGTGCGCGTCTTCGTCAGCTGGAAGCTCTACGAGCAGCAGGTCGGCAACTACGACGATGACGCCGCGCACCGCTTCGGGGAACTCGTCGACGCCGCCCGTGCGACGGGCCTGCAGCTCATCGTCTGCTTCTTCGCCGACGACCGGATGGCCGAACTCAACGATGTCACGTGGGGCAAGAAGCGCGATCCGCGCACGGACAGCTACCTCGTCCAGCGTGAGGTCTCACTCGTCCAGCGGATCGTCCAGCTCTACCGCGCCGAGCCCGCGATCTTCGCCTGGGACCTGGCCAACGAGGCGTTCTTCACCGGCTTCGAAAGCTCGACGGCACTCGAGGCCTGGGTGCGCACGTTGCGTGAGGCTGTCCGTGAGGTCGACCCGGAGCGGCCCGTCCTCGTCTCTGCCGACCCCGAGACACTCTTCCGGGCCACCGGCGTCGATCCGCGCAACGCCATCGACACCTGTGAGTTCGCTGTCACGCATGTGACGGCACCGTATCAGGCGTACGCCGCCGAGGGGCCGGTGACGTCCGGCCCGGCCACGTACCTCGACTCTTTCCTGCTCAGAAGCGCCCGGCGCGACCTCCCGGTGCTGATCGACGGGATCGGCGTGGCGAGCCTCGAGTACTCGGCCGCGCAGGAGGCCGCCGCAGTTCGCACCGCGCTGTATTCGGGGCTGATGAACCGCGGTGCGGGCGCTCTGCTGCGCCGCTGGCGTGACGTCGAGACCGAGCGCCGCGAGCCGTACTACCGCGATCCGTACGAGGTCCTCGTCGGCCTCATGGACATCGACGGGGAGAAGAAGCCGGTCCTGGCCGACGTCGCCAGATTCGCACGCGTCTCTGCGCGCCTCGACCTGCGCCGATATGCCCCGCAGCCCGAGCGGGTCGCCGTGCTGATCCCGACCGAGCGCTACGAGCCGTTGCCTTCGATGGCGGGCCTCTACGGGCCGCGGGCGTGCCTCCAGTCGTACGTGTCGGCCAAGGAGGCGCAGCTCCCGGTCGAAGTCGCGCGCGAAGGCGACCGGCTCGGCGACTTCAGCGTGGTCATCGTCCCGTCGGCGAGTCGGCTGCTGCAGGGCACGTGGCGCGACCTCACCGAGTTCGTGCAGTCCGGGGGCTCGCTCATCATGAGCTATGGCGGGGGCGACGCCGACCCGGCCGTGCGCGAGCTGTTCGGCGTCGAGTTCCTCGGCGACTACGGAGGACGGGCCGACCTCTCCTGCCGCGTGGCACAGCCGGATGCCCTCGGACCGCTCCACTCGTTCGATGCGCGCCTGCCGGTCCCGAACTATGCGCTGCTCGGCGGCGGTGGTGCGACCATCGTGGCGACCGACGCGAAGGGGAGCCCGCTGATAACGCTCAACACCTACGGCACCGGCCGGGCGGTCTTCTTCGCGGCGCCGGTCGAGCGCGCGCTGGCACAGGGCGACGCCTGGGCATCGCCGGCTGCAGTCCGGGCCATGCTGAGGACGGCGTACGGTTCGGTCGCGCGTGCCGCGGGCGCGGCGTTGCCTCTCTCGTGTGACAGGCCCGAGGTCGAAGTCGCGCTCTTCACCGGCGATGACGACGATATCCTCGTCATGCTCAATCACACGCCCGAGCGCGTGACGGCGGCATTCACGACCGAACGTCCGGTCGCCACGGTCGCGGATGTCCGCGGCGGCGCGCCGGCGCAGGTCGGCGGCAAGGAGTTCGGGGTACCACTCGGGCCCAACGGTGCGACGGCGCTCCGATTGGTGTGGGCGTAGGCCGGAGGCGCGGCTGCGAGCGGGTGCTAGACTGACGACAGGGTTCGGGGGAGGACGGTCACTCGAGTGGATGCACACGACAGCGCGATCCGGGAGTACCTGCTCGAGTCGTGGCTTGAGTTGCACGACGCCATCGAGAAGCACCCTGAACTGCGCCGCCTCCTGTTCGATTCGGTCACGGGCCTTCCCACCACCCCGCTGCTCTTCCCGAGGATCCGTGCGCTGCTGTCCGAGCGCGGCGAGGTCTCCCTGCTGTGCCTCAACATCGTGCGGTACTCCAAGATCGAGGAGATCTACGGCTGGAAGGTCTTCGACGAGGTGATGCGCGAGGTTGCGCAGGCGCTCGAGGGCATCGCCGGCACCTACCTGAGGGATTCGGACATCGTCGCCGAGCTCATGATCTCGGGCAACTCCTTCGTCATCGTGCTCTCTCCGCCGCGCAACAGTGAGCTGGTCGCGGAGAAGGACATCCACGATCTCGCCCACCGGGTCGAGGCCAAGGTCCGCGAGGATCTGGAGGCGGCGATGCCGCCCGCGCTCTACCGCAAGTTCGGCTGCTACGTCGGTTCGTCCATCATCCGCGCCGACGACACGATGCGCCTCGAGCGGGTCGTGCACGACGGCCTGGAGCGCGCGCTCGACGAGTCGTCGACCCGCGAGGCCGTGGATGCCGCGGAGCGGAAGGCCCGCTTGCGGTCGATCATCGAGAACGGCGAGGTCACCACGCTCGTGCATCCCGTGTACGACCTGTCGGACTTCACGATCATCGGATACGAGGCGCTCTCCCGCGGACCCGCGGGGGAGTTCGAACGCCCGGACAAGCTCTTCAAGGTCGCCTACGACGCCGACCTGGTCCTGCGGCTCGAGCGCCTGTGCCGTCAGAAGGCGATCAGGGCTGCCGGCGCGTTGCCGGAGGGGCGGCTGCTCTTCCTCAACATCGAGCCGGAGGCGATCGCAGACCCGGAGTTGCGCGATGTGATGTTCACGGCGCTGCTGGCCGATTCCGAGATCACGCCGGATCGCATCGTGCTTGAGATCACCGAGCGCACCGCCATCAACGACTTCGCGTCGTTCCGCTCCACGTTGGAGTACCTGCGTGCGCTCGGCTTCAAGGTCGCCGTGGACGATGCCGGCGCGGGCTACGGCTCACTGCAGGTCCTGGCGGAGGTCAAGCCGGAGTGGCTCAAGGTCGATATGTCGCTCGTCAGGGGGATCGACGCGGACGAGATCCGCGCTCAGTTGATGTCGAGCATGGTCACGTTCGCCGACCGCGTCGGTGTCCGGCTGATAGCCGAGGGTATAGAGACCGCTGAAGAGCTCGCGAAGTTGCTCGAGCTGGGCGTCGGCTACGGCCAGGGATTCCTGTTCACTCGTCCTGTCGCGCCGTTTCCGCGCGACGAGGACGTGACGCCGCGCCGCGATCACGCATAGGGGTCGTGGCCGGTTCGCCGGTGGGGCCGTCGGCGGGGGGTCGCCGGTCCGGGACAGAGGGAAGGTCGTGCCGATGGCTTCGCGGTGGGACGTGGGAGACCCTGACGTCGACGCGTTCGTCGACGCCAACGTCGTGTCCTTCGCCGCGTGGGACCTCGTCATCTATCTGAACAGCAACCCGCATGTCAGCGAGACGGTCCCGTCGCTGTGCGTGGTTCTGGGCAGGCAGGAACACGACCTCGTCCCGGCACTCACCCGGCTGGTCGACAATGCCGTCCTTCTTGAGGACGGCATCGACCCCGAGGCCGGCGTACGCTACCGGCTCTGCGACGACGGCGAGACGCGGCAGGTCATCGCTCGTTTCGTCACGCTCGCGGGCAAGCGTGAGCATCGGCTCGAGTTCGTGCGCCGCGTCCTGGCTCGTCTGACCGGTGCCTGAGGCGCTCTCCTGACACACGGTTCCTGTATGGTTGTCATACGCGCGGGTATTCATGCTCGTGTGCGCGACCCACGCGGGACTGCTGTGCGGAGAGGGGCACGTCATGGCGGAGCCGGTCAGGCTCACACAGATGTCTTCGAAGGCCGGTTGAGCCGCCAAGTACGGTCCGGCGGACCTGCAGGCCATTCTCGACAAACTCGTCCCGGGTGAATCCGACAAGGTCATGGTCGGGTTCGAGACCGCGGACGACGCTGCCGTCTACGTGCTGGACGACGATACCGCGCTGCTCCTGACGGTCGACTTCTTCACGCCCATCGTCGACGATCCTTACGACTTCGGTCGGATCACCGCGGCCAACGCGCTCTCCGACATCTACGCGATGGGCGGGCGCCCGCTCACCGCACTCAATCTTGTCGCGTTCCCGTGTTCGCTGGGTCCCGATGTCGTCGCCGAGGTGCTTCGCGGGGGCGGCGACGTCTGCCGTGAGGCCGGCGCGGTCGTCGTCGGAGGCCACACGATCGACGACAAGGAGCCGAAGTTCGGGCTCTCCGTGATGGGGGTCGTCCATCCGTCGAAGGTCGTGCGCAACGTGGGTGCGAAGCCCGGGGACGTGCTCGTCCTGACAAAGCCACTCGGTACCGGCGTGATCGGGACGGCGCTGAAGCGCGGACTCGAGACCGAGGAGACCGCGCGCGATGTGATCGAGTCGATGGCGGCGCTGAACCGGGCGGCGGGCGAGGCGATGGCCGAGGTCGGCGTGAACGCCGGGACCGACGTGACGGGCTTCGGCATCCTCGGGCACCTGCACGAGATGCTCCGGGGCAGCGGAGTGTCGGCGGAGCTCGTCTTCGATGCGCTGCCCCTGTTCGAGCGGGTGCTCGACTATGCAGCGGGCGGCGTCGTGCCGGGTCGGACCGCGGACGTCATCGCGTACACGCGCGACTTCGCCCGATGGGACGCGCATCCGGCTCCCGATGGTCCCGACTCGCCCGAGGCCGACCTGGCGGTGTGGCGAGTGCTCTGCGACCCGCAGACGAGTGGCGGCATGCTGATGTCGGTGCCGCTCGAGCGCTCCGGAGCGCTCCTCGAAGCCCTCACCTCGCGCGGCGTCACCCCGGCTGTGGTCGGGAGTGTCACGGCGGGCGCGGCCGGTCACATCACCGTCCTGTAGACGGGCTGACGCTACTCGCCGCGCGACCACAGCGGTATAGTCGTTCCTGAAGTGTTCCTTCTGCAATCGGAATCACGGAGAGGACGGCCCGCATGGCCAAGACCTTCTGGATCATCACCGATCGGCTCGGCTCGGGTGACGAAGAGCTCGGCCGCGTCCTCATGCGCAATCTCATCCACTCGCTCGCTCGCACCGAGGCGGTCCCTGCTCGCGTGATGTTCATGAACGGCGGCGTCCGTCTGGTCTGCGAGGGCTCCGAGGTGCTCGATGACGTGCGCCTGCTCGCGGAGAAGGGCGTCGTCGTCAAGGCGTGCGGCACCTGTCTGGACTACCTGGGGCTCAAGGACGCACTGGCGGTCGGCGAGGTCGGCGACATGGCCGGCAGCGTCGGCGTGCTCGCGGGCGATTCCGACGTCGTGACCGTCTCCTGAGCGGCGCCCCGACAGGCAGGGCGCGCCGGGCACGGACGGTCGGGTAGAATCGTGCGCATGGACAAGCAGGCGCTCCTGCGCTCCCTCCCCAAGACCGATGAGTTGCTGAAGCGGTCCGACCTCTCCGCCCTGGCCGAGTCGGCCTCGCGCGCGGTCGTGCTCGACGCGGTCCGCGACGCCGTCGATGCCCTGCGTGCGCGCATCGTGGCCGGTGAGTCCGTCGTCTTCGACGACGATTCGATCGCGGACGATGCGATCGCGACGGTGTCGACGCGCATGCGGTCGAGTCTGCGGCCCGTCATCAACGCGACGGGGATCATCGTCCACACGAACCTCGGTCGCTCCCGTCTGCCGGAGGCGGTTCTCCGCGCGGTCGTCGACGCTTCCGCCAACTACTCGACGCTCGAGTACGACGTCGCCAGCGGCGAGCGGGGCAGCCGCCACGTCCATGTCGAGCGTCTGATCTGCGACGTCACCGGCGCCGAGGCCGCGATGGCGGTCAACAACAACGCGGCCGCCACGCTGCTGGGCATCGCAGGGCTGGCGGCCCGCAAGGAGGCGATCGTCAGCCGCGGCCAACTGGTCGAGATCGGCGGCAGTTTCCGCATCCCGGACATCATGCGACAGTCGGGCGCCAAGATGGTCGAGGTCGGTGCCACGAACAAGACCCACGTGCGCGACTACGAGAACGCCATCACGCCGAAGACCGGTCTCCTGCTCAAGGTCCATTCGAGCAACTACCGGGTGGTCGGGTTCACGCAGGAGGTCTCGCTCGCGCAGCTCGTCGAGCTCGGGGCGAAGCATGGAGTCCCGGTCTTCGAGGACCAGGGCTCGGGCGTGCTCATCGACCTCGCGCCGTACGGGCTGCCCGACGAGCCGACCGTGCGCTCGGCGGTCGAGGCGGGCGCCGATCTGGTCTCGGTCTCGGGAGACAAGCTGCTCGGCGGTCCGCAGGCGGGCATCCTGGCGGGCAAGCGGGCCACCATCGACCGGCTGAAGAAGCATCCGCTCGCCCGGGCACTGCGCCTCGACAAGATGACGCTGGCCGCCCTCGAGGCGACGCTGCGGCTCTATCTCGACCCCGAACGGGCCCTGCGCGAGATACCCACGCTCGCGATGCTCACGGAGTCCGGCGGATCCGTCGGGGCGCGCGCACGTGCGCTTGCGGACCGGATCGCACGCGAGTGCGCGGATGCCTTCATCGTCGGAGTCCTCGCCGACGTCTCGCGGGCCGGCGGCGGTGCTCTGCCGCTCGCGGACATCCCCACGACGGTCGTCGCGCTCACCCCTCGGGCGATGAGCGCCAACGACCTCGAGTCGCGCCTGCGTCTGGGCGAGCCGGCGATCGTCGCGCGCATCAAGGACGGGAACGTCCTGATCGACCCGCGGACCCTGACCGGGCCGGAAGCGGACCTCGTTGCGGACCGCCTCGCGGCGATCGCTGCGGGGGAGTAGGGCCATGTCCTCGCTCGTCCTGGGCACCGCCGGGCATATCGACCACGGCAAGTCCGCCCTGGTCAAGGCGCTCACGGGTACCGACCCGGATCGCCTTCCCGAGGAGAAGGAGCGGGGCGTCACCATCGAGCTGGGCTTCGCCCGGCTCGAGTTGCCGAGCGGGCGGGCGCTCGGCGTCGTGGACGTCCCCGGGCACGAGCGCTTCGTGCGGCAGATGGTCGCCGGTGCCACCGGGATCGATGTCGTCCTCCTGGTCGTCGCTGCTGACGACGGCGTGATGCCTCAGACGCGCGAACACCTCGCCATCGTGGACCTGCTCGGCATCCCGAAGGGCGTCGTCGCCATCACCAAGTCCGACCTCGCCGATCCCGACTGGCTTGCGATGGTCTCAGAAGATGTCGGGCGGCTCATCGAGGGCACGTCCATCGCCGGTTCGGCGATCGTCCCGGTCTCGGCGCGCACCGGCGCGGGCCTGGATGAGCTGCGGGCGGCCATCGACGCGGTTGCCGGTGACGCGCCCGCCCGGCATGCCGCGCTGCCGATGCGACTGCCCGTCGACCGCGTCTTCACCATCTCGGGGGCCGGCACCGTCGTCACGGGGACGATGTGGTCGGGCACGGCGAAGCGGGACGATCCTGTGGAGGTCCTGCCGTCGGGCCGCACCGGCCGCATACGCGGCGTGCAGGTGCACTCGAAGGCGACGGACGAAGCGGTGGCCGGGCAGCGCGTGGCGCTCAACATCGCCGGACTCGACAAGGACGAGATCGATCGGGGAGAGGTCATCGCCGCCCCCGGGACGCTGAGCGTCACCGACCGCTTCGACGCGCGCTTCACCTATCTGCCGGGCAACGAGAAGCCGTTCGTGAGCGGCGCTCGCGTGCACGTGCACCACGGCACGCGGGAGGTGCTCGGGCGGGTGCTGCTCATGGACGACATCGGCGAACTGCAGCCGGGAGAGAGCGCCTACGCGCAGCTGCGTCTCGAAGACCCCGTCGCACCCCGCTACGACGACCGTTTCATCGTCCGTTCCTACTCGCCGGTCTTCACCATCGGCGGCGGCGTCGTGCTCGACGCCCTGCCGCCGCGGCGGACGCATCTTCGCGCGAGCGAGCGTGACCTGCTCGATGCGCTCGTCCGGCATGACCTGTCGAGCGCGTCCGTCGGCCTGCTCGGTTCCAGGGGTGTGCCGATGACCTCGGCACAGGTCTCCGCGGCGCTCGGCGTCCCACGCGCGGGTGTCGCCGACGAGCTCAATCGAGCTGCTGCGCTCATCAGGCTCAAGGTCGGTCCCGACACCTACTTCGTCTCGGCGGACGGCC
>JAUSAU010000065.1 GCA_030652345.1 Coriobacteriia bacterium
CTTCGTCTCGGCGGACGGCCTCGAGCGTCTGATGATCGGCACCGTTGAGGCACTCCTGCGTTTCCACGATGCCCATCCGAAGTCCACGGGGCTGGCGGCCGGCGCGCTGCGCGACCAGGTGGATCGCCGGGTCCCGCCCAAGGTGTTCGACGCCGTGCTCGCGTCGGCCGCCGAGCGTGGGCTCGTCCGCCTCGTCGGGGGGGAAGTGCGCCATCCGCAGGCCGCCGCCGCGGCGCTCGCGGAGGAGGACGCCGCTCTCGAGGCGCTGCTGCCGGTACTGCGGACGCAGGGGCTCGCCACCGGCACGGTCGCCGAGGTCGCAGGTGTGGCCGGAGTCGATGTGGCCGTCGCACGGAAGGCGCTGACCAAACTCGTCGCCGCCGGGCGCGTCGTCCGCCTCGGACCGGACATGCACTTCTCCGCGGAGGCGGTGGAGGGAGCTCGGGCGCGCATCGCCGACTATCTGGCCGTGCATCCGTCGATGCTCGCCAGTGACGCCCGCGACATACTCGGCACCAGCCGCAAGTACGTGGTGCCGCTCCTGGAGTACTTCGATGCTCAGGGCGTCACGAAGCGCGAAGGTGACGTCCGCACGCTGCGTACCGGCCGCTGACGGGGGCCTCGCCGGCCTCAGAGCACGCGGCCTAGCGCGGCTCCGGGGTCCTGGGCAGCTCGATGATGAAGAGTGCGCCGCTGCGCCCCGGTCGGTTCGCCGCTGCGATGGTGCCGCCGTGCAGCTCGACGAGCCGCTTGGTGATGGCGAGGCCGAGTCCGGAGCCTCCTCCGTCGCCCGCCCGCGGGCCTTGCGCCCGGTAGAACCGGTCGAATATCCGAGGCAGGTCCTGCGTGCGGATCCCCGTGCCGTCGTCCTCGACCGAGATCCTCACGGCCCCGGCGTCGCCGGTCGCGGAGACGCGGACACTGCCGCCGAGAGTGGTGTGTGCGACCGCGTTGCCGACGAGATTGAGCAGCGCCTGCATGAGCTGGTCGGGATCGCCCGAGACCCAGAGGCCCGAGGCGCTCTCGACGGTGATCACGCGGTCACCCAGGCCTCGGCCGCGTGCCGCAGCTTCCTGCACCAGTGTCGCGACCTCGAGCGGCTGATGCGGGAGCGCTCCACTGGTCTCGAGTCGGGCGAGCGAGAGCAGGTCGTCCACCAGCCTGCCCATGCGTGCGACCTCGTCGGCGATCAGATCGAGCTCCTCGCTGCGTTCTGTCTCGCTCATCTCGGCGTCGCGCAGCAGCTCGGCATGCCCGGAGACGACCGCGAGGGGCGTGCGCAGTTCATGCGAGGCGTCCGCGATGAATCGTCGCTGCTCACCGAAGGAGATCTCGAGCCTGTCGAGCATCGCGTTGATCGAGGCGACCATCCTGCCCACCTCGTCGTTCGGGCCGCCGTAGCTGATGCGTTCGGTGAGCGAGGACTGCGTCACGCGGGACGCCGTCGCTGCTGCGCGGGTGAGCGGTGTCAGCGACGCGCGGGCCGCCCACACGGCCACGAGCGCACCCACGAGCGTGACGGCGAAGCCGGCGACCGCCAGGGTCAGAAGGAGTTGCGTCCCGAGCGCACGCGTCTCGGCCGTGGGGAGCGCCGCTTCGAACACGGCGAGCACCGTCCCATCAGTGCCCGTGATCGGGACGGTGGCGGCCCGGTAATCGAGCCCCTTGTAGGCCAGGTCGATGAACGTCCGGCGCGCACTCGTGGTCCTGAGCGCGGTCCGGTTCGTCGTCGCGTCCTCGAGCCGCAGATCGGTGTTGGATTGTATGCGCCCATCGGAGAAGCGCACGATCAGGATCGGGTGGACCGTCGAGAAGGACTGTGAGCGGGCCTCGAGGTACGTCCGTGTGGCCGCGCGCAAGTCGACGTCGTCCGCATCCTGCTTGAGCGCGGCCGAGTACGCCTCCGCCTCGCGCAGGAGCGCACGGTCGAGGTCGCCGTTGAGCCGGTCGGCGACCCGCCAGTAAGCGGCGACCGAGAGGACAAGGACCCCGAGCGCCAGCACCGCGGTCACTGCGACCGCGACGCGAGCGCTCATGGAGATCCGGTCACGCGGGAACACGGTATCCTGCTCCACGCACGGTCTCGATCACCGAAGGTTCTCCGGGGAGATCGAGCTTGCGGCGCAGGTAGCCGATGTAGACGTCCACGACATTGCTGCCGGTGTCGAAGTCGAAACCCCACACGGCGTCGAGGATCTGCTGGCGGGTGAGTACCTGACCCGCATGGCGCATCAGATACGCGAGCAGGGCGAACTCACGTGAAGGCAGGTCGGCGACAGTCTCGCCGTTGCGGGCGACCCTGGTCCGCGTGTCCAGCTCCAGCGCGCCGGCGGTCACGACGCGGGATGCTGCCTGGCCGTGGCGCGCATTCGCACGCACGCGCGCGGAGAGCTCACGCATGGCGAACGGCTTGGTCAGGTAGTCGTCCGCGCCCAGGTCGAGGAGCTCGACCTTGTCGTCGACCTCGCCAAGCGCGGAGAGGATCACGACGGGGAGGTCGGGTCGGGCGGCACGCACGGCCTTGAGCACGTCGGATCCGTGCCCGTCGGGCAGCATGAGGTCGAGCAGGACGAGGTCGTACTCCCGGTCGACGCCGAGGTGCGCGCCCTCAAGAGCGCTGGCCGTCCGCTCGACGGCGTGTCCCTCGGCCTGGAGCCCCTTGGTGATGAACGATGCGATGCGGTCCTCGTCTTCGACGAGCAGGATCCTCACGATCGGCGTCCCTTCGGCTCGTGACCCGCGGTGACCGGGTGACGCTCAGTCGCTCTTGGAGTCCTTGGTACCCGGATCCTTGTCGCTCTCACTGTCGCTGTCGTCGCTCTCACGCGGTTCCGGAACGATCACCTCGCGGTCCTCCTCATCTTCGGACCCGTGCTTGGGCTCGACCGACGGGGGTTTCGGGGGCGTGGGCGGCTTCTGCATGGAGCCCGACGAGGGCTTTGCCGGGGCGGATGGGTGGCCCGCGGCCGAGGAGCCGGACGGGTGGGCGGTCGACGCCGAGGAGGTCGCGCCCCCGGGCGGCGTCGGGATGGCGACCGTGCCGGGCGTACCCAGGGAGCGGTTGGTGGTCACGCTCGGCAGGTCCTCGTCGTGCGGTGTCTCCCGGGGGACGTGCGACATCGCGAACGCACCGGCGGCGACGACGAGCAGCGCGAGAGCAGCGGCCACTGCGGCGGTCACCGCGTGGCGCATGATCTGGGTGCTGCTGCGATCGGCGTTGGGCAACGGATCCTCCGGTGACGACTGACCGTACGTATGGTACACCGCCGACGGTATACGCTTCTGTGCGATCGACACAACAGTATCGGACGCTCACGTGATTCGGGGATGAGAGCCGCGTGAGAGTTCTCTCACACGGCTCTCATCGATACGAAGACAGCGGCGCCCGCCGACTACGTGGTCGGCGTCACGTCACGCTGCTCAGTCGTCGGTATCGGTGCAGTCGTCCGAGTCGGCCACCGTGCCGCCGCCCGTTGCGGCGGGCGCATGCTCTGCGGAAGCCGAGCCGGTACGGCGAGCCGACGAACGGGTGCGCGTGCCGTGATCCGACGAGCGGGCCGACGTGCGCGTGGTGGCGTCGTGGGAGCCCTCGTGGTCGTCTGACTCCGTCGCGTCAGCGGCCTGATCGGCTGCCCGTTCGGCGGCCTCATGGGCGGCCTCGGACACACGTTCGCTGGCGTCGTCAGCATCCTCGGTCTCGATCGTGTCGGAGCAGTCGTCCGACTCGATCGCATCCGGCGTGTCGGTGCAGTCGTCGATGCACGGCGTGCCGACGGTGTCGGTGCAGTCGTCCGAGTCGATCGCACCCGGCGTATCGGTGCAGTCGTCCGAGTCGGCCACCGTGCCGCCGCCGCCCGGCGTCACGGGAGGTGCATACGTGTGACAGCCCGCTGTGGTGCAGTCGCCGGGCGCATGGTTCGGCGGTGCGACCGCTCCCTCAGGGATGACGGGTGCGGCGGCTGCAGCGACCGCAACGGATGCGAAGACTGCGGCTGCAGCGACGAGTAGTGCGAACGTCCCCCATTTGCAGGCCGGACGAGCGAAGAATTCGCGCATCAGTGGTTCCTTCCTCCGTGGGTGCCGCGGTCAACGCGGCTCACCAGGAGTCTCGGCGTGCCGCCTAAGGAGTACATGAGACCGAGATGAGAAGACTCTCATCGCTGTGACCTGCGCGAATAGGGGCCCGGCGCGAGAGTGATCTCGCGCCGGGGACCGTGCGTCCTCGATGTACTGCCACGCGTCCGTCCGGTCTGTCGACCCCCGTCACGCGGCTTTCGGGATCAGTCTCCGCGCGGAGGCCTGCCACCGTGGCACGTGCAGCTCGCTGTCGTGTAGTTGCGGGGGTGGCACTTCACGCAGGGGAAACTGCGGTAGCTGTGCTCTCCGGTACCGCCGGGGTGGCTGAAGTGCGCTCGGGCGAACGGGACGCGTGGCGTATGGCAGCCCGCGCAGGCTGTCCCGTAGTGCCTCGCCGGGGCCTTGTGGCAGCTCCCGCAGTTCTTGGCGGTGGGATGCGCGAACGCCCAGGTCTTGCTTCCGCCGCGGTGACACGTGGTGCAGGGTGCTGTCGTCGCGCGGTGTTTCGCAGGCTTCTTGTGGCACGACCCGCAGTCCGCGTTCGACACCGGGTGGACGAACACGAACCGGCTTCCCGGCTTGTGACACTCGGAGCACTGGCCCTTGGGCTCGTGGGGCGCCTGATGACAGGTCGTACATTTCATCTTCGCCTGGTCGTGGCACTTCTGGCACACGACCACCATGTGGCCGGGCGCCGCGGAGGGCTTCACGCCGGTCGGGACCGGGGGCGGGCCCGCTCCCTCCTTCAGGATGCCGGCGACACGCAACGAGTCGAGCGAGACCTCATGGCCGGTGATCGCATGACAGTCCTGACAGCGTGCCTTCTTCTGGTGAAGCGCGTGCGAGAAGCGAGAGCCGATCTTCTTCTCCACCCTGGGATGACATTGGATACAGCGCCCGTTCGGGACCTCGACCGTGTAGTTCGGGTAGCGCTTGTCGGCCGTGAAATGGTCCCAGACCTCTTTCAGGGCGATCGGCTTGTGGGCGAGGTGCGCGATGACACCGGGGTCGACGTGGCAGTCGACGCACTGCGCCTTCCCGACATGTCCGCTCGCCTGCCAGGCCGAGTAGTACGGCGTCATCTCATGGCAGGTCGGACAGAACTCGGAGCGTTCCGTATAGACGAGCGAACCCGCCGTGGCCGCCAGCACGACGATCGCCAGGCCGCCCCAGAGCAGCCAGCGCAGGAGGCGTCGTCTCGGATCCTGTCGAGCGTTCTCGGGCGACGAACGGCGCCCACTGAGGGGCGCCGTATCGGGGGCTTGATCGTTGAAGGCGTGCTTGTCAGTCACTTGGGGGCCTTCCTCCCGGGTGGCAACTGCAGTAGTGCGATGAATACCCGTTCGGATGGCACCTGACGCACGGGAAGCTGCGGTAGGTGTGCTCTTGGACGCGCGGATGGCTGAAGGTGGCGCTCGACCATGCGCGGCTCGGACTGTGACACGACGCGCAGGATGTGCCGTAGTGGTTGGAGGGGGCGGAGTGGCAGGAAGCGCATGACCTCGAGGAGGGGTGCGTGTGAGCCCATGAAGACCCGGGCCTCGTGTGGCAGGAGGCGCATGAGACCGGATAGCCGCGGTGCTTCGCCTTGTGACAGGTTGCGCAGTTGAGCCCGGCGCTGTGCTTGAACACGGCGCTCGCGAACGCCTTGCCCGGGGTGTGGCACGTCCTGCACGTGCTGCCGTAGTGGTTCGCGGGCGCCTTGTGGCACTGACCGCAGTTCATCGACGCCTTGTGCCTGAAGACGGTCCTCGCGAACGCGATACGCGGCGTGTGACAGGTACTGCACGACGAACCGAAGTGCTTGGCTGGCGCCCGGTGACATGAGGCGCACGAAGTCGATGACGGGTGGCTGAACGCCCATGACGATCCGGGGTTCGTGTGGCAGGTCGCGCATGCCCCGCTGCGATGGCCGCTCGGGCGCGGGTGGCACGATGCGCAGTCGTTGGACGTGTGGCGGAATACGGTCTTCTTGAACGGGGTGGACGGCGAGTGACAACTCGTGCAGGAGCCGGAGAAGTGGCGCGCGGGGGCCGCATGGCACGACGTGCACGCCGTCGCTCCGACGTGATCGAACGACGCGGCCTTGAAGCCGGCGGCCGGGCTATGGCACGTGGCGCAGGTGCCCGGGAAGTGCTTCGTCGGCGCCTTGTGGCACGAGACGCAGTCGGTCGAGGCCGGATGTGCGAACGCCCATGCCGGGCCGGGTCGGTGGCATGTCGAACACGCCCCGCGGGCCTGATGCTTCGGCTGATGGCATGTCGCGCACGCCGTCTTCGCCAGATCGTGGCACTCCGTACAGGTCACCTTCACGTGAAGCGCGACCGTGGACTCGATGCTGCCCGACGTCTGCACGCTGAGGGCACGCCCCTGCGTATCCGACGTTCCGGGCTTCAGGATGCCCGCCTTCTTGAGAGCGGAGATCGAGACCTTGTGTCCGGTCTCACGGTGGCACTGGATGCAGTTCGCCTTGCCGGCGTGCTGGCGATGCGAGAAGCCGGACGGCGTCACCTTGTTCGTGATGTCGGCGTGGCAGCGCAGGCACCGCTCGTTGGGTACCTCGACGTCGCCTCCCGGGAACTTCGGGTCGCCCGCCACATGGACCCACAGCTCCTTGGCCGCGATCACCTTGTGGGTGACGTGGTTCCAGGTGCCGGGGTCCACATGGCAGTCGACACAGTCCGTGTTCCGGTGAGCCCCTGCGCTCCAGGCGGTGTAGAAGGGTTGCATCTCATGGCAGGAGTTGCAGAAGGCGGGAGCTTCCGAGGCCTTGAACGCCGGGACGGAGGCGAAGGCCGCGCCGACGACACCCAGCAGAATCGCCAGGGTCACCAGCGGGTGGGTCATGAGAGCGGTTCGAAGACGCATGATGGGGCTCACCTCCTACGCGGACACCGGTTCACAGCATCGGTCGGGCGCATGAGACGGAGATGAGGGGGGAGTGAGTCTTTCCTTAGGGAAGGCCCGGGGCCGCCCACCCGCGGCCGTGCTCACCGACGGTGCACCGTGGGCTCCGTTGACACCCCACACAGGCGGCCCCACAATCCAAATGCTTGGAGGCGGTTCTCGGCTGGTGCCGGGCCTGGTCTTCAAAACCAGCGTGGGGCGTGAAGAGCGTCCCGGGTGTGTTCGATTCGCACGCGCCTCCGCCAGCGCGGATCCTCGAAGGGTGCACCGGCAACTTCGCCGGGTGCGCCCTTCGTCGTTCCGGCTGCGTCAGGGCGCCGCTCTCTTGAGCGCCGCGAAGACGGCGAGAGCGCGCCGCCGCGCCTCAGCGTGGTCGATGATGGGAGCCGGGTACTCGCACCCGATCGTCACGCCGGCACGCGCCAGAACGTCGGCGGGAGCCTCCCAGGGGTGGTGGATCCAGCGGTCGGGAACGGCCGCGAGCTCGGGCAACCATCGGCGCACGTATGAGCCGTCCGCGTCGAAACGCGTGCCCTGGGTCGCGGGGTTGAACACACGCACGTAGGGGGCCGCATCAGCACCCGAGCCCGCGACCCACTGCCAGCCGAAGGTGTTGTTCGCCGTGTCAGCGTCGAACAGCCCCTGCGCGAACCACGCGGCACCGGACTGCCACGGCAGGAGAAGGTCCTTGACGAGGAAGGACGCGGTCACCATGCGGGACCGGTTGTGCATCCATCCGGTCGCAGCCAGTTCGCGCATGCCCGCGTCGACCATGGGGAAGCCGGTCTCCCCGCGCTGCCACGACGCGAGTCCCTCGTCGTCTCGGCTCCACGGGAACGTCGAGAACCCGTCGCGAAGCGGTCGTTCGACGGTATGGGGGAACGCCTCGAGCAGGTTGTACGCGAACTCGCGCCAGAGCAGTTGTCGGAGGAACGGCTCGGCGCAGCCGGCTTCCTCAGCGGCCGTCCAGACTCGAGCGGCCGAGATCTCACCGTGGCGGAGATGGGGGGAGAGCATGGACGTCCCGCGCCGGCCGGGTACGTCGCGCTCGTCGGCGTAGTCCGCCAGCGCATCGGCCAGGAATCGGTCGAGTCGATCCCGTGCGCCGGCCTCGCCCGGCTCCCAGCCGCCCGCATCGAGCTGATCGTCGTCTCCGGGTCGCAGGTCGGGCGCCGGGACGTGTGACTCGGGCCACGACTCCGGGGCCGGGATCGAGGCCGGGGCCCCGCCGAGGCCTCCGAGGTGCAGATGCTCCCGCGCTGTGCGGGCGAACGGCGAGAACACCGTGTACGGCGTCCCGGCGGCCGAAGTGACCTCTGCCGGGTCGTGCAGGAGCTCGACGTCGCGTGTGACGACGCGGACGCCTGCCTCCGCGAGCGCCGCGTCCATCGTGCTATCGGTCGCCAGGTGCTCGGGCCATCTCCGGCGGGAGCGGAACACGGTATCGGCGCCGATCTCCCGCGCGAGCGCCGCGAGTACCTCCGGTGCAGCACCCGTCCGACGGATGAGCCGCGATCCGCGAGTCTGCAGCGAAGCGTCGAGGGCATCGAGCGACCGCCGCAGCCACATCGCTCCGGCGCCCCGTGTCCGGCGTGCGCTTCGGACGGGATCGTCGACGAAGACCGGCACTATCGCGCGTCCGCTCGCCATAGCGGCGGCCACGGTCGGGTTGTCGGCGAGGCGCAGGTCGTCGGTGAAGAGCAGGATCACGGGTGAGGACATCAGTGGGCGCCTGTCTCGTCGATGTTGTCGACTATGTACCCGCGGGCGGGGTGCGAGACGGGCGGTCACCGCGCGTGGCACAGACGCGCCGATCCGAGATCCCGGGGAAGCGCGCTTGCGCAGCGGTTGTATAGTTGGAGCGCGTCCCGGCACCGGACGCCGCGCTTGGCACGGCGGTGGCTGGGATGTGGTGGGTCCTTCGCGGGCCGACCGACACCCAACGGGTAAGGTGCTCTCAACAATGCTGAAGCTGCAACGCCTGTTCCAGATCCTGCTCGTCTCGCTCGTGCTGTCGGCGGGGCTTGTCGCATCGCCCTGCGCGGCGTTCGGTGACACGCTGTCGTGGGCCGATCACACCTACTACGGGCCCGACGACCCGAGGGACGGACTGGGCGATCCGATCACGGGCGCTGCCCTCGGCGCGCTCGAGTCCGCTTCGTTCGTCTCGAGTTCGACGGGTTGGGCCGTGGGCGGACAGATACCCAACCAGCAGGTCAGCAAGGTACACGCGCCGCTGTGCGTGAGGACCGCGAACGCGGGAGCGTCGTGGCAGGTCGTCACGGTCCCCGGTTCCGGGATCGACTGGAACGGCGTCGTCGCAGTGAGCACGACCTGCGTCGTCGCGGTCGGCGGCGAGGGCACGATCGCGCGCTTCGACGGCATGTCGTGGACCACGACGACCGCCGCCGGTTGGACGGGCAAGGCGTTGCGCGCAGTGGCGTTCGCCGACGCGAACACCGGTTGGGCGGTCGGCGACGGCTTGGGCATCCTCGGTACGACCGACGGCGGCCTGACGTGGAGTGAGTTGCGCGCGCCCAGTGCCGGTGTCGATCTGCGTGCGATCGCGGTGCTGGATGCGACGCACGCTGTGGCGGTCGGTAACGGACAGCCGATCTACCTCTCGGGAGGGTCCTGGATCGCCGCCTCATCGTCCCCCGGGCAGATGCGCGGCGTTTCCTACGTGGGCGGGACGAACCTGATCGCTGTCGGTGACAGCGCGGCGTACTGGACATCCGGCAACGGTGGTGCGACGTGGGTCGCGCACGCCCTGCCCCTGCTCGCAGGCTACGGAGCGTCGGAGAGCGGCGCCCGGTCGCTCGCGTTCAGGAATGCGACCGACGGCATGATCGTCGGGGATTACGAGATGGTCTGGCGCACGACCGACGGCGGAGCCACGTGGACGGTGTCGCGCATCCAGGAGTGGCACGATCAGCAGAATGTGCGCCTGCTGACCTGCGTCGTCTTCCCGGTCGGTACGGTCGGCGCGCCTCCGATCGTGGTCGGCCACGACACGACGTTCCCCGCATGGTCGACCGGTCAGAAGGGTTGGGCTTGGAGGGGCACGTGGACCACGGTCGCCCCCACACTCCCGACTGCTCCGACCGGCCTCGCGGCCTCCCCGGGCATCCCCGCGCCGCGCGTGAGCCTGTCATGGACCGACGCGTCAGACAACGAGCTGCGGTTCCTCGTCGAGCGTGCCAGCGGCGGCGGCTCGTTCGTTCCGATCCAGAACCTCGTCGCCAACACCACGAGCACCGAGGACACCTCCGTCGCGATGGACGTGCAGTACGTCTATCGGGTCAAGGCCGTCGGTGACGCCGGATCGTCCGGTTACTCGAACACCGCCACGATCACGCTGCTCACCGGCCCGCCGGCGCCGGTCACCTCGCACGCCGTCTCGCCGTCGGTCCCCAACGGGCTCAATGGTTGGTATCGCACGGCGTACCCGACGGTCTCGATCTCGCGGGACATCACGGGAACGACGTACTGGCATTGGGACACGACATCGACGGTCTCCTCGAGCGGTGCCGCGAATGCTGTCGTCGGTCTGCCTGAGCGTCCCGACGGCGGGCTCTATCACGGCGCTCGCACGCTGCACTACTGGTCCGTCTCATCTGCGGGCGTCACCGAGACCCCGGAGCACGCAGCCTCCGTCAAGTACGACGGGCTGTCGCCGGGCGCCGTCGGCGTCGTCAACCGCGGGCAGTCAGAGACGGCCTCCCGTGCCGTCAGCGTCGAGGCCACGATGACCGACGCGGAGTCGGGCCCGGGTTACGCCGGTATCTCGGTCGACGGCGGCGCTTCGTTCGCCGCCACGGTGGCGTGCTCGCCGTCGCTGCGTACGACGGTGACGGTGCCCGCCGGAAACGGCCTGAAGACCATCGTGGTCCGCTTCACCGATATGGCCGGCAACGCCGGAACGAGCATCACGGCGGAAGTCACGCTCGCCGAGCCGGCTCCCGCGCCCATCACCGCCCTTCATCTGTCGCCGGCCGTCCCGAACGGTTCGGGCGGCTGGTATCGCGGCACCTTCCCGTCCGCTTCGATCTCGCGTGACATCGCCGGGACCACGTTCTGGCACTGGGATGGTGCCTCCGAC